>JAODAX010000110.1 GCA_025463675.1 Naasia sp. | reverse complement strand
ACGATTCGGCGGTCCTTGCCCTCTCCAGCGCGCTCCGGCATCCGGGCATCGCCCTGGTAATCGCCAGCGGGAACTTCCCGACGCTGGACTTCGGGGCGGTGATCATCCTGTACCTGCTCATCGGGGGCATCCTGACCGGTCCCTACACGAAACGGATGCACCAGCGCACCGCAGCCCGCCAAGCCGCCGTGCCCCGCGGCCCCTCCGGCGGAGTCAACAAATCCGGCCAATCAAAGGCATCCGATCAGGACACCTGATACGCGCACGCTGGCGCCCTGCATACCCGGATCCGCGGGCGGCGGATGGAGCGGCCGTGAAGGACAGGGCTCTTACTAGTCGTCAATAGGTCCGGGAAGGTCCCTTCGCCCTGTCGCGTCCTTGCGGATGCGCCTAGCATGGGACGCGTGGGAGGAACCCCAGTCTCCGGATGGATGCCTGGCCCGCCATTCAGGATCCGGCCGCCCCGGCGCTGCGCAGGCGCCATGGAGCGTCCGCGCCTGCAGGAGGCGTTGTCCGCGGCCGCCGGGTCCCACCGTCTGACTCTCCTCACCGCCCCGGCCGGCTATGGCAAAACCATGGCTGTGGGTGACTGGGTCCGCACCAGCGATCTGCGTTGCGCCTGGCTGTCCCTCGACAGCTTCGACACCCGGCCCGCGCGGCTGTTCTGCGGCGTCGTGGCCGCTATCCAGTCCGCGGCAAGCGAACTCCCCCGCCCCGGGGACAACGCCCTGCTGGCCCTGGACCAGCAGCTGGCCCCCGACCCGGCCGAATCCTACGACCTTGTGCTCGGGGCCCTGGAGCAGCTCGCGGAACCGATGGCCCTGGTCATCGATGACCTTCACCTGGCCGGTACTTGGCTGGCCGATGGAATCCTCGGTGTGCTCACCGCCTCGGGTCCGCCGACCCTACGGCTCGTCCTCTCCAGCCGCGGCCAGCCGCCGCTGCGGTTGGAGAGGCACCGGCACGGAGATAGCTTGGGTGAGCTTCGTGCCGCCGACCTTGCCTTTACGCGAGACGAGGTCGCCCGTTTGGCTTCCTCGCCCGGAGGGGGCGCCGTCTTCGATGTTGAGCCCCTATGGCGGGTCACGGGCGGATGGCCGATCGCCGTGCACCATGGCCTCGGCGCGCTCGCGCGGTCCGGTAATCCGTCAGCGACGATCACCACCGACGATACGATGCTGAGTCCTTTCGCAGACTACGTTGCTGAGGAAGTGCTCGATTCGCTGGCCCCGTCGCTGGCAGACTTCGTCCTGCGCGCCACGACATGTGACTGTCTTGGCAGCCGGCTCGCCGTCGAGCTCTATGGCCCGGACGGCGGTCTTCTATTGCAGGAATGCCTGCACAACGGTCTCTTCGTTGAGGAGTGCCACCACCGCGGCGGTGAATCCATGTGCCGCTGGCATCCGCTCTTCGCCGCGCAATGCCGCGGGATACTGGAGCGGCGGGACCCGCTCCTCGCCGAAAGCCTGCACCGGGTGGCTGCCCGGCACTTTCAGGACACCGACGTCGGTACAAGCGTCGCCCAGGCCCTGTGGGGGCGGGACCCCCTGCAGGCGCTGATGTCGCTCGGAGCGCACTGGCTGGAGTTCGTGCTCCGCGACGACATCCCCGGCCTTGAACAGCTGTGTCTGCAGCTGCCGGCGCCATGGAGCGAAGACCCCGAAATACTCATGATCAGATCCGCGTGCCGAGGGCTTGCCGGGGACAGCGGATCGGCTTCGGAACTCACCCGCCGTGCGCTTGCGGGCGCCTCTGCACTGGACGTCGCGCGCCGCCGCCGGTTCGAGATCAGCCGCGGCCTATTCGAACTGTTCCTTATCGAGGACCGACCGGACCTGCCCGATGCTGCCGAGGAGGGCCGGTCGCTCGTGGACGCCGCGGCCGACGGCCATCCGGCCACCCATGCGACCGGGCTCTTCCTGCGCGGCCAGGCTGAGGTGCGGCTGCACCGCGATGGCCAACAAGCCATCACCCTGTTGCGAGCGGCCTCGGCTGCCGGACGTGCAGATCGGCTCGAGGCCGTGGAGGTCTGCTCGGCGGCAGAGCTCACGTTGGCGTTCGCGGAAGCCGGTGACCTCCTAGCAGCTGACAATCAGGCTGTGACCGCCCTGGAGCGGGCCGAAGCGTCGGGTTGGGGTTCCCGGGAGCCGATGGCTCCAATCTGGCTCGCGCGCGGAATTACCTGCTACTGGAAAGACGAGCTGGAGCACGCGCACAGCCACCTCACCAAGGCTCTTCGCGTCGACAGCAGGCTGTCCTCCCTTGGTCCGGTCACCGGGTTGTACCGGGTTCTGGTCGACTGCGCCACACGCAAGCCCCACCGCCTCGCAGAATCCAGTGCGGCACTGCACGCAGCCGGCGACCGGCGAAAATCCCAATGGCCCTGGAACGGGCTTCAGACCATCGCCGAAGCCAAGGGCGACTTGGACGGCGCCCTGGCAATAGCCCGGCCTCTCGGGTCTGGCGGACATTCTCCCTTGGTGGACACGGTCCTGGCGGAACTCCTGCGTCGCGGAGGGAAAGTCGCCGCCGCACGTCGCTGTGCTGAATCGTTGACC
>JAODAX010000011.1 GCA_025463675.1 Naasia sp. | reverse complement strand
TCGGCCGCCTCCGCCCACTGCCGCTTCAGGTGCTCGGTCGGGGCGACCACCGTGACCCGGTCGATGATGCGCCGGGCGAACAGCTCTTTGGCGAGCCGGAGAGCGAACGTCGTCTTGCCGGCGCCGGGCGTCGCAGCGGCGAGGAAGTCCTTCGGCTCGCGCTCGAAGTAGGCGGTGAGCGCCTCCTCCTGCCAGAGCCGGAGCTTGCCCGCGGTGCCCCACGGGGCGCGCGCCGGGAAGGACGGCGGCATGTGTTCCGCCTGTCCGGCCCCGGGAGTGGGGTCGAAGAGATGCGGGGTGCTCACTCGATCAAATAGTACCGGGCGCCCTCGCCCCACCCCGCGTGTCCGACGTTCGCAGCAGAATGGTGGCCGTCTCCACGGGAGAGTCCCCGCGGAGCGGAGGTGGACATGACGCACGTGCATCCTTGGCGCAGATACGTGGCGCTCGGCGACTCGTTCACGGAGGGCATCGGCGACCCGGAGCCGGCCAGCCCGGGCGGGCACCGCGGCTGGGCTGACCGCGTCGCGGAGGTCCTCGCCTTGAGCGTCGACGACTTCGGCTACGCGAACCTCGCGGTCCGCGGCAAGCTGCTGCAGCAGGTGATCGACGAGCAGGTGGAGCAGGCGGTCGCGCTGCAGCCGGATCTCGTCTCCCTGTCGGCGGGCGGCAATGACGTGATCCGCCCGGGCGCCGACCCGGACGAGCTGGGCGCCCAGCTCGACACCGCGGTCGCCCGGTTGGCCGAGACGGGCGCCACGATCCTGCTGTTCACGGGTACGGACGTCGGCTTCTCCCCGGTCTTCCGGGGCATCCGGGGCCGGGTGGCGATCTACAACGAGAACATCCGCACGGTCGCCAAGCGGCACGACGCCATCGTCGCCGACCAGTGGGCGCTCACCGACATCCAAGACGCCCGGATGTGGGATCGCGACCGGCTGCACCTGGCGCCGCTCGGCCACCACACCGTCGCCCGCATGGTGCTCGCGACGCTCGGCGTGCCGAACGAGCTGCAGCCGATGCAGCCGGAGCCGCTGCCGCAGCGCACCTGGCGGCAGGCCCGCACCGAGGACCTCGTCTGGGCACGGGAGTATCTCGTGCCGTGGGTCGTCCGCCGGATCAAGCGGGTCTCCTCGGGCGACCACGTCCAGGCCAAGCGGCCGCTGGCGGGGCCGTACCGCGACGGCGGCGAGCGCGGCATCGCGCTCTGAGCGCTGTCCTGGCGGCGGCTCAGGCGGCTGGGCGCTCCCACGGCGGGTTGGTGACCCGCCACCAGAAGTCGGGCGCGTCGATCTCGCGGTCGAGCTGGAGGGGCACCACGACGGTGGTCGCGCCTGCGGTCGCGGTCACCGCGCCGACCTCTGCGCCGGCGGGCGCCTCCTCCACCGGCTGGACGTCCACCGCGGCCGTCACGGGGGCATCCGACCACACCAGCGCGGTCTCCGTGGCCATCGCGACCGCAGTCGCGGTCTCCCCCCAGGCTGTCTCGTAGGTCGCATACGCTCGCCCCGACGTCGTCAACGTCACCTCGGTGAAGCCGGGGATGACGCTCTCGATGAGCGCGGCGATCCCTGCGTTGAGCGTGGGATGGGTGGGACCGCCGAGCACGACGCCGATGAGCGTCACGGTGCGCGAGCCGACCGTGAAGTCGGTTGCGAACAGCAGGCACGCACCCGCCTCGTCCGTGGTCCCGGTCTTGATGCCGTCGACGCCGAGGATGCCGAGCAGCTTGTTGGTGTTCGCCATCACGCCGATGCCGTCAGCGGTCGCGGTCGGCCGCGCCACGATCTCGGCGACGGCCGGCTGCGCGAGGGCGAGCTTGCCCAGCTCGACCAGGTTCGCCGGCGTGCTGCGGTTGTCCGGCGAGATCCCGGTGGGCTCCACCACCACGGTCTCGGTCAGGCCGCGGGCATCGAGCCAGGTCCGTGCCGCCGCGAGGAACGCGGCCTCCGTGCCGTACGCCCAGCGCGCGAGCGACTCCGCGTAGTTCCCGGCCGACGGCACCAGCACCGCCTCGAGCGCCTGCCGCTCGGTGAGTACGAGCCCGGCACTCACCGGCTGGACGGAGCCGTTGTGTGCCAGTACGTCGTGATAGAGGTCGACGTCCGCTTGGGTGAAGCGGATGTCCGGACCCGGCTCCCCTGCGCCGAGCGGCTCGGCGTCGAGCACGACGAGCGCGGTGATCACCTTCGTGATGCTCGCCATCGGCATCGGCCCCTGCTCGCCGCTGGACGCGAGGACCCCGTCGAAGCCGACCGCGCCCACCGCTCCACTGCCGAAGCCGGGGAACGCCGGCGCCGCCGCGGGCGGGGCGGCGACCGGCGCGGCGATGAGCACGGGGGCCGCATCCGGCAGCTCGGCGAGGGCGGCGGACGGGACGTAGACGCCGCCCGCGACGAGCCCCGCCGCCAGCAGCAGCCCGCTCGACGCGGCGATGCGCCGCCGGCGGTACACCTGCGCGCGCGTCAGGGAGGCGGACGACACCGGGCCAGGATACGGGGCCCGGCGACCGCCGGGCCGTCCGTCGCGGGCCGGGAAACGGATTATCCCGGCGGGCCGCCAGGGACGCGTCCGAGGCAGCACGTAGTCTGTCCCCCGGAAAGGGGCGGACGTGGCGACATCTCGCATTCCCGGCCGAGTCGGCGGGCTCCTGGGCTTCATCGGAGTCAGCGTGGCGGCGGGCGTGCTCGCGACGGCGGCGATCACCCCGGCGATCGCGGTGACCAGCATGGCCGCCTCCGACACCATCGGACTGTTCGAGGATCTGCCCACCTACCTCGAGATCGGCGCGCTGTCGCAGCGCACCAACATCTACGGCACCAACCCGGACGGCTCACCGCACCACCTCGCCACCTTCTACGACCAGAACCGCGTCTCGGTGGCCGAGGACGCCGTCGCCGGCTACGCGCTCGACGCCGCGATCGCCGGCGAGGACCCACGCTTCTACGACCACGGGGGCATCGACCTTCAGGGCACGGTGCGCGCGCTCGTGAACAACGCGCTCGGAAAGCCGATCCAGGGCGGCTCGAGCATCACGCAGCAGTACGTGAAGAACGTGAACATCCAGAACGCCATCAAGGACGCGACGACGCAGGAGGAGATCACCGCCGCGTTCAGGAAGGCCACCGAGACGAGCGAGGCGCGCAAGCTCCGCGAGATGAAGCTCGCCATCGGCCTGGAGAAGAAGTACACGAAGGACGAGATCCTCCTCGGCTACCTCAACATCGTGCACTTCGGCGGCCGCGTCTACGGCGTCGAGGCCGCGTCGAACTACTACTTCAACACCACCGCGGCGAACCTGACCCTGCCGCAGGCCGCGAGCCTCATGGCCGTGGTGAACAACCCGGAGAAGTTCCGCCTCGACTACCCGGACAGCGAGACGAATGGCGCCGCAAACGGCTACCTCGCCAACAAGCAGCGCCGCGACTACATCATCGGCAAGATGCTCGAGGAGAAGATGATCTCCCAGCAGGAGCACGACGACGCCGTCGCCGCTCCTGTCGAGCCGTTCATCACCAGTCCGAAGTACGGCTGCCAGGCGGCGCAGGGAGCCGGCTTCTTCTGCGACTACGTCGTCCGACTGTTCAAATTCGACGACTTCTTCGGAGCCACCGAGGAGGAGCGCATGCACCGCCTGGTCAGCTCCGGCTACGACGTCTACACGACCATCGACATGGAGCTGCAGGCGGCGGCCGAGGCGGCCATCAACGAGAACGTGCCCTCGTCGCTGCCCGACTTCAACGTGGGCGCCAACGTGGTCACGGTTCAGCCCGGCACCGGCCGCATCCTCGCGATGGCGCAGAACAAGATTTACTCCGACGATCCGGAGGTGCTCGCCTCGGGGCCGCAGTTCTCGGCCGTCAACTACAACGCGGACTACACGCTGGGCGGCTCCCGCGGCTTCCAGCCCGGATCGACGTACAAGCTGTTCACTCTGCTGCAGTGGCTGAAGGAGGGGCACGGCCTCAACGAGGGCGTCGACGCCCGCCGCAGGAACTGGGCGGGGACCCACTGGCGCGCCTCCTGCGAACCGGGCGGCACCATGACGGTCGGTGAAAGCTGGGACCCGAAGAACGACGAGCTGGACAACCCGGGATTCATGACGGCGATGGAGGCGACCCGCACCTCCAAGAACACGGCGTTCACCGCCATGGCAAAGCAGCTCGACCTGTGTGGCATCCGCGATACCGCAGCGTCCATGGGCGTGTACCGCGCCGACAGGGGTGCTGTCCTGTTGGACGGATCCACCGGCACCGGGGAACTGGTCAAGGATCCAGCGACGATCCTCGGCACCAATGAGATCGCTCCCCTGCAGATGGCGGGTGCCTTCGCAACGGTTGCGGCCGGCGGGATGTATTGCGAGCCGATCGCGATCGATCGCATCGTCGCTTCCGACGGCACCGACGTGCCGGTGCCTCCGGTGACGTGCAGCCGGGCGCTCGAACCCGAAGTCGCCGCTGCTGCGGCCCACGCCCTGAAGAACGCTTTCCAGGGCGGCACCGGTCGCGAGTCCTACAACAAGACGAACCCGATGGTACCGATCTTCGGCAAGACGGGCACCACGGACGAAGCGAAGGCGACGTGGATGACCGGGTCGAGCACGAAGGCGACCACGGTTGCTGGAGTCTTCAACGTCAGGGGCGACGTCAACCAGCGCAAGTACCCCAGATTCGATAGCGGCGCGGTTCAGACAGCCCGCCACCGGATCTTCCCGCGGGTGATGTCGGTGGCAAACGCCAAGTGGGGAGGCGATGCCTTCCCCGAACCGACGGCGCAGCTGCTGCGCGGTCAGACCGTCGACGTGCCCAACGTGACCGGCCTCTCGATCGAGGCCGCACGCAAGGTGATCGAAGGCTCCGGGCTCGGCTTCGTCGACGGGGGCCAGCAGGACTCCTCGCTTCCCGTCGGTCAGGTGAGCGGCACGAGTCCGAACGGGTCGGTCGGGAAGGGGTCGATTATCACCGTGTACACGAGCAACGGCGCACTGCGCACGGTGCCGGACGTGAATGGGGCCCCGAACTTCGCCGCCGCGAAGGCCGCGCTCAACGGGGCCGGCTTCGCGAACGTCACCGAGCAGTGTCAGACCACACCGGGTGCCACCGGCAGCGCGGTGGGGCAGAACCCGCCGGCCGGCACAGCTGCGCGACCCGATACGGCGATCACCGTCACCACCCAGAAGGCCACCTGTTGATGTCGAAGCTCCGCCCGCTGACCGCCGTCGTGGCCGGCGCCCTCCTCGTCGGCGTGTTGTCCGGCTGCGGGTCCCTGCTGCCGACGTCGAACAGCACGACGCCCTCTGCGGCGGCTCCGTCACCCTCCGCGCCGAGCCAGACGGTAGAGCCGGTGCCCACCGAGGCCCCGCCGTGGGTCGCGCCGACTGCGCCGACCGAGGACCCGGAGGCGCCGCCCGCCGACTGGAGCGACGAGGAGCTGCTGGGCGCCTGCAAGGAGGCGTGGGTGGCCTCCGGCGAGCCCATCGACTGGAGCCGCTACTCCCCCGATGCGACCATCGAAGCGCGCGGCTCCGAGTGGTTCGTGGCCATCCCCTCGAGCGATGGCAGCAAGAGTCTCGAGTGCATGGTGGGCGGCACTCCGACGGACGCGTCGGTGCGCACTCTTTCCTGACGTCCTCACACGGTTCGAGACGGCCTGCAGAACCGGCTCAGCGCGGTCGGAGCTCCCACAGGGCGACCGCGCTGGCCGCCGCCACGTTGAGCGAGTCGACTCCCCCGCGCATCGGGATGGTGACGATCGCGTCGGCGGACCGGAGGGCCGCGCGGCTCAGGCCGTCCCCTTCCGAGCCGAGGACGAGCGCCACCCGCTCCGGGCCGGACGCGGCGAAGGCGTCGAGCGGCACCGCGTCGTCGGCGAGGGCGAGTGCCGCGATCGTGAACCCGGCGTCGTGCAGCAGCGGCGTCGCCTCCCGCCACTCGGGCAGTCGCGTCCACGGCACCTGCAGCACCGTGCCCATGCTCACGCGCACGCTGCGACGGTAGAGCGGATCGGCGCAGCGCGGGGTGATGAGCACCGCGTCGGCACCGAGTCCCGCGACCGACCGGAAGATCGCCCCGACATTGGTGTGGTCGACGATGTCCTCGAGCACGACGACGCGG
>JAODAX010000100.1 GCA_025463675.1 Naasia sp. | reverse complement strand
GTCGTCGGCGGCGACCGGGCGCGGGGCGTTCCGCCAGGCGCGCGCGACCGCGAAGCCGGCGAGGGCGGCGCGGGCGCTGCGGGAGGCCTGCACGAGGTCCGCCACTTGGTGGCCGAGGACCAGGTGGCCGGGGCCGAAGCCGGGCTCCAGGCGTTGCGCGATCTCCAGGAAGCTCATCGGCGCGTTCGCCTCGTCGCCGTCGCTGTCGTCCGGCAGCGCGCGGCCGATCACGAGCACCAGCCGGGTGCCCTGGACGCCGATGAGGACGTCAGCCTCGACATGCCGGGCGGTGCGGCGCAACTGGTCGACGTCGAGCATGGGCGGCGTCGTGCCGACGAGTACGCACACCTCGCCGTGGCCGTGCCAGCCGAGGGCGGCGATCCGGCTGGGCAGCTCGTGGTCGGCCTCGCCGGACAGGATCGAGTCCACGACGAGCGCTTCGAGGCGGGCGTCCCACAGGCCGCGGGCCTCGGCGGCGCGCGCATAGACGTCGGCCGCGGCGAACGCGATCTCCCGCGAGTACAGCAGGATCGCCTCGCGGACACCGGCACCCGCGTCCTTCACCCGCTCCTCGACGACCTCCACGGTGACGCGGATCAGCTGCAGCGTCTGCTGCAGGCTGACCGAGCGCAGCAGCTCCCGGGGTGCGGCGCCGAACACGTCGGCCGCGATCCAGGGCAGGGATTCCGGGTCGTCGTACCAGGAGATGAAGGAAGTGATGCCCGCCTGCGCGACCAGCCCGACCGCCGAGCGCCGCCCCGGCGGCATGTCCCGGTACCAGGGCAGCGTCTCCTCGAGTCGTCCCAGGGTGCGGGTGGCGAGCTCACCGGAGATCGTGCGCAGCCAGGTGAGCGTCTCCGCCTTCGTCCGAGCCACCGGGGCCCGGGCTAGCTCTCGCCGCCGGCGGCGCCGGACGTGCCGGCGGTGACGTCGAGCAGGCGGTACTTGTCGATGGCCTGACGGGCGACCGCGCGGTCGACCTTCCCCTGACCGGCGAGCGCTTCGAGGGTGCGCACGACGATCGACGGGCCGTCGATGAGGAAGAACCGGCGGGCCGCGGCACGGGTGTCGGAGAAGCCGAAGCCGTCGGCGCCCAGCGTGAAGTACTGCCCGGGCACGAACTGCCGGATCATGTCGGGCACCGAGTGCGAGTAGTCGCTCACCCCGATGAACGGGCCCTCCGCGCCGGCCAGCTTCTGCGTGGCGTAGGCGTGCCGCGGCTCCGCGTCCGGGTTCACGAAATACGCCTGCTCGGCCTCGAGGCCGTCGCGGCGCAGCTCGGACCAGGAGGTGACGCTCCAGACGTCGGCGGACACGCCCCAGTCATCGGCGAGCAGCTGCTGCGCTTCGAGCGCCCACGGGATGCCGACGCCGGAGGCGAGGATCTGCGCCTTCGGCCCGGGCACTTCCGACTTCTTCAGCAGGTAGAGGCCCTTCACGACCCCGTCGACGTCGAGGTTCTCGGGCTCCGCCGGCTGCGGCATCGGCTCGTTGTAGACCGTGAGGTAGTACATGACGTTCGGGTCCGGGTGCGCGCCGCCGTACATCCGCTCGATGCCGCTGCGGACGATGTGGCCGATCTCGTAGCCGTAGGCCGGGTCGTACGACACGACGGCAGGGTTGGTGTTCGCGAGGACGGGGGAGTGCCCGTCGGCGTGCTGCAGTCCTTCACCGGTCAGCGTGGTGCGGCCGGCGGTCGCGGCGATCAGGAAGCCGCGCGCCATCTGGTCGCCCGCCGCCCACAGGGCGTCGCCGGTGCGCTGGAAGCCGAACATGGAGTAGAAGACGTAGACCGGGATGAGTGGCTCGCCCTGCGTCGAATACGAGGTGCCGACCGCGGTGAAAGCCGCGACGGCGCCCGCCTCGTTGATGCCGACGTGCAGCATCTGGCCCTGCGGACTCTCCTTGTAGGCGAGCAGCAGCTCCCGGTCCACCGATGTGTAGTGCTGGCCGAACGGGTTGTAGATCTTCGCGTTCGGGAAGAACGCGTCCATGCCGAAGGTGCGGGCCTCGTCCGGGATGATCGGGACGATCCGGTTGCCGAAGTCCTTCGCACGCATCAGGTCCTTGAGGACCCGGACGAACGCCATCGTCGTCGCCACCGGCTGCTGGCCGGAACCCTTCTTCGCGATCGCGTAGGCGGAGGCCTCGGGGATGGTGATCGAGGTGTACTTGGTGCGCCGTTCGGGGATGTAGCCGCCGAGCGCTCGGCGGCGCTCCTGCAGGTACTGGATGGCCTCGTCGTCCTGGCCGGGGTGGTAGTACGGCGGCTGGTACGGGTTCTCCTCGAGCACCGAGTCGGCGATCGGGATGCGCATCTCGTCGCGGAACTGCTTGAGGTCGTTCAGCGTGAGCTTCTTCATCTGGTGGGTTGCGTTGCGGCCCTCGAAGGTCTTGCCGAGGCCGTAGCCCTTGATCGTCTTGGCGAGGATGACGGTCGGCTGGCCCTTGTGGTTCATGGCCGCCTGGTAGGCGGCGAACATCTTGCGGTAGTCGTGGCCGCCACGCTTCAGCGCCCACACCTGCTCGTCGGTGTAGTCCTTGACGAGCTCCAGCGCGCGCGGGTCGCGGCCGAAGAAGTTCTCGCGGACGAACGCGCCGTCCTCGGTCTTGTAGGTCTGGTAGTCGCCGTCCGGCGTGCGGTTCATCAGGTCGCGCAGCGCGCCCTCTGTGTCGCGGGCGAGGAGGTCGTCCCATTCGCGGCCCCAGACCACCTTGACGACGTTCCAACCGGCCCCGCGGAAGAAGCTCTCCAGCTCCTGGATGATCTTGCCGTTGCCGCGCACCGGGCCGTCGAGGCGCTGCAGGTTGCAGTTGACGACGAAGGTCAGGTTGTCGAGGCCCTCGTTCGCGGCGACCTGGAGCTGACCGCGGCTCTCCACTTCGTCCATCTCGCCGTCGCCCAGGTACGCCCAGACGTGCTGGTCGGAGGCGTCCTTGATGCCGCGGTTGGTGAGGTACTTCGCCAGCTGCGCCTGATAGATGGCGTTGATTGGGCCGAGACCCATCGACACGGTCGGGAACTGCCAGAACTCCGGCATGAGCCGCGGGTGCGGGTACGAGGACAGCCCGCCGCCCGCGTGTGACTTCTCCTGGCGGAAGCCGTCGAGGTCGTGCTCGGTGAGCCGGCCCTCAAGGAACGCCCGGGCGTACATACCGGGGGAGGCGTGACCCTGAAAGAAAACCTGGTCGCCGCCGCCCGGGTGGTCCTGGGCGCGGAAGAAGTGGTTGTAGCCGACCTCGTACAGCGTGGCGCTGGAGGCGTAGGTGGAGATGTGGCCGCCGACCGAGATGGCCGGACGCTGAGCGCGGTGCACCGTGATGGCCGCGTTCCAGCGGATCCAGGCGCGATACCGGCGCTCGATCGCCTCGTCGCCGGGGAACTCCGGCTCGTTCTCGGGGGCGATGGTGTTGATGTAGTCCGTCGTCGGGACCATCGGCACGCCGAGGTGCAGCTCCTTGCTCCGCTTGAGCAGGCTGAGCATGATCTCGCGGCCCCGCTGGTGGCCGTTCGCCTCGACCAGGGCGTCGAGGGACTCGGTCCACTCGGCGGTCTCCTGGGGGTCGGGGTCGGTGCCATCCACCGAGTACGGGTCCTGGTCGTTGACTGACAAACGTCGACCTCTCTTCGCGGCAACCGGGCCTTGTTCGGCCTCGGGAGCACCTGTCTGCACGCACGCGGGTTTTGTCGGATCACGACAACACTCCGCCCGATTCCGAGCCTACTGTCTCCGGAGGCGGGCAGGGGCCGAGAGGCCGCCGGAAGCCGATCCGCGGTCGCCGAGGGGCGCCGACCGCCAGTGCGCTCGGGCCTTGCGCCGGGCGGTCGCCGAGCCGGGGATGCCAGAGTGGTGGAGCCATGATGACCGGCCGGCCGTCGGGTCGCGGCGCCCTCGATGGGCGCGCGACGGGGAACCTCTTGCGCGCGCTGCCGCCCCTCCCGGCGGCCGTCGCCTTCGTCGGCCTGGTGGTCGCGCTGGTGCCGACGTCCGAGTCGCCGGTCGCAGCGCCCCCGGCTCCGGGACCGCCGACGGCGTCCCCTCGGCTGAGCCGGCCGTGGGGGAGCGTCCGGTCGTCCTTCTCCTCGGCGACGGCATCGGCGCCAGCCGCGGCACCACCCACGGGACGAGCGTGGTGGCCGACAGTCGGGGTGGCTGGAGCTGAACCTCGGCCGCGCGGGGACGGGCTACACGGCCCGGCCGCCCTCGGTGGTGTGCGGCCACTCGCAGTGCCCGCCGCTGACCGAGATGGCGTGGCGCGCGGTCGAGGAGCAGCCGGACGTCGTGGTCGTCGCAGGCGGCCAGAACGACACGGTGACCGCCTACAACGACCCGCTCGGTCAGGGGGCGGCGATCGATGAGACCTTCCTCACGCGGCGTGCCGGTCTGCCGCGCGCCTGCGTCGTCGCCGTGGGACCCAAGCCGCTTCGGGGCGTGACCGAGCCGCTACTGGCGATCGAGGAACGCGTGTAGGCGGCGGTGGAGGCGAACGGCGGACTGTTCGTCAGCCTCACCGAGCCGCCCGTGCTGGAGTCGTCGTCCATTCTGGAGAACGGCATCCGCGTCAACGATCAGGGGCATGCGGCGATCGCCGAGCGGGTGCTCGCGGCGCTCACCTGCTGGGACACCCGAGCCGCCACCGCGTGCGGCGGCGCCGAGGACTATGCGGCGCCGCTCACCACTTCATGCCCACCCGTCGGGGTGGGGTGGGCGACGGGGCCCCGGCCTACGATCGAAGGGGACGAGGAAGGAGCGGACGTGATCCCTGTCGGCACACCGGTACCCGAGTTCGCCCTGCCCGATCAGTACGGCCGCCTTCGCCGGCTGCCGGATCTGGTGACGAGCGGCGGTGCCGTCCTCGTCTTCCTGCCGCTGGCCTTCTCCCGCACCTGCACCGCCGAGCTCGGCGAACTGCGGGACAACGCCGAGCTGTTCGCCGGGGCGGGCCTCCAGGTGGTGGGGATCACGGTGGACTCGAAGCACGTGCTGCGTGCCTGGGCGGAGGAGCTCGCGGTGGGCTTCCCGCTGCTGTCCGACTTCTGGCCGCACGGTGAGGTCACCCGCGCGTTCGGCTCGTTCCGCGAGCGGCTCGGCTACGCGTCCCGCGCCACCTTCATTCTCGATGCCGAAGGCGTGGTCCGCTCCGCGTTCACCTCGCCGCCGGGCCTGCCGCGCCCGCTGTCGGCGTACCAGGATGCGCTCGCCGCCCTCGCCGCGGGGTGAGGCGCGAGCCGACGTCCGGAGTCAATCTTCGGTCCCGGCAGTGTCGTGCTGGACCCAGCAGGCGAGGACAGCAGAGGCGAGGTTGTACGCCGACTGCTCGCGGTTGCGGGTGCCGCTGGCGCCCAGCCCGTCGGGGAGCGCGGTGGCGTCGACGGTGAGCGTCTTGCCGTCACGAAGGAAGGCGACGATCCCCTCGGGCGTGCTGAACGACGGCATCCCGAGGCCGGCCATGCCTTCAATCTCGGTGACGTTCGGAAGGCTCGCCTTCAGGTCTGCGAAATACTGCTCGCCGGCCGCGGGGTCCTCGACGTCGTGGACGGTCAACGTCAGCGGCTCGCCTTTGATGTCGTAGGTGCAGGTGAAGTCCGGCTCAGCCCACGCCCACGTCCCGGTGGCGCGCGCATCGAGAGCGAAGATGGTCGTGACGGCCACCAGCACCTGACCCTCGCAGACCATCAGCGCCGCCTCGGAGGGTCCCGCTCCTGCCGCCGACACCGCGGCGTGGTTCGCATGGCCTCCGCCCAAAGCATCACTGCCGGCCGGCGTCGGCGCGCCGGTCGAGGCGGGCGCGGCGACGGCTACTGCGCACCCGCTGAGAAGGAGCGAGGCGACCGCCATGGCGCCCAGCAGGGCGATCCCGTGTCGTCTCGGGGCCCGTGCTGTCGTCGATATGCGCATGGGAGTGGTTCGGCGGCGAGGGGCAGCGCGGACTGGACTGGTTCCTTCGAATCCGCTCAACGTCCGCGGCGCACGCCGCCCGGGCTCGCGCGATGCCCCAGACGTGAGGATCGGCGCCTCCCTGTGAGTTCGCCTGGACGCCAAGCCGTTCGGTGCATCAGTCCGAACCCGACTCACCGGTCCGCTCCGCACCCCTTCCCGCGGCTCCCGGAACATGCCATAGGAGGCAGAACCATGAAGAAGAAAATGCTCGTGTTCACACCCGCGCTTGCCCTGGGCATCGTCGCCCTCACCGCCGGACCGGCCATGGCCGATCACGCAACGGGCTCGTACGGCGGTCCCCTCAACGCGATCAACAACAGCGGCGCGAGCGGCGAAGTGTGGATCGACGTCGAAGGCACCACCGCAACCGTCACGCTGACCGCCTCCGGCCTGGCCGAGACGTTCAACGATGCTCCGTACCCGCACGTCCAGCACATCCACGTCGGTGCTGCGGGCGTCTGCCCGCCGATGTCCGCTGACACCAACGGCGACGGCATTATCAGCACCACCGAGGGGGTCCCGTCCTACGGTGGCATCGGCACCACGCTGACGCTCGGTACGGCCGACAAGAGCCCGGATGCGGGTCTCGACCTCACCGTCGCGCCGTCCGGCTCGACCATCCAGTACAAGGAGACGTTCGAGCTCAACCAGGAGACGCAGGACTCGCTCGCCGCCGGCAATGCCGTCGTCGTCGTGCACGGTCTCGACCCGGCTACCCAGCCCGAGGCCGGAACCTCGCCCAGCGACCTGATGCCCGAGCTGCCTCTCGCCGCCACCTCGCCCGCGCTGTGCGGTTCCCTCGAGGTCATGCCTGCCGGTGGCGCTGCCACTGGCGTCATGACTGAGACGCCTGCGGGTGGCTCCGACCTGAGCATGCTCGCCTTCGGTGGCATCTTCGCTGCCGCGCTCGGTGGTGCGTACCTCGTCCGCCGCCGCCGCGTCGTCGCGAGCAAGTAGCAAGGACGCCGATCAGATCATGATCGCCGGCACGAGCCGTCACCTCCGCCTCGCGGCGGGGGTGGCGGCTCTCCTCTTCCTCGCCACCGGATGCGCAGCAGCCGGTGGCGAGGCAGCTCCCAAGTCGACCCCCACCCCGGCGGCGACGGCCGGCCCCCACGCGTCCGCCGCTCCCAGCGCCCCACCCGCCGCGCCCCAGCCCCCCGAGGTCGCCCTGGCGATGGCGGAGTCCGCGCCCGTGCACCTCAGCATCCCGAAGCTCGGCGTCGAGTCGGACCTCATCTACACCGGCCTCCGCGGTGACGGCACGCTCGACGTGCCGCCCGGCGACGAGGGCTCGCCTGCCAGCTGGTACGACGGCTCGCCGACGCCGGGATCCGCGGGGCCCGCGATCCTGCTCGGCCACGTCAACTCGCTGACGGACGCGAGCGGGGTGTTCCACCTGCTGCGCGACCTCGTCCCCGGCGACCGCATGTCGGTCGCCCGCGACGACGGCTCCGTCGCCACCTTCGAGGTGTACCGCAACGAGAACTACGTGAAGGCGGAGTTCCCGACGAAGGACGTCTACTACCCGGTGCCCGGCGCCGAGCTGCGCCTCATCACCTGCGACGGATACGTGAAGGATGCCCGCCGCTACGACAACAACCGGGTGGTCTTCGCGAAGCTGGTGGAGACCGCGTAAAGGCGGGCGCGGAGTTGCCACTTCTCGTTGGTAAGTCGCCGCCGGCGACTTGGCAACGAGAAGTGGCGACTCACGCCGGGGGAGCGCAGGCGGGGAGGGCGGCCTCGATGCGCTCAACGATCTCGGGCGCGTCCGGCTCGACCGTGGGACGGAAGCGGAAGACTTGGCCGTCCGGCGTCACCAGGAACTTCTCGAAGTTCCACTTCACCTTGCCGGCGTCGCCCTTGGCGTCGGGAGTCTCGGTAAGGGCGGCGTAGAGCGGGTGCTGGCGGCGCCCGTTCACCTTCACCCGCTCGAACATCGGGAAGGTGACACCCCACGTGGTCGAGCAGTATTCCTCGATCTTCTCCTCCGACCCGAGCTCCTGCAGGAACTGGTTGCTGGGGAAGCCGAGGACGGTGAAGCCGCGCTCGCCGTATATCTTCTGCAGCTGCTCGAGCTTCTCGTACTGGGGGGCGAGGCCGCAGCGCGAGGCCACATTGACGACGAGCCGCACCTTGCCGCCGTACTCACCGAACGTGGTGTCGGCGCCGCTGATCGTGCGCAGGGGAATCTGATCGAGGTCCATAGTCCAGCTAAGGCTCACGTCCGCCGGGGCATTCCCGGCCAGCCACGATGTGCGGCCGACTCCTGGTTACAGTGGATGCTCCGGGCTCTTAGCTCAGTTGGTTAGAGCGCCACGTTTACACCGTGGATGTCGGGGGTTCGAGTCCCTCAGGGCCCACAAGGAAAAAGCCCCGGTCAGCAGTGCTTTGCTGGCCGGGGCTTCATCGTTGCTCGACTCTCAGGTAAGCCCTCGTGACTGCGTCGTGACTGTGGGATTGGTGCTCAACGTCGCGTTCCAGCGAGCCAGTGCCGCGGCGTCCGCATCGGTGCCCATCCAGTGGGCGTAGAGGTCCGCGGTGAGCTTGGCCGAGGAGTGCCCCAGCCAGGCCTGGGTGGTCAT
>JAODAX010000065.1 GCA_025463675.1 Naasia sp. | reverse complement strand
CGCGTTCCCGGCGGCTCGTCCATCTGGCCGAAGACGAGGGCGGTCTTGTCGAAGACGCCCGCCTCCTCCATCTCGGCGATGAGGTCGTTGCCCTCACGGGTGCGCTCGCCGACGCCGGCGAACACGGAGACGCCGCCGTGGTCCTGCGCGACGCGCTGGATCATCTCCTGGATGAGAACCGTCTTGCCGACACCCGCGCCGCCGAACAGGCCGATCTTGCCGCCGAGCACGTATGGCGTGAGCAGGTCGATCACCTTGATGCCAGTCTCGAACAGCTGCGTCTTGCTCTCCAGCTGGTCGAACGACGGCGCCTTCCGGTGGATGGACCAGCGCTCCTTGACGTCGATGGTCTCGCCCGGGGCGAGGTTCAGGACGTCGCCGGTGACGTTGAACACCTTGCCCTTGGTGACGTCGCCTACGGGGACCGTGATGGGACCGCCGGTGTCGCGCACCTCCTGGCCGCGGACGAGCCCGTCGGTCGGCTTGAGGGCGATGGCGCGGACCAGGTCGTCGCCGAGGTGCTGGGCGACCTCGAGCGTGATCTCCTGGCTGTTCTCGCCGATCACGATGGTCGTCTTCAGGGCGTTGTAAATCTCCGGCATCGCGTCGTGCGGGAACTCGACGTCGACGACGGGGCCGGTGACGCGGGCCACGCGGCCGACGCCGGGCGTGGTCGCTTCCGGCCGCTCGGGGGCGGTGAGGGTCATGGGGTGCCTTCCTGCTTACTTCGCCGAGACGAGGGCGTCTGCGCCGCCGACGATCTCGGAGATCTGCTGGGTGATCTCGGACTGGCGCGCGTTGTTCGCGAGCCGGGTGTAGTTCTTGATGAGGGTGTCCGCGTTGTCGCTCGCGGACTTCATCGCCTTCTGGGTGGCCGCATGCTTCGCGGCCGCCGACTGGAGCATCGCGTTGAAGATGCGGCTCTCGATGTAGACGGGCAGCAGCGCATCGAGGACGGCGTCCACGTCAGGCTCGAACTCGTAGAGCGGCAGTGCGGCCGTGTCGCCCGGCTCCGCGACGCCTTCGACGACCTCGAGCGGGAGGAGGCGCACGACCTGCGGGGTCTGCGTGAGCATGCTGACCAGCCGGTTGTAGACGATGTGGATCTCGTCCACGCCGCCCTCGGCGGTGGGTCGCACGAAGGCGCTGACCAGCTCGTCGCCGATCTCCTTCGCGGTCTCGAACACCGGGTTGTCGGTGCCGCCGACCCAGTCGCGCAGGTGGGCGCGCTTCCGGAAGCCGAAGTAGCCGACCGCCTTGCGCCCGACGAGGTAGTAGACGACCTCCTTGCCCTGGCGACGCAGCAGCTCGCTGAGCTCCTCCGCCTCCCGCAGCACGTTCGAGTTGAACGCGCCGGCGAGGCCGCGGTCGGAGGAGAAGATCACCACGGCGGCGCGGTCGACCTGCGCCGGCTCGGTCGTCAGCACATGCTGGACGTTGGAGTACGTGGCGACCGCGGAGACGGCACGCGTCACGGCGCGCGAGTACGGCGTGCTCGCGGCGACTCGCTGCTGCGCCTTCTGGATGCGCGACGCGGCGATGAGCTCCATCGCGCGCGTGATCTTCTTGGTCGTCTGCGCGGATTTGATCCGCGCCCGGTACTCCCGGAGCTGGCCTGCCATCTAGCGCCTGTTCCTGACGATCTTCTCCTGGTCGACGTCCTCGGCGTTGGCCGCCTGGAACTCTTCACGGCCGACCGAGGCGAGAGGCTTGCCGTCGCCCGTCTGGAACTCCAGCTTGAACTTGTCGACGCTCGACCCGAGCTCGGCGACGGTGTCGTCGTCCAGCACGTTCGTCTCCCGCAGGCGGGTGAGCACCTCGGTGTTGCGGCCGAGGTAGTCGAGCAGCTCGCGCTCGAAGCGGAGCACATCCTGCACCGGCACCTCGTCGAGCTTGCCGTTCGTTCCTGCCCAGATCGAGACGACCTGCTCCTCCACCGGGTACGGGGAGTACTGCGGCTGCTTGAGCAGCTCGGTGAGGCGGGCGCCACGGGCGAGCTGACGGCGGCTGGCCGCGTCGAGGTCGGACGCGAACATGGCGAATGCCTCGAGCGAGCGGTACTGGGCCAGCTCGAGCTTCAGCGTGCCGGAGACCTTCTTGATGCTCTTCACCTGGGCGTCGCCGCCGACGCGGGACACCGAGATGCCGACGTCCACCGCGGGACGCTGGTTGGCGTTGAAGAGGTCCGACTGCAGGAAGATCTGCCCGTCGGTGATCGAGATCACGTTGGTCGGGATGTAGGCCGAGACGTCGTTCGCCTTGGTCTCGATGATCGGCAGGCCGGTCATCGAGCCGGCGCCCAGCTCGTCGGAGAGCTTGGCGCAGCGCTCCAGCAGGCGGGAGTGCAGGTAGAACACGTCGCCCGGGTATGCCTCGCGTCCCGGCGGGCGGCGCAGCAGCAGCGAAACGGCGCGGTAGGCCTCAGCCTGCTTCGACAGGTCGTCGAAGATGATCAGGACGTGCTTGCCCTGATACATCCAGTGCTGGCCGATGGCCGAGCCGGTGTACGGCGCGAGATATTTGAAGCCGGCCGCGTCGGACGCGGGGGCGGCGACGATGGTCGTGTACTCCATCGCGCCGGCCTCTTCGAGGGCACCGCGGACGCCCGCGATGGTGGAGCCCTTCTGGCCGATCGCCACGTAGATGCAGCGGACCTGCTTGGTCGGGTCGCCCGACTCCCAGTTGGCGCGCTGGTTGATGATCGTGTCGATCGCGATGGCCGTCTTGCCCGTCTGGCGGTCGCCGATGATCAGCTGGCGCTGGCCGCGGCCGATCGGGATCATCGCGTCGATCGCCTTGATGCCGGTCTGCATCGGCTCGTGCACGCTCTTGCGGCTCATGACGCCGGGCGCCTGGAGCTCGAGAGCGCGACGACCGTCGGTGGCGATCTCGCCGAGACCGTCGATGGGCTCGCCGAGCGGGTTCACCACGCGGCCGAGGTAGCCGTCGCCGACTGCCACGGAGAGCACCTCGCCGGTGCGGTGCACCTCCATGCCCTCTTCGATGCCGGCGAACTCGCCGAGCACGATGACGCCGATCTCGGACTCGTCGAGGTTCTGGGCGAGGCCCAGCGTGCCGTCCGAGAAGCGGAGCAGCTCGTTGGCCATGACGCTCGGCAGGCCCTCGACGTGGGCGATGCCGTCGCCGGCGTCGATGACGTGGCCGACCTCCGTCGCCTTGGCGGAGTCGGGCGAGTAGGAGGAGACGAAGTCCTTCAGTGCGTTGCGGATCTCGTCGGGGCTGATCGTGAGGTCTGCCATAAGTGTTCCTTGGGGTTCTGCCGGGGTCAGCCGGCGAGTTGGAGTCGGAGATCGCTGAGACGCGTTGCGACGCTGCCGTCGATCACGTCGTCGCCGACCGAGATGCGCACGCCACCGATAAGGGTCTCATCGATGACCTGGTTGATGCTGAGCTTGCGGCCGTAGCGGACGCCGAGTACGCCTTCGAGGCGCTTGAGCTGCTCCGCCGTGAGGGGCACAGCAGTGCTGACGGTGGCGATGCCGAGGCCCGCCTGATCGGCGACGATCGCGGCGGTGCGGCGCAGCAGCGGGCCGATGCGGCGACCGCGGGCGGAGCGCACCAGGTGCGTCACGACCGTGCGCGTCGCGGGAGAGGCGTTCGTCAGCAGCGTCTCCACCAGCGCGATCTTCGCGTCGGGCCCACCGAGCTTGCTGCTCACGGCGAGCTCCAGCTGGGCGTCGCTGCGGACGGCCGTCTCGAACGCGAACAGCTCACGCTCGATCGACTCGCCGTCGCCGGCGACCGCGAGGGCGCGAAAGCCGATCTCCTCGACACCCGCGACGAACTCCTTGGCGTCGCTCCAGCGCTCGGCGCTCATGCCGGCGAGCAGGGCGACCGCGGTGGCGTCGGCGGCCACGAAGACCTTGCCGACGACGCGGCCCTTGTCCTCGGGGGTCGCCCCCGGGTCGGTGAGGAAGGAGCGAAGCTGGCCGGAGCCGTCGATCGCGCGCGCGGCGGCGAGCAGGCTCGCCCCCACGCTCTCCTTCTTGGCACCGAGCGTCGCCAGGAGCCGCTTGGACTCGACGAGCGCTTCGCGGCTGGAGGAGCCCATCACGCCCTCGTCTTCGCGGCGCCGCTCTCGGACGCCTCGAGGTCGGCGAGGAAGCGGTCAACGAGCGCGCGCGACTTCTTGTCGTCGCTGAGGCTCTGGCCGACGACGCCGGAGGCCAGGTCGATCGCAAGCGAGCCGACCTCGGCGCGCAGCGCGGTGACGGCGGCCTGACGCTCGGCCTCGATCTGGGCCTGAGCCTGCGCCGTGATCCGCGCGGCGTCGGCCTGGGCCTGCTCGCGGAGCTCGACGAGGATCTTCTTGCCGTCCTCGCGAGCCTGCTCGCGGATGCGGCCGGCCTCGACGCGCGCCTCGGCGAGCTGCGCGTTGTACTGATCGAGGGCCGCCGCGGCTTCCGCCTGCGCCTTCTCGGCCTTCTCGATGCCGCCCTGGATGCGCGCGCCGCGCTCGTCGAGCAGCTTGCGCATCGCCGGGAGCACCTTCCAGAGGAAGAACGCCAGGATGACGACGAAGCAGACCGCCGACCAGATGATGTCGTACCACTCGGGAATGAGCGGGTTCTTCGGCGCTTCCTCTGCCGCTTCCGTCAGGACAGCGATCAGCTGTGCAGGCACTGAGGCCATGCCAATCTCCTTATCGAGATCGAGGGGCAGGGGATCAGACGAAGATGAAGTAGGTCGCGATGCCGATGAACGCGAGCGCCTCGGTGAACGCGATGCCGAGGTACATCAGCGTCTGCAGGCGGCCGGCGAGCTCGGGCTGACGCGCGACGCTCTCGATCGTCTTGCCGACGACGATGCCCACGCCGATGGCGGGGCCGATGGCGGCGAGGCCGTAGCCGACGGTCGCGATGTTGCCGTTGATCTCGGCGAGAACCGTGGTGTCCACTCTGAGGGGTTTCCTTTCGGTGATGTGGTCAATGGACCGCGGATGCGGTCAGTGCTCTTCGGCCAGCGCGAGCTGGATGTAGACCGTGGTGAGCAGCGTGAAGACGTACGCCTGCAGGGCGGCGACGAGGATCTCGAACAGCGTGAAGACGAACCCGAAGGCCAGGGTCCCGACTCCGAGGAGGCCCCAGAAGCCGCCGGCGCTGAAGAAGAAGAACTGGGTGGCGGAGAAGCACAACACCAGCAGGAGGTGGCCGGCGACCATGTTCATCAGGAGTCGCAGGGCGAGCGTGACGGGCCGCAGGATGAAGATCGAGACGATCTCGATGGGGGTCACGATGATGTAGATCGGCCACGGCACGCCCGGCGGGAAAAGCGAGGACTTGATGAACGTCCCCGCGTGCTTCTTGAGTCCCGCGTAGATGAACGCGACGTAGGCGATCACCGCAAGCAGCAGCGGCATGCCGACGACGCTCGTGCCGGCCACGTTGAGGAACGGGACGACGCCCGCGAGGTTCATCGTCAGCACGAGGAAGAAGATCGTGGTCAGCAGCGGCAGGAACCGGCGGCCGTCCTTCTTGCCGAGTAGGTCCTCCGCGATGTTGACGCGGACGAAGTCCAGCCCCATCTCGATGATGCTCTGGAAGCGCCCGGGGACGAGCTTCATCCGCCGGGTGCCGAGGTAGAACAGCACGATGATCACGGCCACCGCGAGGAGGCGGATGAGCATGATGCGGTTCAGCTCGAACGGGGTGCCCTCGAAGGCGATGACCGCGGGGAAGAATTCATCGATCGAAGGACCGTGGAATCCGCCGTCGTCGTGCGCGGCCATGGGCAGGAGGGAAAGGACGGCGTTCAGCGGCTCGTTCTCCAGTATCGGGGCGCGGCTTCGCGCGGCGATGGAACGTGGGGGGCGATCGGTGTCGACTCTATCAGCGCGGAACGCTGCGGACGAACTCGAGTTCTATTGTACGTAGAAATCAGGGGGCGCGGTTCGCCGGCAGGTCGGAGACCACAGGCACGCGCGAACGGGCGACCACGAGCACGTCGACGACGAGCGAGCCGAGGACGACGGCGACGATGGTGAGGAACAGCACGGTCGTGTCGAGCCACGGCTGGTCCTTCAGCAGGAACACCAGCGCGAGGAACACCACGAACTTCAGCAGCCAGCCGCCGAGAACGATGCCGAAGAACGCGGCCACGAACGCGTCGGTGCCCGCGCTGCGATTGGCTACCAGGATGCTCGCCGCGGTCACGCCGAGGAAGAACAGCGCCATCGCGGCCCCGATCAGGGCTCCGGCGAGCCCCTCCGGGCCGGAGACGACCCAGCCGATCGCGGCGCCGCCGACCGCGGCGACGAGCGCCACGATCGCCTCCCAGGCGAGGATGCGGCGCATCACCGGGTTCGAGCTGGGCGTGCGGCGGTCGGCGGCGGTCACCGGTGCTCCTTCTGGTCGGGCACGGGCAGTACGCCCGGCGGCAGGTTCTCGGGCGGGGTGGCGCCGGACGCGCTGGTCTCCTCCGGGAGGGTGTCCCCGAGCGGAAGGGAATCCGGCGGGAGCGAATCGAGCGGCAGATCCTCGGACGCCGCGTCCAGCGGGTCGAAGCGGGCGGTCACCGCGCCGGCCGGGGCCGCCTGCACCGCGGCCTCGACCGCCTTGCGGCGCGATAGCGGGGCGAAAGTGACCACGGCGCAGACGACGAGGCCGACGGCGAGGAACAGGATCGCCCACGAGTACGGCTTGACCAGCCAGAACAGCAGCAGGCCGACGGAAACCACCGCGGTCCAGGAGTAGAAGATCAGCACCGCGGTGATCTGCGAATGCCCCATGTCGAGCAGCCGGTGGTGCAGGTGCTGGCGATCGGCCGAGAACGGCGACTTGCCCGCGCGGAGGCGGCGGGTGACCGCGAGGGCGAAATCGAGCAGCGGGACGATGAGGATCGCGATCGGCAGCAGGATCGGCAGAAATGCGGGGAAGATCGACGCCCGGCCGAAGCCCTCGATGAGCCGCGGGTCGAACTGACCGGTCAGCGCGATCGCGGAGGTCGCCATCAGCAGGCCGACGAGGTAGGCGCCGGCGTCACCCATGAACAGCCGCGCCGGGTTCCAGTTGAACGGCAGGAAGCCGACGCAGGCGCCGATCACTACCGCGGAGAGCAGCGAGGCGAGGTTGAAGTAGTCGTTCGGGTTCGTCGCGGCGGTGAGCAGGTAGGTGTAGAGGAAGAACACCGAGTTGGCGATGATGGCGACGCCCGCGACCAGACCGTCGAGCCCGTCGATGAAGTTGACGGCGTTCATCACGAACACGACCGCGAAGACGGTGAGGATGAGGCTCATCCAGGACGAGCCGATCGTGATGCCGCCGATCGGCAGCGACGCGATCGCGACGCCCTGCCAGGCCAGCAGGCTCGCGGCGAGAATCTGGCCGGCCAGCTTGATCATCCAGTCAAGGTCGAGCAGGTCGTCGGCCACGCCCATGGCGACGATGATCAGCGCGGCACCCAGGATCGCCCACATCCGGCCCGGCTCGCTGAACACCAGGCCGAAGAACGGGATCTGGCTGGCCACGCCGAGCGCGACCGCCACTCCCCCGAACATCGCGACCCCGCCCAGCCGCGGGGTCGGGTTGGTGTGCACGTCGCGCTCGCGGATCTGCGGGTGCAGCCGGTACTTGACGCCTAGCCGGTGAACGGCGAAGGAGAGGATGAAGGTGACGACCGCGGCGATCAGCGCGACGAGGATGTAGAGCCTCACCGGCCGTCCCCGGGAGCGCCTGCGCCATCGTCGGTGGGCGCGGCGTCGGTGACGTCGTCGAAGGCGGGGCCCGCGACCCGGCGCAGCTCCTCCTCGCTCAGCACGCCGAGCCGGACGATGCGCAGCGGCCCGGTGCCCGCTGCCAGCGCAGTGGCGTCGACAATCGTGGATGGGACCGCGCCGGGCGTGGCGCCGCCGTCGAGGTAGACCTGCACCGAGTCGCCGAGGGCCGCGTGCGCCTCCGCGGCGGTGGTGGCGGCGGGCTGCCCGGTGAGGTTCGCCGACGACACCGCGAGCGGCCCGGTCTCGGCGAGCAGCTCGAGCGCGATCCGCTGGTCCGGCATGCGCAAGGCGACCGTGCCGTTCGTCTCCCCCAGATCCCAGGCGAGCGACGCGCGCGCCGGCAGGATCACGGTGAGCGGCCCGGGCCAGAACTCGGCGACGAGCGCGCGCACCGCGTCCGGCACGGTCTCTGCGAGCGCGTCGAGGGTCGGCGTGCCGGGCACGAGGACGGGCGGGGGCGCCTGGCGGCCGCGGCCCTTCGCGTCGAGGAGGCGCTGCACGGCGTCCGGGTCGAACGCGTCGGCCGCGATGCCGTAGACGGTGTCGGTGGGGAGCACGACGAGTTCGCCGCGTCCGAGGGCGCTCCTCGCGAGCCGCATGCCGGGCAGGAGTTCGGACTCGGCGGTGCAGTCGAAGATGCGCGCCATGACGGCATCGAGTCTAGGGCGCGGCTCCTGCGCGGCCGATCCGACCGGCGGGCCGACCGCGCATCGGCCGTTTCGCAACGTTCCCGCAGAAACGCGACCGCGTGCCGTTGCGATTCTGCGGTTCGGTTGCGATTCGCCGGGCGGCTCCGTCGTCAGCCTGACCGCCCGGCGGGTGGCGAGGGGGCCTCGCTGCCAGCGATCCGGGGCGGTGGGTCGGCCGGCTCTCCGGCGCGGACGACCACCCGCGCGATCGACAGCGGCTCGTCCTTGCCCTTGACCGTGACCTCCTCCGCGGACGCGTCGGACCAGTCGCCTGCCCCGCCCGCCGCCGGCGACGCCACGATCTGCCCGGCGCTAGCGACGCCGCAGAGGCGCGAGCCGACGTTCACGGTGTCCCCCACCACCGCGTACTGCCGGCGGACATCCGTGCCCACGTGCGCGGCCACAACCGGGCCGGCGTGCAGCCCGATCCCGAAGCCGACGGCCGGGAGGCCCGCCGCCAGCAGCGTCGCCTCCAAGACCCCGCGTTCGCGCTGCAGATCGAAGGCGGCTGCCCGGGCAGGAGCAACCGGATCCGCCAGAAGGAGCGGCGCCCCGAACACCGCGAACACCTCGTCGCCGACGAACTGCATGACGGTGCCGCCGTGCACGAAGATGCGGGCGCATGCGTAGTCGTAGAAGGCGTCGAGCACCTGCCGGACCTGCCGGGGCTCGAGCCGCGCAGCGAGAGGGGTGAACGAGCGCAGATCGCAGAAGACCACCGCCACGGTGAGCCGCTCCCCCTCGACCGTGCTGTCGAGGCGGCCCTCCTCGAGCAGCTGGCGTGCCACCTCGGCCGGCACGTATCGGCTGAACAGCCGCTCGGCACGCCGCCGCTCGCGCGTCTCGCGCAGGACGCGGACGAGCAGGGCGAACACCCCGGCTGCGCCGATAGCGATCGGCGCGCGCACGAGGTCCGGCAGGATCCCGAGGACGCCGAACAGCACGACTCCGAGCGCGAGCACCGCCCCCACCGACGCGACGGCGACCAACAGCGCCCAGCGCAGCCGGCGCCGCAACGCGACATAGGCGGCCGGCAGCGCGAGGATCGCCGTCAGCGCGGCGACGGGCAGCGCGGGCGGGGGCGTCACCCACAAGCCGCGAAGGATGGTGTCCGCCGCTTCGGCGTGCACGACGACTCCCGGCGTGACCGCGCCGCCACGCAGCGGCGTCACATGCCGGTCGCCGAGCCCCGCGGCGGTGACGCCGACGAAGACGACCGCGTCGACCAGCTCCGGCCCGCCCCGTCCGGCCAGGACATCGGCCGCCGACAGGATCGACGGGTCGCCCTCGCCGGTGCCGCCGGCCCAATGGATCCGCATCTGACCGGCGCCCTCCGTCGGCACCGAGCGCTGGCCGAAGCGCAGGCTCGAGGCGGCGACCACGAGGGGTTCGATCCCGCCATCGAGGGCGTCCACTGCGGCGACCGGCAGAGCGGGCACCAGGTCGCCCGCCTCGTTCTCGACGACGAGCGGCAGCCGACGGACGACGCCGTCGCGGTCGGCCGTCACCACGGCGTGTCCGCCGGCCCCGCCGGGGCCCGCCTCACCCGTTCCGGTGAGCCAGCGGCCGCTCGCCCGGACGGACGCGAAGCTCCGTGCGCTCAGCACGCCGGGCCGGTCCAGCGCGTCTCGGAGGGCGGCGTACTCCCCCTCGCTCTCGACGACGACGACGTCGTATGCCGTGACGGCGGCGCCCGCGTCGAGGACCGCCGCCACGAGCCTCGCCTGAAGGTCGGGCGCCCACGGCCACGGGCCGTGCTCGGCGATGCTGCGATCGTCGACCGCCACCACCCGCACCTCGGGCGGCAGCTCACCGTCGGGCCACAGCACGTCGGTGGTGCGGATGGCGACGGCGGAGCCGACCCCCGAGGCGACGGCGAGGAACACCGCCGAACCCGCGGCCACGGCGAGGGCCGCGGCGAGCGCCGAGTCGGGCGCGCGCCCCGCCAGAGCGAGCACCCCGCGCCGCGCTCCCTCCGCCCGGCGACGCTTCCGGCGGTCGGTCACCGCGAGAGGGTGATCTCGTAGGTCTCCTCGGATCCCCCGGGCAGATCAGGGCAGCGGGGATCCGCGTCGGCGCGGACGGTGAATTGATCGAGCCGGGTTCCGGTCAGGAGGACGGGATTCCCCTCGGCGTCCCATTCGGTGGCCTGTAGCTCATAGGCGAACGCGATGTCCGCCCATTCGGGATCGATCACCTCTCCGGTGTCCGGCACGAAGCAGTTCGCGATCTGCGCACCGGCGAGCCGGTACCCGTCGGCGAGGTACTCGACTGTGAAGGTGCGCCCGGTGCTGGAAAGGACGGCCGAGCTGCAGAGCGGGTCGCAGACCGGGGCGTCGATCTCCCACTGCACGGCCCGGGTCTGACCCACCTCGCCGGGCCGGTGACCGCTGCTCAGCAGAACATCACCGTTCTGCCAGGTTCCGGCGAGCGAGCCGGAGCTCCGATCGAGTTCGAGGGAATCGAGGTCGACGTTCTCGCTCAGCCACTCGTCGGCGGCGATCGCGTCGGTCGGGAACCCGGCGGGCCCGAGCTCTCCCGCGTCGACCGGCGGCACGACGAGCACCTGGAACGACTCGACCGTGACCGGATCCCCGTCGGTCGGGGTGAACTCGACGGTCCCCTCGAGCACGACGATGCGGCACAGCGGCTCGTCGGTGCACTCCACCGTGAACTCGGTACCCCGCACGGCGGCGACGCCCACCGGGGTGGCCACCTCGTAGGCCGAGTCCTCGGCCACCAGCTGTTCGACGCGATGCCACGTGCGCCCCAGGTCGAGCTGCACGAAGGTCCGCTGCAGCTCGGCGGTCGAGAGCTCGACGATGCGGAAGGTCGTGTCCGGGCCGAGTCGGGTGAGCGAGCCGTCGGGATAGGTGAGTTGGGCGCGGCCGACGTCGTCGGTCTCCACGACGTCGCCCATCTCGGCCCCGACCGACTCTTCGACCGCTGCCGGCTCCCCGTCCGCGGACGCGACGGTGACGGCGGCTTCGCGGGCCAGCACCTCGGCGCTGGGACCTGCGGCGGTGCAGCCCGCCAGGAGAAGGGTCGCGACGACCGCCGCGGGGAGTCTGCATCGGCTATGGCGCACGGGAGAACCTACCGGGTCAGGGTGACGTTGTAGGTGTCCGTCGCAACCGGCGTCTCCACGCCGCCCTCGAGGCAGGCGGCGTCCGCGTCGGCGCGCAGCGTGAAGGTCTCCGTCCGCACTCCGGTGACCGAGGTCACCACGCCGTCGTCCCCGACCTCGATCCCCTCGAGCGTGTAGTCGAAGGCGTAGTCGAAGCCGTCCGGATCCCTCACCTCTCCGGTCAGGGAGTCGACGCAGACCTCCCTCCCCGTCCCGCTGATCCGCAGCTCCGACGCCCCGTGGATCAGCTGGAGGTTTGCGCCGCTGCTCGACTCGACGGCGGACACGCACGCCGGGTCGCAGACCGGTGGGGCGATGGTCCACTCCCGCTCGAGCGCCGATCCGGCGATGTCCGCGGCCCGGACAGGATCGGTGCTGCCGACCCCCTCGAAGAGCGCCGTCCACTCCCCCGCGAACGAGGCGGACGCGGCCGGTACCGTCGCGGCCTCCGCCGAGGGGAAGTTCTCGGCGAGCCAGTCATCGCCTTCGACGGCGTCGGCGAGGTAGGGCAGCACCACAGGATCGTCCCCGTCGGGGCCCGGCACGGTCAGCTGGGAGAACGGCTCGAGGGGCAACTCCTCGCCGTCCTCCGTCGTGAAGAGGACGGAGCCGTCGAAGACGACGATGCGGCACACCGGCTCGTCGGTGCACTCGACGGAGAACTCGGTACCGGTCACCGCGGCGGTTCCGACGGGGGTGCGCACCTCGTATGCTGCGTCCTCGGCGACCAGCTCGACCACGCGGTGCCAGGTGCGACCGACGTCGAGGCTCATCACGGTCCGCTGATCCTCGGCCCCTGAGACCTCCTCGAGCCGGAGGCTGGTCGCCGGGCCGAGCCGCGCGAGCGAGCCGTCCGCATACACGAGCTCGGCTCGCCCGTCCGCGTCTGTCTCGACCACGTCGCCGACCCGCGCATCGGCGGTCTCCGCGACCTCAGTGGGCGACGCCTCCCCGACCGCGAGCGTGACTGCCGCCGCGCTGGCACTCACCTTGGCTGCCGGCGCCGAGGCGCAGGCGGCCAGGGGCAGCGTGACGGCGAGGACGGCGAGGACGGCGAGGTTGCGAGGCTGCACGGGTGGCCGATCGTTGGGGCGAGTACGCGATTCTTAGCGCATCCGGAGCTCCGTGGCAATGGCCGAACGTGTCGCACCGCAACCCGACCTGTCCGCACGAGCCGCGGAGCCGCCGCCCGTGGTCAGCCCGGCGGGTGACGCTGGGGCCAGACGGTGACGCGGCAACGCGGCAACACTGCCGTCGGGCCGGAGCGTTGCCGCTAGCGGGTCGCGGTCGTGGTGCGGGGGCGGCCGGTCAAGTCGGGGAAGGTGGCGGGGGTGCGCCAGCCGTCGGCGGTCAGGAGGGCCCGGATGGCTTCGCCCTGCTCCTCGCCGTGCTCGAGGACGAGGGTGCCGCCCAGGTGCGCGAGCCGCAGCGCGGTGCGCGACACGGCGCGCACGACCTCGAGGCCGTCCTCGCCGCCGTAGAGGGCGACCTCCGGGTCGTGCAGGCGCACCTCCGGGTCGCGCGGCACCGCCCAGGTGGGGATGTAGGGCGGGTTGGAGACGACGACGGCGACCGTGCCGTCGAGCTCGGGCAGCGCGTCGGCGAGGTCGGTGAACACCATGCTCGCGTTGGTCACGCCCGTCTCGCGGAGGTTCTGCCGCGTCCAGACGAAGGCGGCCGGCGAGTTCTCGACGCCATAGACGCGGGCGTGCGGCACCTCGACGGCGAGGGCGAGCGCGATCGCGCCGCTGCCCGTGCCGAGGTCGACAGCGACCGGCTCCGGCTCGGCGACCGCGCGCAGCGCGTCGATGGCGACCTGCGCCACGGACTCCGTCTCCGGCCGGGGCGTGAAGACGCCGGGGCCGACGGCGAGTCGGAGCCCGCGGAAGTGTGCCACCCCGGTGAGGTGCTGCAGCGGCTCGCGCGCCGCGCGACGCAGCACGAGCGCATCGACTTGGTCCGCTTGTGCGGCGGTCAGCTCCGCGCCGGTGATCGCGAGCGCTTGTGCCCGCCCCCGGGTGACGCCGAGCACGTGCCCGACGAGCAGCTCCGCGTCGACCTCGGGCGACGGCACCCCGGCCCGGGCGAGCAGCTCGACCGATCGCCGGAGCCTCTCCCCGACCGAGTTGCCCATTCTTCGGGCAACTGGCTGGCGAGTTGCCCGAAAACTGGGCAAGTCGCCGGGTCCGGCAGGCGGAGCAGGCAGGTCAGGCATCGGCGAGTGAGGCCAGCCGGGCCTCCTCGTCGGCGCTGATCGCCGACAGCACGATCGGCTCGAGCGCGCCGTCCATCACCTGGTCAAGGTTGTACGCCTTGTAGCCGGTGCGGTGATCGGCGATCCGGTTCTCCGGGAAGTTGTAGGTGCGGATGCGCTCGGAGCGGTCGACCGTGCGGATCTGGCTCCTGCGGGCGGCGGACGCCTCGGCGTCTGCCGCCTCCTGCTGGGCGGCGAGGATGCGGGCGCGCAGGACGCGCATCGCCGCCTCGCGGTTCTGCAGCTGGCTCTTCTCGTTCTGCATCGACACCACGATGCCGGTCGGCAGGTGGGTGATGCGGACCGCGGAGTCGGTGGTGTTGACGGACTGGCCACCGGGACCGCTCGACCGGAACACGTCGATCTTGAGGTCGTTCGGGTTGATGGCGACCTCTTCGGGCTCGTCGACCTCGGGGAAGACGAGGACGCCGGCGGCGGAGGTGTGGATGCGACCTTGCGACTCGGTCGCGGGCACCCGCTGCACGCGGTGCACGCCGCCCTCGTCCTTGAGGTGCGCCCAGACGCCCTGCGCGGGGTCGGTCGAGCTGCCCTTGATCGCGACCTGCACGTCCTTGTAGCCGCCGAGGTCGCTCTCGGTGCGGTCGAGGAGCTCCGTCTTCCAGCCCTTCGTTTCGGCATAGTGCAGGTACATGCGCAGCAGGTCGGCGGCGAACAGCGCGCTCTCGGCGCCGCCCTCACCCGCCTTGATCTCCATGATCACGTCGCGGCCGTCGTCCGGGTCGCGCGGGATGAGCAGCCGGCGAAGCCGCTCCTGGGCGGCCTCGAGCTCCTGCTCCATCCCGGGAATCTCCGCGGCGATGGAGGCGTCCTCCGCGGCGAACTCGCGGGCGGCGGCGACGTCGTCGGTCAGCTGTTGCCACATGGAGTGGGCCTGGACGATGCGGCTGAGCTCCGCGTAGCGCCGGTTGACGCGCCGGGCGCGCCCCTGGTCGGAGTGCAGCGCGGGATCCGACAGCTGCTGCTGCAGGTCCTCGTGCTCCGCCAGGAGCGGCGCGACCGACTCGAACATCAGTCCTCGCTGCGACCGTTGCCCGCGGTCGGCAGCGACTTCTGGATCTGCATGAGGAACTCGACGTTCGACTGCGTCTCCTTCAGCTTGCCGAGCACGACCTCGAGAGCCTGCTGGGTGTCGAGTCCGGCGAGGGCGCGACGCAGCTTCCAGGTGACCTTGACCTCGTCGGCGCCGAGCAGCATCTCCTCGCGGCGGGTGCCAGAGGCGCTGACGTCGACCGCGGGGAAGATGCGCTTGTCGGCGAGGGAGCGGGAGAGCCGCAGCTCCATGTTCCCCGTGCCCTTGAACTCCTCGAAGATGACCTCGTCCATCTTGGAGCCGGTCTCGACGAGCGCGGTCGCGAGGATGGTGAGCGAGCCGCCGTTCTCGATGTTGCGCGCGGCGCCGAAGAAGCGCTTCGGCGGGTACAGCGCAGCCGAGTCGACGCCACCGGACAGGATCCGGCCGGACGCCGGCGCCGTCTGGTTGTAGGCGCGGCCAAGGCGGGTGATGGAGTCGAGCAGCACGACCACGTCGTAGCCGAGCTCGACCAGGCGCTTGGCGCGCTCGATGGCGAGCTCCGCAACCGTGGTGTGGTCCTCGGCGGGCCGGTCGAAGGTGGAGGCGATGACCTCGCCCTTCACGGTCCGCTGCATGTCGGTGACCTCCTCGGGGCGCTCGTCGACGAGCACGACCATGAGGTGGACCTCGGGGTTGTTCTTCGCGATGGCGCCGGCGATGGCCTGCAGCACGAGCGTCTTGCCGGCCTTCGGCGGCGAGACGATGAGGCCGCGCTGACCCTTGCCGATCGGCGAGACGAGGTCGATGATGCGGGTCGACAGCTTGCCCGGCTCGGTCTCGAGGCGGAGGCGCTCCTGCGGGTAGAGCGGCGTCAGCTTGCCGAACTCGACGCGGTTCGCCGCCTCGTCGACGGGCAGCCCGTTGATCGAGTCGATCTTGACGATCGCGTTGTACTTCTGGCGTCCGGCCTCGCCCTCGCGGGGCTGGCGGATGGCGCCGACGACGGCGTCGCCCTTGCGCAGGTTGTACTTCTTCACCTGGCCGAGGGAGACGTAGACGTCGCTCGCGCCGGGCAGGTAGCCGGTGGTGCGCACGAAGGCGTAGTTGTCGAGCACGTCGAGGATGCCGGCGACGGGAATGAGGACGTCGTCCTCGCTGATCTCCGGCTCGAAGTCGTCGCCGCCCTGGCCGCGACGCTTGCGGTCGCGGTACCGGCTGCGGCCGCTGCGCTCGCTCTCCTGCCGCTCGCTCTGCTCCTGCTGGCGCTCGCGCTCGGTCTGCTGCCGGCCCTGGCGCTCGCCCTGCTGCTGGTCGCCCTGCTGGCGGTCGCCCTGCTGGCGGTCGGCCTGCTGGCGGTCGGCCTGCTGGCGGGCCTGACGCTCCTGACGCTCACCCTGCTGGGCGTCGCCCTGCTGGCGGTCGGCCTGCTGGCGGGCCTGACGCTCCTGGCGCTCGCCCTGCTGGGCGTCGCCCTGCTGACGGTCGCTCTGCTGACGGCCCTGACGTTCGCCCTGCTGACGTTCGCCCTGCTGACGTTCGCCCTGCTGACGCTCGCCCTGCTGACGCTCGCCCTGCTCACGGCCACGGCCACGGCCGCGGCGTCCCTGCCGCTGCTCGCCCTCGCCGGCGCCGTCCTCGGTGCCCTCTTCGGGCTCCGGGTGGGTGCCGTCGTGCTGGCCTTCGGCCGGGGCGTCGCCGGTGGGCGCCTCGGCGGCGGTCTGGTCGACATCCTCGGTGATGCCGGTCTCCCCGTGGTTGACGTGGTCGGCGGCGCTCTTCGGCGCGGGCGCCTCGTCGGCGGCCGGCTCCGCGGCGGCCGGCTCCGCGGCGGCCG
>JAODAX010000045.1 GCA_025463675.1 Naasia sp. | reverse complement strand
GCCGCGTAGCCGTCGACCGAGTGAGGTGTGTCCGCCATCGGCGTCGACTCGCCGAATCCGGGAAGGTCCGGGCTGACGAAGCGGATGGTCGGCAGCGGCGCGATGATCGGCTCGATGCCGTGGTGCTCGCCACGGTAGCCGTGCGCGATCACGACCGTGGTCTCGGCGTCGTCGGCGCCGTACGCCCAGAATCGGGTCGTGCTGCCGAGGATCTGCGTCTCGTGCCGCTCGACCGGGATGGCGGCGAGCAGTGTTGCATAGGGGGATTCGATTGTCATCACTTTCCAGCATAGGGACGAGTAACAGGCTCCCGGCGTTCGGGCCTCTTAGAATCGGAGAAATCCGAAACGCCAGACCCGCCCGATAGATCCCTGCCGCCCGGCCGAGAGGACTCCCGTGAGCTTCACCGCACCCATCCAACTTCCCGGACTGACCCTCGACCCGCGCTGGTATCGCAGAGCGGTGTTCTACGAGGTGATGGTGCGATCGTTCGTCGACTCGAACGGCGACGGCGCCGGCGACCTGCAGGGGCTCATCGGCAAGCTCGACTACCTGCAGTGGCTCGGCATCGACGCGCTCTGGCTGCCGCCGTTCTACCAGTCGCCGCTGCGCGACGGCGGCTACGACGTCTCCGACTTCAAGGCCGTGCTGCCCGACTTCGGCACCCTCGACGAGTTCCGCGAGCTGGTCACCAAGGCGCACGAGCGCAACATGCGCATCATCATGGACTACCCGCTCAACCACACCTCGGACCAGCACCCCTGGTTCCAGGCGTCGCGTGAGGACCCGGACGGCCCGTACGGCGACTACTACGTGTGGAGCGACACGGACCAGAAGTACGAGAACATCCGCATCATCTTCGTGGACACCGAGGAGTCGAACTGGACGTTCGACCCGGTCCGCCGACAGTTCTTCTTCCACCGCTTCTTCTCCCACCAGCCGGACCTCAACTTCGAGAACCCGGCCGTGCAGGAGGAGGTGTTCGACATCGTGCGCTTCTGGTTCGACCTCGGTGTCGACGGCATCCGGCTGGACGCCATCCCCTACCTCTTCGAGTCGGAGGAGGGCAACGGCGAGGGTGAGCCGGCCACCCACGACTTCATCAAGCGGCTCCGGCGCATGGTCGACATGGACTACCCGGGGCGCATCCTCGTGGCGGAGGCGAACCAGTGGCCGCGTGAGGTGGCCGCGTTCTTCGGCTCCGAGGAGGAGCCCGAATGCCACATGGCCTTCGACTTCCCCGTCATGCCCCGCATCTTCTACTCCCTCCGGTCCCAGACCTCGACCGAGCTGACGAAGATCCTGTCCGAGACCACCGACGTGCCCTCCGCGGCCGCCTGGGGAGTCTTCCTCCGCAACCATGACGAGCTCACGCTCGAGATGGTCAGCGAGGAGTACCGCCAGGCGATGTACGGCTGGTACGCCTACGACCCGCGGATGCGCTCCAACATCGGCATCCGCCGGCGCCTCGCGCCGCTGCTCGACAACTCGCGCGCCGAGCTGGAGTTGGCGCACGCGATCCTGTTCTCGCTGCCGGGCAGCCCGTTCCTGTACTACGGGGACGAGATCGGGATGGGCGACAACATCTGGCTGTCGGACCGCGACTCGTCGCGTACGCCGATGCAGTGGACCCCGGACCGGAACGCCGGTTTCTCGACCGCGGACCCCGGCAAGCTGTTCCTGCCGGTGGTCCAGTCGCTCGTCTACCACTACACCCAGACCAACGTGGAGGCGCAGCTGGCGCAGTCGCGCTCACTCCTGCACTGGGTCCGCAACGTCATCCACGTGCGGAAGGCACACCCGACGTTCGGCCTCGGCACCCTGCACGTGCAGGAGACCGACCACGAGTCGACGCTCGCGTTCGTCCGGTCGTATGCCGGCAGCGGCACGCACTACGGGGACCAGCCGGAGAACATCCTCTGCGTGTTCAGCTTCTCCCACAACCCGGTCTCGGTGACGATCGCGCTGCCCGGCCACGAGGGCGCGAGCCTGACCGACCTGTTCGGCGGCGGTCGCTTCCCCGCCATCGGGGACGACGGCACGGTGACCATCACCCTCGGAACACAGAGCTTCTTCTGGCTGCGGATCGGTGACACCGCGCCCTGATGACGCGCCCGGCGCGCTCCCCGGCTCCGTCGGCGGGCGTGCCTAGGCTGGCCGCGTGACCGCGCGAACGACGACTCTGGCCCCCCGCGGCCTCCCCGATGTCCCGCTGTTCGACCTGTCGCCGGAACCCGTCCCTGCGGCCCCGAAGCCGCCCACGGCGACGCACCGGATCACCGTCGATCCGGTGCGCCAGCGGGAGATCGACGCCGCGCTCGCCCTGCCGCCGGAGCTCGACTTCGACGTGCCCGCGGGCCTGCGGCAGCAGCTGCCGGCGGTGCCCGCACCGGCGGTCGTCGTCGCGGCGCCGATCGTCGCGGCGCCGGTCGTCGACACTCCGGCGCCGGTCGTCGATGACCTGTTCGACGACCGCCCCATGGTGCTCGACGGGGAGCCTGACCTGGCTCTGCTGGAGCCGCTGCAGCCGGGACCGCCCGAATGGGCGGGCGCGGTCGGCGTGTTCGACCTGGAGACGACGGGCATCGACACCGCGACCTCCCGCATCGTGAGCGCCTCGGTCGCCGTCCTCGACGAGCACGGCGTGGTCGTGGAGCGGAAGGACTGGCTGGCCGACCCCGGCATCGAGATCCCCGCCGGCGCGTCCGCCGTGCACGGCATCACGACGGAGCGGGCGCGCCGATTCGGTCGCCCGGCCGGCGAGGTGGTTGCGGAGATCCTCGACGCGATCCGTAGCGTGGAGCGTCGCGGCTTGCCACTCGTCGTCTACAACGCCCCCTACGACCTCACCCTCCTCGCCCAGGAGGCGAAGCGGCACGCCCTGCCGCCGCTCGATGGCAACGGACTGGTCGTCGACCCGCTTGTCATCGACAAGGCCCTCGACCGCTACCGGAAGGGCAAGCGCACGCTGCAGTACGCGGCCGCCTTCTACGGCGTCCGACTCGAGGACGCACACAACGCGGGCGCGGACGCCATCGCTGCCGGCCGCGTGGCCCAGGCGCTGGCCGCCCGATACCCGGTCGAGCTCGGCGTGGAGCTCGACCGGCTGCACGGCATGCAAAGCGAGTGGTGCCGCCAGCAGGCGGCCAGCTTCGAGGACTACATGCGCCGGACGAAGGACCCCGACTTCACCGCCGACGGCAGCTGGCCCTGCCGGTTCTGACGGGGAGTGCTGAGCAGGCCGCCTCAGCGGCCCTCTCGAAGTCAGGGTCTTCCTAGAACGGTGGGATTTCCGCGTCAGGTTCGGCCCACCCACCCTGTTGGTTCGGCGGCGGATCCGCACCCGGCGGTGCCATCGCCGGATTCGTCGTGGTGACCCGCCCGGATGGCGAGGTCCAGGTGAGCACCGCGGTCTTGGGTTCTTGGCTGACTTTCCAGTCGCCGCCGTGCTTCAACCGGTGGTGATGCCGGCACAGGTGCGCCAGGTTCATCGACTCGGTTGGCCCCAGATGGTGCCAATCCTTGGTGTGATCCAGGTCGCAGCGGACCGCTCGCCGGTTGCAGCCGGGGAACCGGCAGGTGCCGTCACGCACCTGCAGGAAGCGGCGCAGCTCCTTGGGCACCTCGTAGCGTTCGCGGCCGAAGTTCACCTGCACCCCGGTTCCCGGCTCAGTCAGGATCCGGTACATCCCAGGCGCGCAGCCCAGCAGCTGGCGGGCGGTTTCGGGGTCGATGGGCCCGAACCCGTCGAGAGTTGCCGGCTCGTCGCCGACGCCGGTAGCGGTTAGCGCCGGAACCAGGACGTGCGCGGTCGGCACGATGCCGCGTGGACGCTTGGTCGGCTCGCGGAGCCCGTCGTCCTTGGGCAGGAGAACCCCGCCGTCCAACAGGATGTCGGCGAACGCGTCCGCCCGGCGCTGGATGTGGGTGCGGTCCTCCCCGTCGATGTTGAGGGAGCGGGCGATCTGGTCCAGGTAGTCGTCAATTCCCGCGACAGAGGCAGACGGTAGGTAGGCGTGCAGCCACGCCATCCCGTCGCGCTCCGAGGCGACGTACACCTCCCGTTCCTTGACGGCGTCCCGGTGCCGGGTGGTGGCCTCGGAGGGGCGCACCAGCTCTTTCAGCACGGCGAGCTTGCGCTCGAACTTCCGTGCGGTCAGGGTCTCGGCGTAGGGCAGTGCCCGCTGCTCCAGGTCGGCGGTGTCGTCGGGGCCGAGGTCGGCGACCGCGTCGGCCAACAGCTGCGCGTGCCGCTCCGTGAACTTCCCCGCCTCGAACCGCAGATACGTCGACGAAATGTGCTCGAGCAGAATCCGGGCCCGGCCGATGACGTTCTGCGCAGTCGCTTCAGGGATCGACAGGATCGTCGCGATCTCGGCACGGAATGACCGCGCAGGCATGCTCGAAATGTCCAACGCCACGGCCCGGCCGACCTTGCCGGCGAAGAGCCGCCACGCCTCGGCGACGTACCGGTAGCGCTGCGCGACCGCGTACCGGGCCTCTTCCTCCATGATCTCCAGCTCGGCCAGCGAGTGGGCCCACGCGGGCAGGGTGGGCCGGCCGTCGAACGGGTAGGAATCGGTCGTCACGGTGGCCACCCCCTGCCTGATTCGGTACTGCAAAGGTACCTTGGACCACCGACATCGCGCCGGAGTAATCCACAGGCCGACCAGGTGATACATGCTTCTGAAGCGTTGGTTTCGAGACGCGCCTGCGGCGCTCCTCGACCAGCGGAACCGGGGTGAGCACAGGACGCGACGGGCACTCCTACTGGCCCACCCGCGGCATCGTCTCGCCGCCGCAGGCGGCCGACGCCGCCCTACCTCAGGTACCGCAATAGGTGACGAACGGCCCCGGCTCGCCCGGCGCCGACGCGTAACGCTCGAACCCTGGCCGCTCCGTGTACGGGTCGCTGACGGCCTCGAGCAGCTGCTCGAACGGCTGCAGGTCCCCCGTCGCCGCGGCGTCGAGCGCCTCCTCGAGCAACTCGTTCCGCGGGATGTACACCGGGTTCACCCGGTCCATGGCGTCGCTGTCCGGGCTGAACGCACGCCACCGCCCCGTCCACTCGTCGACCAGGGCGGGGTCGTCACTGAGCGCGCGCAGCGGATCGGCGTGCCCGCGGCCGGCGTCCGCGAGTGCCCGGAAGAATGACGTGTAGTCGACGCGTCCGGCCTGCAGCAGCGGCAGCAGGTCCGCGACCAGCGCGTCCACCTCCTCCTGCTCGACGGGCGCCAGGCCGAGCTTGGCGCGCATCCCGGCCGACCAGATGGCGACGTAGCGGGGCGGGAACGCGTTCAGCCGGTCGGTGGCCACGGCGATGGCCTCCTCCTCGGTCTCGGCGAGGAGGGAAAGGATCGTCTCGGCGAACCGGGTGAGGTTCCACTGGAGGACGGCCGGCTGGTTGCGGAAGGCGTACCGCCCGCCGGTGTCGATCGAGCTGAACACGGCGGCGGCGTCGAAGCCGTCGAGGAAGGCGCAAGGGCCGTAGTCGATGGTCTCGCCGGAGATAGTGGTGTTGTCGGTGTTCATGACGCCGTGCACGAAGCCGACGAGCATCCAGCGCCCGACCAGGTCCGCCTGCGCTTCGAGGACCGCGTCGAGCAGACCCAGGTACCGGTTCTCCGCCTCCGCGGCCGCAGGATGGTGTCGGGCGATGGCCTCGTCGGCCAGCCGACGCACCAGCTCCGTGTCGCCGGTGGAGGCGGCGTACTGGAAGGAGCCGACTCGCAGATGGCTCGACGCGACCCGGGTGAGCACCGCGCCTGGCAGCCAGCGTTCGCGGCGCACCTGCCGGCCGGTGGCGACCACCGCGAGCGAACGCGTGGTCGGGATGCCGAGCGCGTGCATCGCCTCGCTGACCAGGTATTCGCGCAGCATCGGGCCTACGGCGGCGAGGCCGTCGGCGCCGCGGGAGAAGGGGGTGCGTCCGGAGCCTTTCAGATGCAGGTCGCGGAGCGCCCCGTCCCGGGCGGTCAGCTCCCCGAGCAGCAGCGCGCGGCCGTCGCCGAGCCGCGGCGAGAAGCCGCCGAACTGGTGGCCGGCGTACGCCTGGGCGACCGGCACCGCCCCCTCCGGCACCGCGGTCCCGACGAGGAGCCGGAGTCCCTCTTCGGACCGCAGGAGATCGGCGTCGAGGCCGAGCTCCGCGGCGAGCGGCAGGTTGAGCGCCAGCAGCTTCGGCTCCGGCGCCTCATCGGCCTGCCACGGCAGCGCAAGCTCCGGGAACTCGGTGGCGAAGCGCGAGCCGAGCGATACCTGGGCGTTGAGCGTCGTCAGGGTGGTGCTGGTCATGGAAGGAGGGTACGTCCTCGACGTGGGGGAACGACGAAGGGCGCCCCAACCGGGACGCCCTTGACGAAGCTGGTTGCGCGGACTACTTGCCGAAGCCCTTGTAGCGCGAGTTGAACTTCTCGACACGGCCGGCGGAGTCCATGATGCGCTGCTTGCCCGTGTAGAACGGGTGCGACGCGGACGAGATCTCGACGTCGATGACCGGGTAGGTGTTGCCGTCCTCCCATTCCATCGTCTTCGCGCTCGAGACGGTGGAACGGGTGAGGAAGGTCTCCCCGGAGGCGAGGTCGCGGAAGACGACCGGGGCGTACTCGGGGTGGATGCCGGACTTCATGGCGAACGAACCTCTGATCTGACGGAATGATGGAAGTCTGTGGCCGAACGGCCGACAGACGAGTTTAGCAGAGCCTGCGGGGAACAGTCAGCCCGCGCGCGCGGCGAACCGGCCGTCGTCGTTCGTGATCTGCAGGGACAGGCCGAACGCGGAGGACAGCACGTCCGATGTGAGCACCTCGGCGATGGGGCCGGCGGCCACCACCTTGCCCGTGGCCAACAGCAGGCCGTGAGTGAAGCCCCGCGGGATCTCCTCGACGTGATGGGTGACCATGATGATGCCGGGCGCGTACGGCGAACTCGCGTAGCCGCCCAGCAGCTGCAGCAGCTCCTCGCGGGCGCCGAGGTCCAGGCTCGCGGCGGGCTCATCGAGCAGCAGCAGCTCCGGGTCGGTCATCACCGATCGGGCGATCTGGACGCGCTTCTGCTCGCCGTCGCTCAGCTCACCGAACCGGCGGCTCTCCAGATGACCGAGCTTCCACTCCCCCAGCACCCGCTGCGCACGCCGCACGTCGAGGTCGTCGTACTGCTCGTTCCAGCGCCCGGTGACCGAATAGGCCGCCGTGAGGACGACGTCGAGGACGGACTCGGAGGCCGGGATCCGCCGCGCCATCGCCGTCGAGGCGAAGCCGATGCGGGGCCGCAGCTCGAACAGGTCGGTGCCGCCGAGGCGCTGGTCGAGCACCGTCGCGGTGCCCCGACTCGGGTGCAGCAGCGCGGCCGCGATCTGCAGAAGGGTCGTCTTGCCGGCGCCGTTGGGCCCCAGGATGACCCACCGCTCCGAGCTGTCCACCGTCCAGTCCACCGAGTCGAGGATTGTGGTGCCCTCGCGGGTGACCGACACGTCGGACAGTTGGAGAACCGTGGCCATGGGCTCCACCTTATCGATTCGGTCAGGTCGCCCCGCCCGTCAGCGACCGGCCAGCACCGACTGGTAGACGGCCAGCGTGTCGGCCGCGATGCGCTGCCAGCCGAACTCCTCCTCGGCCCGTCGACGGCCCGCCTGACCGTACCGACCTGCGGTGTCCGGGTCGCTCACCACCTCGGTCAGCGTGCGCGCCAGATCGGCCACGAAGCGGTCCGGATCGAGGGGTGTGCCGCTGCCGTCGTCGACCTGCTCGATGGGCACCAGCCGGCCGGTCACGCCGTCCTCGACGACCTCCGGGATGCCGCCGGTCGCGGTGCCCACCACCGCCGCGCCGCAGGCCATCGCCTCCAGGTTCACGATGCCGAGCGGCTCGTAGACAGACGGGCAGACGAAGGTGGTCGCGGCGGTCAGCACGGTGCAGAGCTCGTGCCGACTGAGCAGGCGGTCGAGCCACACCACCCCGGTGCGCTCGCCCTGCAGCACGCGCACGGCGTCGGCGACCTCGGTCGCGATCTCCGGGGTGTCCGGCGCCCCCGCGCAGAGCACGAGCTGCACCTCCGCAGGCAGGCTGCGCACGGCGCGGAGCAGATAGGGCAGGCCCTTCTGGCGGGTGATCCGGCCGACGAACACGACCGACGGCCGGTCGGGGTCGATGCCGAGTTCGCGCAGCAGGCCGTCGTCCTCGACCGGACCCCACTGTTCGAGGTCGATGCCGTTGTAGACCACGTGCACCTTGGCCGGGTCGATCGCGGGGTACGAGCGGAGGATGTCCCGGCGCATCCCCTCGCTCACCGCGATGGCCGCGTCGGCGGTCTCGAAAGCCTCCCGCTCGATCCAGCTGGAGATGCGGTAGCCGCCGCCCAGCTGCTCGGCCTTCCACGGCCGCAGCGGCTCCAGGCTGTGCGCGGTCAGGATGTGCGGGATGTCGTGCAACATCGCGGCCAGCCGGCCCGCGGCGTTCGCGTACCAGGTGTGCGAGTGCACGAGGTCCGCTCCCCCGGCGTCGGAGGCCATCTGCAGGTCGACTCCCAGGGTCGCGAGGCTCGGGTTCGCGTTCGCGAGCGGGCCGGGGACGAGGTAGGCGGTGGTGCCCTCCTCGTCGCGCGGCTTGCCGAAGCACCGCACTCGGACGTCGATGTCGCCGCGCAGGGCACGGACCAGTTCCGCCACGTGCACGCCGGCTCCGCCGTACACCTCCGGCGGGTACTCCCTCGTCAGCAGATCCACTCGCATCCTCCCGACGTTAGCGCGTCAGACCTCGCCCTGATGAGGGGGCGCTTCCCGTTCCGGGCCGGGGGCGCCCGCCGATAGGGTGAGCCGTATGGCATCGAGGAAGATCTTCGGCATCGTGCTGGCCGGCGGAGAAGGCAAGCGGCTGATGCCGCTGACCGCCGATCGCGCCAAGCCGGCCGTGCCGTTCGGCGGCACCTACCGACTCATCGACTTCGCACTGTCGAACCTGATCAACTCCGGTCTGACGCAGATCGTGGTGCTCACCCAGTACAAGTCGCACAGCCTCGACCGGCACGTGGCGGAGACCTGGCGGCTGTCCGGCCTGCTCAACTCGTACGTCGCGTCCGTGCCCGCGCAGCAGCGCCTGGGCAAGCGCTGGTACACCGGCTCGGCCGACGCGATCCTGCAGAGCCTCAACCTGATCAACGACGAGAAGCCCGACATCATCGTCGTGGTCGGCGCCGACCACGTGTACCGGATGGACTTCGAGCAGATGATCGACGCGCACATCGAGTCCGGCGCGGGCGTCACCGTCGCGGCGATCCGGCAGCCGATCGGGCTCGCCGACCAGTTCGGCGTCATCCAGACGAATCAGCGCCGCCCCACCCGGATCACCAAGTTCCTCGAGAAGCCGAAGAACGCCCGCGGGCTCGCCGATGCGCCCGACGAGGTGCTCGCGTCGATGGGCAACTACGTGTTCACCACCGACGCCCTCATCGACGCGGTGCGCGCCGACGCGGAGCTCGAAGGCTCCAATCACGACATGGGCGGCGACATCATCCCCGCCTTCGTGAAGCGCGGCGACGCCGCCGTGTACGACCTCAACCGCAACGTGGTGCCGGGCGCGACCGACCGCGACCGCTTCTACTGGCGCGACGTGGGGACCATCGACTCCTTCTTCGAGGCGCACCAGGACCTCATCTCGGCCCTGCCGGTGTTCAACCTCTACAACCAGGCGTGGCCGATCTTCACTCAGCAGCTCAACTCGCCGCCCGCGAAGCTCGTCCGCGACGCGCACGGCAACAACGGCCTGCTGATCGACTCGATCGTCGCCCTCGGGTCGCTGATCTCCGGCGCCCGCGTCGAGCGCAGCGTGCTCGGGGCGTGGTCGCTGGTCGAGTCGGGAGCCGTGGTCACCGACTCCGTGCTCTTCGATCGCGTGCGCGTGCATCCCAACGCCGTCGTCGCGCGCGCGATCCTCGACAAGAACGTCGTCGTGGAGGAGGGCGCCCGCGTCGGCATCGACCGCGAACTGGACCGCTCGCGCGGCTTCACCGTCACCGACAGCGGCATCACCGTGGTCGGCAAGGGCGAGCGGGTGCCGGCATAGCCGCGCGCTTCCTCGTCGTTCTCGACGTCGACTCGACGCTGATCGAGGAGGAGGTCATCGAGCTCCTCGCCGGCGCTGCCGGCAGCGGCGAGCTGGTGACCCGCATCACCGAGCGCGCGATGCTCGGCGAGCTCGACTTCGCGCAGAGTCTCCGGGAGCGCGTCGCGACCCTGCGGGGTCTGCCCGTCGCCGTGCTCGAGGAGGTCGGCGCCCGCGTCACCGTGACCGCCGGGGTGCCGGAGATGATCGCCGCGGTGCACGAGGCGGGCGGCTGCGTCGGCACGGTGTCCGGCGGCTTCCACGAGATCCTCGACCCGCTCGCGGAACGGCTCGGCCTCGACTACTGGCGGGCGAACCGTCTCGCGGTCGCCGACGGGGTGCTGACCGGAGAGGTGTCGGGGCCCGTCGTCGACGCCGCCGCCAAGGCGGTCGCGCTCCGCGAGTGGGCGGAGGCGTGCGGCGTGCCGATGGACCGCACGGTCGCGGTCGGCGACGGCGCGAACGACCTGCCGATGATGGCGGCCGCCGGGCTCTCGGTGGGCTTCGACGCGAAGCCGCCCGTGCGGGAGGCCGCCGACGTGCTGCTCGACATCCGCGACCTCTCGGCGCTGCTCCCCCTCCTCGGCCTCCGCGGCTGACCCGCTCCCCTCTCTGGCCACGCCGAGGAAGAAGATGAACTGCTCGAGCCCGTCAGCTGACGGTCACCGCCCGGAGGGTCGGAACAACCTGCCTCGGTTCGTCCGGCCTAGCGGCCTCATCGGGATTCGATCGCCGAGAGGGCCGCGTCCAATAGGACGATGATCTCCTGAATGTGCTCCGCCGCGACGATTAGAGGTGGGGCGACCAGGACACCGTTGATTTCACCGTCACCGGCGAGATAGATCATCAAGCCGACATCGGCGGCTGCGTCGACCAGCTCTCGCGCGGCATCGGAAACTAGACGATCGTCCAGCACCAGCCCGCAGAGCAGGCCGCGGCCACGCGCCGACTCCACCACCGGGTGGGCGGCCTCCAGTCGCGCCAGGCCCTGCAGCAGTTCTTGCCCTCGATCGACAGCGTTCTGACCCAGATCGCCTTCGTCGATGGCCTCGAGCACCGAGACGCCGACGGCTGTCGCCAGGGGGTTTGCCGCATAGGTGTGGCCGCCTGTTTCCAGCTTCCGAGACCCTCGCTCGAAGCCCTGCACGACTCGCTCCGACACGAGGATTGCGGACAGCGGAACGTATCCGCCGCCCAGCCCCTTACCCAGAGTGGTGATGTCCGCCGTGACGGTCGATTCCTCCATGGCGAGGAACGTCCCTGAGCGATGCATTCCGCTCATCACCTCGTCGGCTATCAGCAGGACGTCGTGAGCATCGCAGATCTCGCGGAGCCGCTCGTGGTATCCGGGCGGCGGCACCAGCGCCGGGTTGGAGGCGCCGACGATCGGTTCCACGATGATCGCTGCGACGGAATCGGCCCCCGTCTCCAGGAGAGCCCGTTCGAAGTCCTCCACAGCGGTCACATCGAATGGATCGGGGGCTTTGACCATGGGAAAGGGATGCAGCAGCTTCTCGAAACGGGACCGTCGGGCATGCCCGGACAGTGACAGCGCACCCAGCGTGTTCCCGTGATAGCTGTGAAGGCGGCTGATCACCTTCCACTTCTCGGGACGACCGCGCTCCTGCCAATACTGAATCGCCATCTTCACAGCAATCTCGACCGCCTCCGAACCGCTGTTCGCGAACTGCACCCGCTGCACCGGCGCGGGGGAACGTCGAACCAGCATCCGAGCGAGCTCTTCGGTGGGTTCGCTCGTGAACGAGCCCCGATAGACATGACTGACCTTTGCGGCCTGAGCCTGAAGTGCATCGATGGCCTTCGGGTGGGCGTGACCGAGGACCGCCGCTATCGACCCCGACGCAGCGTCCAGATATCGACGCCCGTCGCTATCCCAGAGGAACACGCCGCGGGCATGGGAGACCGTAGGAAGGCGCCTGTCCAATTCGCTTCTCAGAAGCGCGGACCCTTGGCTCGGTCCTGATGCGTTCATTTCACCGGCCTCCTCTCTGACGGCTTGCCGGGCCTCGCGCGCGGCGCGAATATCATCCGATGCTGTCCAGGTTGAGGCCCCGATAGCGCGCCTGTGAACCGACGATGAGGCCCACAGCGGCAACGAGCGGCACGGCCACCCACAGCCATTGCGCGGAAGCCTGATCTCCCGCGAACAGGTTGAAGTTCGCAACGACGGCGACGATCGCAGCACCGAATCCGAGGGTCGCGAGAAGTGGCGCGATGAGCGTGCGCCACGGTCCCTCATCGCCGGGGTTCTTGCGGAAGTAGATGACCACGGCGATCGAGCACACGAGCATCAGGGCGAGCACGCCCACCGTTGCGATCGCCAGGAACCACGTGTAGAGGTGCGCGAACGGGTCCGCGTTGCTCAGGATGAAGATTAAGAGGATGACGAGCATCGCGATCCCCGTCACCACGCTGGCGATGTGCGGCGACTGGTGCTTCTTGTGACTGCGCCCCACCTGTTGGGGCAGGATGCCTGCGCGGCCGAGCGCGAAGAGGTACCGGCTCATCACGTTCGTGAAGCCGAGGACGACCGCGAAGAAGCTGGTCACGACGAGAACATTGAGGACGCTCGCCCACAGCGGGCCCACATAGTCGCTGGCGATGGCGAAGATGAAACCCGTCGGGTTCTCGCTGGCCACCGTCATGATCTTGTCGACTCCGACGGCGCTGCCCACCAGAAAGGTGCTGAGCACGTAGAAGCCGCCGATGACACCGATGGCGATGTAGGTGGCTCGAGGAATCGTCTTCCGTGGGTTCCGCACCTCCTCGCTGAACACGGCTGTCGACTCCACGCCGAGGAACGATCCGAGCGCGAACAGCATGGCCGGGCCGAACCCGGGGCCGAACACCAACTCCGGAGAGAACCCGGCGAGCGACAGACTGCCAAAATCTTTGAACAGGATGGCGACATCGAGTACAAGGACTGCGGCTACCGCGAGCACGACGAGGGTGCCCATGACCCGCGTGCTGATCTCCACGCGATTGAAAGAGAGAACGCCCAAGAGGACCACCGTGGCCAGCGCCCACACTCCCCAGGGCACGTCGACACCGAACAGCTCGAGAGCTGCTTGCTGCGCGAACATGGCGTAGATGCCGTAGAGGCCAGCGAGGACCGTGGTGTAGGTGAGCAGTGTCACGTATGCGGCAGCGACGCCGATCCGGGATCCTGTCCCCTTGGTGATGAACGCGACGAAGCCGCTCGCGCTTTCGGCCCTCCGGCTCATCGCCAGATAGCCCACGGCGAAAATCAGGAAAAGGAGTCCTGAGAGAAGGTAGGTTCCTGTTGCTCCGGCGCCCGACATGATGAAGACGATCGGCGCCGCCCCCATGAACGCGGCCATCACACCGACGGTGGCCGCGACCGTGACCACGAGACCGGTCGTGCCCATCGCGCTGGAGCGAAGTTTCGATCGGTGCTGGCCTGACGTCGTCTCGACGATCTCTGACAAGGGATTCTCCTTTGAATCTGCAGTTCGGAATTGCTAGTCGAGGTTCTTTACGAGCGGGTGCAGGATGTCGAGGATCTCGTGGATCTCGGCTTCGCTGACGATGAGCGGCGGGCATAGGGCGATACGGCCATTCCGCGCGCGGACGATGAGCCCTCGTCGTAGGGCGCCCGCCACCACTTCCTTCTGCACGACCTCATCGCCGAGCGGCTGCTGCGATTGCTTGTCCGCAACCAGTTGCAGGGTGACCATCAGCCCCATCCCTTCGGCGGCGCCGACCCTCGGCAATGGCAGGAACTCCTTTTCCAGACGGTTCATCAGGATGCCGCTCATGTCGGCGACGTTCTCGGGAATCCCGTCAAGCTCGAGAGCATCGAGGGTGGCATTCACCGCCGCCATCGCGAGAGGATGACCGGTGTGCGTGAAGCCGGTGAGCTTCGCCCCCTCCAGAGCGTGGCCGATCGTCTCACTGAAGATCGTGGCGCCGCACGGCGCGTAACTGCCGTTGATCCCCTTGCCGACGACCAGAATGTCGGGCGCGACGGACCAGTGTTCCGAGGCAAATCGCGGTCCGGTCCGATGGAACCCTGTCATCACCTCGTCAAGGATGAGCAGGATGTCGTAGCGATCACAGATTTCTCGCACCGCGCTCCAGTACCCGGGGGGCGGGGGCACATGACCTCCCGCGCCGACGATCGGCTCACCGATGAAGGCGGCGATGGTCTCCGGCCCTTCCGCTTGGATGATCTCGACCAGCTGCTGGGCCGCGAATCGCCCATACTCTTCCGGCTGCATCCCTCTGCCGGACCGAAAGTAGTTCACCGCCGGCGCGTGGACGTGTCCCGGTCGATTGATCATCCCGTCGAACCCGCCCATAGCCATTCCGGTCGCCGCGGAGGCCTCAGAGGTTGCGCCGTGATAGCCGTCATACCGCGAGAGAACCTTCGTCTTCTGGGCTCGGCCGACGCGCGACCAATACAGGCGCGCGATAGTCAGTGCGCTTTCGACGGCTTCGGAGCCGCCGGACGTGAAGAGTATGTGCTTCAGACCGGCCGGAGCGCTCGCGATGATTCGCTCGGCGGCGGATACGACCTGCGGATGGGTGAACTGGTAGAAGATCGAGGCGTACTGCAATTCATCCAGTTGCGCTTTCATGGCCTCAATCAGACGTGGATGTCCGTAGCCCAGGTTTGCGCAGTTCAGCTGCGATCGGCCATCGATGTAGCTCTTCCCCTCGGAGTCGAAGAGACGGATGCCCTCGCCGCGAACGAGAACCACCTCAGCCGACTTGCCGAAGGGATAGTTGGGGTGAACGACGTGGGCATGGTCGATCTCAAGCAGGCGGCCGGTGTTCCACGGTTCGCTGCTCATCGGGTCCGCTCCATGACGCTCGTCTCGGATCGTGCGATCTTCCCCTCGTCGACCCACGTGTCGAACCTGTCGATCACCGCATCGATGAACTGGCTGTCGTTGATGTGCGCATCGACCTCCCGGTATTCGACGTGGGGCGCGACGTGGGAACGGATCGCCGCGACGAAAGCTGCCATTCCTTCGTCGTCATGGAGGGGCTGCCCGGGGCGACTCCACTCGCTCACTCCCCCTGTCGGGATGATCAGACAGGTCGGCGCCGTTGCCTGGTTCACCTTCTCGGCGATGGCCGCCGCAATGCTCACCTTCTCGCTGGGGGTGGTGGCGGAGCTTCCGATGAGTCGATTGTGCGCGTGGAATCTCGCCGCGCGGTCGGTGCTCATGGGAGCCCACGTGCAGAAGTCAACGGCGTCGATGGCCCCCGGGGCGATGATCTGCGGAACGCCATGCTTCCCGGCAGCCTCGAGCCGAGAGGAACCTGAATGGACGACGCTGCCCAGGTGCTGATTGGACAGTTCGATCAGGCACAGGTCGAGCACAGCAGCCAACCGCCCTTGCGCTGCCATGTTCTCGAGGGACCTGCCACCCGGGCCGACGCTGTGGAAGAGGACCACGTCGTACCCTCGGTCAGTCAGCTCGGTCCACAGGCGCGGTATGTAGCTGAGGCCGGAAGTTCCGAGTGATGAAACACCCACGATCGGGCGCTGTCCGGCCACCCGCTTCTTGCTCGCGACTGCGGCGCCGATCACCGCGCCGGCTGCCTGACGCATGACAGATTCGCTGACCTCGTTGCGCCCCCACAGCCCCCCGGTCCACAGGATCATCATGAGATCCGATGCGATCCGGTCGGCCGGAATGATGGGCGAGAACGCCACGGTGGACAGCAGAACCTTCGCCATTCCGAATGGCAGCGCGGCGGTCACATCGAGGCCGAGGTCGGTGCCCATCGTTCCGCCGATGATGAGGACGCCGTCGATACGACCCTGCTCTGCCAACTCGCTGGCCAATGCGCTCGCGCCGGACGCCATCACCTGCATGGCGGAATTCTCGTGATTCAGCTGCAGGATCTCGTGCAGTGAAGAGCCGGCTTTCGCCATCACCTCGTGGCGCGATATGTCGACCTCGATTGGGCACTCGCCTTTGACGCCGACGTCCATGAGGATGCAGCGGTGTCCAAGTGCGGTTATCTGCTCGCGGATGAACTGCAATTCGTCCGGCTTGGTGTCCGCGGTCCCGATCAGGAGAATGCAGACCGACGTCTCGCTTGCTCCACCTGTCGCATCGTCGAGGCCTCGAATTCCCATGCTCGTTGTCCGATTCTCTGCCACAACATCCTCCTCGACCTGGGGCAATCGCAGATTCGGAGCATAGTTGGCGCCCGCTCGGGCGGGTGGGCGCCCGTTCATCCAGTGGAGGCGAGGACAACGGGCCGGCTCGGTCCTACACCTCGGCGGAGGTGAGATCTTGGCTGATGCCCAAAAGGACGCCCCGGGAGAGGTGGCGTGTCGCGCCCTCGACGGCCGCGGACGTCGCACGCAGCGCCGGAAGGTACCCCTTAAGCTGGGAGTTCCGACTCGAGTGGGTGACGAGTGAGACTGCAGCCGCGATCTGCCCCGAGTGGAACATGGGCACCGCGATGGCGCTGGCACCCACCCGCACCTCGTGCAGGCTCTGCGCGTAGCCCGACTGCGCGGTGGTCTCCAATTCGCGCTCCAGGCCGGCGCGATCGACGTGGGTGTCCTGCGTCAACCGCTGCAGTGGCTCGGCCAGATAGCTGCGCCGGATCCATTCGGCTTCGAAGGCGAGCAACACCTTGCCCGCGGCCGAGGTGTGCAGGGGCAGCCGGGAACCCACCTTCGAGGTCTTCGCCGGCTGCCGGTCGCCATGCGCGCGTTCGATCACGAGCGAGTCGCGTCCCTGACGCACACTGATCATGACGCTCTGGTTCGTCATCGCCGCAAGGTCCTGGATTTTCGGCCGGGCAGCTTCTCGCAGATGCCGACCGGCCTTCTGCGCGAGTTCCCACAGCCGAATGCCGACCTGGTAGCGACCACCGGTGGTGTGTTCGAGCAAGCCGGAAGCGGCCAGCTCTCCCACCAGTCGGCGTGTGGTGGAGGCCGGGATCCCGCTGAGGGCACTGATCTCGGTGAGGCTGAGGGAGCCCGGGACGGACTCGAAGGTCTCGAGCAGACCGATGACCTTCGACGTCACTGACCGACCCTGCTCAAGGCTTCCGCCCGCCACCGTCACATCACCTCCGCGTCGCCAATTTACTCCGTAGCGCCATCACGGGCGCGAGCATAGTTGCGAACTCATCCATCGAATCGATGATCCGATGAGGTCGGTTCTCGATGACGGCGGCCTCGGCCTGCACCCTGCCCGTCATGCCCGTGGTCACGAGGACCGCGAGCGCACCGTGCCTCACCGCCATGCTGCATTCGAGGATCAGGTCGTCGCCGACGACCAGCACCTCGCTGGGGTGCACCCCCAGCTTGCGGGCGATCGTCGCCATCGCCTCGTCCGAGGGCTTCCCCACCAGTTCGTATGGAGTTCCCGACAGGTGCTGCAGCCCGGCCGCGATGAACCCGGACACCCCTACGTTGAGCCGGCCGCGAGACGCGAACGCCGGAGCGGCCGACGTGCAGTAGAAGGCGGCGCCGCCCAGCAGCGCCTCCGCAGCGACCTGTATCTTCGCCCGGCCGAAGCTCGAATCCCAGCCGACCACGACGGCGGCGACATCGTCCGGACCGTCAGCCATCGCAGCGTCAAGGTCCACGACGTCCACGCCGGCGTCGCGGAGTGGCACGGTGATGCCCTCGCCGCCGAAGGCCAGCACTCGCCCTCCCGGGTGCCTCTCCAGCATCACGCGCGCCGCGACGACGGCGGGCGTCAACACCTCGTCCTCCCGGACATCCAGTCCGACGCTGCGCAGCTCTGCGGAAATCGCTTCGGGGGTACGGGAGCTGCCGTTGGTGAACGCGACGAAGGGCATCGCGGCCGACCGCAACTCACGGATCACCTCGATCGCGCCCGGCAGTGGATGACCGTCCTCGCCGCCCGCCTTGCTCGAGAGAACAAGACACCCGTCGACGTCGAACATGATGCCCTTGACCTGGTCCAGGCGCGGGCCGGTTCCCTTGTTGAGCTGCGTGCGGACCATTGCGAGACCTTCCGGATAGGCGTTTTCCCGTGTGAGACAGTGTGTCGGAGGCTCCCCGATGATTGTGCGGCTTGCGCTACTGGGCGGCATCGAGAAATCGGAGAACTCGGCCCCCCGACCGGGAACGGGCGGCGGTCGAATACGCAGAATGAAATCGGCCCCACTCAGTGGATCCGCGCACATGGTTCCGAAGTCGCGGCGGTGCACACTCGATGTATCGCCGCCCAACTCCGCGAGGAAGCGACCTATGTCGATTGAATTCATCCCCAGACCGACGCGAGTGCGCGTGGTTTCGGCAGTCGTCGTGCGCGAGCTGACGATCGCACTGCGCGACGCGCGTTATGCAGCGGGACCGCAGCCGTGAGCGACGCTGAGCCGGTGACCTGGGACCAGATTCTTCGGCTGGTCTCGCTGCTCGACGACGGCGAGCTTACGGAGGCGTCGATCCGGTTCGGGGACGTCACCGTCGAAGTCTCCAAGGGCGGCCCGTTGACGGGCTCGCGACCGGAAGCGTCACGTCCCGTCCCGAGTCCCGCAGCCTCGCCAGCCGGTGCGTCGGCACCCGTGGCAGCCGGCGCGGACGCGGTCCTTCCGTCGCCGGGCACACCCGTTCCCGCCCCGATCATCGGAGTCTTCTACCGTGCATCGTCGCCCGGTGCGGACCCTTTCGCGGTGGAAGGCGACGATGTGGACGCCGACCGAACGATCGGAATCATAGAGATGATGAAGATGATGAATCCGGTCACGGCTGGCGTCTCGGGCCGGCTGCTGGGGTTCGCCGTCGCCGATGGTCAGGCGGTCGAGTTCGGCCAACCGCTGGCGTACATCGACGAAGCGCTGTGAGCGCCGAACGGCCGGTCGTATTCGTCGCGAACCGCGGGGAGATCGCGGTCCGCATCGTCGAGGCCGCCCACCGAATCGGGGCGGAGGCCGTCGTCGGAGTCAGCGTCGCCGACCGGAGGACACTCGCAGCTCGCCGGGCCGATCGGACTGTGGTGATCGGGCCGAGCGCGGCCAACGCCTCCTACCTGGTGCCCGAGCTGATCGCCCAGGCTGCCATTCAGAGCGGTGCCGACGTGGTGCATCCCGGCTATGGATTCCTGAGCGAGCAGCCTCGTCTGTGTGAGCTGCTCGAGGAGGAAGGGATCGCGTTCGCGGGACCGCGGCCGGAGACGCTGCGAGCCATCGGGGACAAGTCGAGTGCGCGGGCGGTGGCGGTGCGGGCGGGCGTGCCCGTCGCGCGAGCGGAGTCCCTGCCCGATGCCGCCGATGCCCAGGATGTGATCCGGCGTGGCCGATCAGTCGGGTTCCCGCTGCTGGTCAAGGCGGTGTACGGCGGTGGGGGGCGCGGTATCCGGCTCGCCCGCGACGAAGACGAACTCCTGGCTCTGGTCGGCGAAGCCGAAGCAGAAGCACAGGCAGCGTTCGGCAATGGCGCACTCTATGCGGAGCGGTTCTATGGCGCAGCGCGGCATGTCGAGGTCCAGGTGTTCGGCGACGGGAAGGGTGGCGTCCAGGTCTTCGGCGATCGCGACTGCTCGGTGCAACGTCGCCATCAGAAGCTCATCGAGGAATGCCCCGCGCCCGCCATCGACGAGGGGCGCCGCCGACTGCTACACGACTCGTCGCGTGCCCTCGTCCGGGAGCTCGGATACCGGGGGGCGGGCACTGTGGAGTTCCTCATCGACACGCGGAGCTCGGACATCGTCTTCCTCGAGATGAACGCCCGAATCCAGGTGGAGCACCCGGTCACGGAAGAGGCCTACGGCGTGGATCTTGTCGCTGCGCAGCTGCTTCTCGCTTTGGGCAGAGATCCCGAGCTGCCCGATGTGGATCCTGTGCCGCCGGCTGTCGCGATCGAGGTGCGTGTCAACGCCGAGGACCCTGCACGTGGGTTCCTGCCGTCGCCTGGCCGCCTGCATCTCGTCGACTTTCCCCGTGGCCCGGGGATCCGCGTCGACACGCACGTCGAATCGGGGGACGAAATCCCGCCATTCTACGACTCCCTCATGGCGAAGCTGATCGTGCGAGCGTCGGACCGGCCTCACGCTGTCGCTGCGCTGCGCTCGGCCGTCCAACGGACGCGGGTCGACGGCGTCTCGACCACCTTGCCGGTCTTCGACGCAGTCCTCGACCACGCTGACTTCGTCGCTGGCGCCGTCACGACGACGTGGTTCGGTGAGATGTGGGAGGCGCGGGACCGCGTCGCAGAGGAAGGCTGAGATGGCACAGGCATGCACCGCATCGTTGGGATTCGTCGATACCAGTCTGCGCGACGGCAACCAGTCCCTGTGGGGAGCGGTCGGCATAACGACGGGGATGGCCGAAACCGCACTGGAGGCGATCGACCGAGTCGGCCTGTCCGCCATCGACTTCACGAGCTCCACGAACCTGCTGATGGGAGCGAAAGCCCATGGCGAGGACCCGTGGGAGCGGATCTCCCGAGCACGGGTGGCCGCCCCGCGGACCCCGCTGTCCGCGATCAGCACCGGGATGCGGTTCATGTCCTGGGAGCGCGCGTCCGAGACCGTCATGCGCATGTCGCTTCGCCTCATGGCCAGGCACGGTCTTCGCCGGCTCCAGATCGCGGATCCGATGAACGATGTCTCCTCGGCGAGGACCGTCGCTCGCTGGGCGAAGGAGGAGGGCTTCGAGATCGTCGTCGCTGCCACCACCTTCACGGAGTCTCCGGTTCACACCGACGGGGCATACGTGGAGGCCGCCAGTGCCTTTGCTGCCGACGCGAGCATCGATGCCGTCTACCTCAAAGACCCAGGTGGCCTGCTCACGGTGGAGCGCGCGTCAGATCTCATTCGCGCGTTGCGCGAAGCGGTCGTGGGCAAGCCGCTCGAACTGCATGGGCACTGCACAACCGGCGAAGCTCCACTCGTGTATCAGCGCGCCGTGGAACTCGGGGTGGACGCCGTGCACACCGGAATTGGACCGCTTTCGAACGGAACGGCGCAGCCGCAGCTCGAGGCCACGCTCCAGAATCTCGACGCCGCACGGATCTCGACGAATCTCGATCGGGACGCCCTGCGGGACGCCACCGCGGTTCTCGACGCGCTCGCCCGTGAGCAGGGCCTGGCCCCCGGTCCGGTCATGCCGTTCGACGTTCGCCCCCACGTGCACCAGGTGCCCGGAGGCATGATGGGCACGCTCCAGCGTCAGCTCGGGGAGTTGAAGATGACCGACCTGTTGCCCGCTGTCATCGAGGAGGTGGGCACGGTGCGAGCGGAGTTGGGGTATCCGATCATGGTGACCCCGTTCAGCCAGTTCGTCGGCAGTCAGGCGCTGATGAACGTGGTGTCACAGCGGAGCGGACACGAGCGATACTCCCGACTGCCCGACGAAGTCGTGCGATTCGTGCTCGGGCATTTTGGGAAACCCCTGGGACCGATCGCGCCCGAGGTCATCGAAAGGGTGGACTCGCTCCCACGAACGCGCGAACTGCGGGAGACCCGTGACCCGCGAACCCTCGACGAGCTGCACACCGACTTCGCGAAGCGGCTCGGCCGCACTCTCGAGGAGGAGGAACTCCTCCTTCGCCTCGTCATGGCCGAAGACGTGCTCGAGTCCGTCCGCTCTTCCGCTTCAGCGCCCCGATGGCAGCCGCGCACGGTCGTGCGGACGGCGGCAGACTTCCTCGATGCAACAGGTCGCTTGCCGAACTGGACCTCCCTGCGGGTGAGGGTCGGCGGGGACGAAGTCAGTCTTGTCCGCCCGGCATCGCAGGGCGCTCGGGCGAGGACCTCCGGTGACAGTTGAGTCGACGGCTCCCGTCACGTGGGAGCCGACCGAATCCGGCATGGCCGGTTCGCGCGTGATCGGCTTCATGCGCTGGGTTCCGGACCATCACGGTGTTGACCTCGGCTCCTACCGCGAGCTCTGGCGCTGGTCCGTCGAGGATCTGTCCCTGTTCTGGGTATCCGTCACTGAGTACTTCGACCTGCTGGGCGACGGATGGGACGGCCCTGCCCTCGCGGTGGAAGCTCTGCCCGGAGCGGTGTGGTTCCCCGACGCGAGGCTGAACTCCGCCGAAAATGTGCTGCGCCCGGCGTCCGATCCGTGTCTACAGGACGAGACGGCCGTTCTGGCGATTACCGAGGATGACGTCGAACGCGGGATCTCCTGGGCGGAGCTGGCGAAGATGGTCGGCGCCTGTGCACTGTGGCTCCGCGAGCGGGGCGTCCAGCGGGGCGACCGGGTGGCAGCGGTGCTGCCGAATGTGCCGGAAGCGATCGTCGGACCCCTTGCGACCGCAGCGATCAGCGCGGTGTGGACACTCAACTCCCCCGAGCTCTCAGCGGCGGCGACGCTCGGGCGCCTGCGCCAGCTGGAGCCGCGGATTCTGATAGCCGTCGAGGAATACGTGTACAACGGCAAGCCGTTCGACGTGACGGAGAGACTCGGCGAGATCGAGGCGGGCCTGCCGGGTCTGGAGGCCACCGCAAGCGTCGGAGAACGGTATGGGTCGGACACCGCCAGCCGTGCCCGAGCCTCCTTCGGTGAGATCCTCCGCGTCGGAGTCGAGCCCACCTTCGAGCGGGTGCCCTTCGCCCATCCGCTCTGGGTCCTCTTCTCCTCGGGCACGACGGGGGCGCCCAAGGGAATCGTGCACGGACACGGCGGCATTCTCCTCGAATCTGTCAAGGGCACCGGTCTCAATCAGGATATGGGCCGTGGAGATCTCTACTACGTCGCCGCCAATACCAGCTGGATGGTGTGGAACACCCTCGTCTCCAACATGGCAGCCGGCGCATCGGTGGTGACATATGCCGGTTCGCCCACCTTCAGGGCCGCCGACCGCCAATTCCACATCCTTGCCCAGACGCGAGCGAGCATGTTCGGAACCGGCGCCGCCTACCTCCAACAGGTGGAACAGTCGGGGGTCAGCCCCCGGAGCCTGTTCGACCTGACTGCGTTGCGCTCGATCCTCTCGACCGGATCCCCATTGCCGGTGTCGACCTGGCTGTGGGTGCATAGCGACGTGAAGGCGGACGTGCACCTCGGCTCCGACACGGGAGGGACCGACATCTGCAGCGGGTTCATCGGCTCGAACCCCCTCGAGCCGGTTCGTGCGGGCCTGCTCCAGGGACCGCTCCTCGGCGTGGCCGTGGAGTGCTGGGGTGAGGACGGCACCCGAACGGTCGGCGGGGTCGGGGATCTCGTCGTCCGTCGGCCGATGCCCTCCATGCCGCTCTTCCTGTGGGGCGATGCGGACGGGGAGAAGCACCGTTCCACCTATTTCGACCGGTTCCCCGGTGTCTGGACCCAAGGCGACTGGATCACCGAAACCCCTCGCGGCGAGTTCATCGTGCACGGCAGGTCGGATGCGACACTGAACCGGCAGGGCGTGCGGATCGGCCCGGCTGATGTCTACGCCGCACTGAGGCACGTTCCGGAGGTCGTCGACGCTCTGGTGATCGGTGTGGAGCTTCCGGGCGGCTCCTACTACATGCCGCTCTTCGTCCACCTTGTGGAAGGAGCAACGCTCGACGACGGACTGTCGGCTCGGATCGCCTCTGTAATCCGTGCGCAGACGAGCACGAGGCACGTCCCTGACGAGATAGTCGCCGTTCCGGCAATTCCCGCACACCATGCGAACAAGAAATTGGAAGTGCCGGTGAAACGGCTCTTCTCAGGTCATTCGCTCGATCAGGCGGTCAATCTCGGTGCTGTATCGAAACCTGAGTCGATCGCCTGGTTCGCCGCCAGGGCCGCGCAGTTCCGCATCGAACTCGATCGAAGTGCCGGCGTCGCCGAGAAGGAGCCCCGATGACCTTCCCCACGTCCCGGCCAGCCGACTCCGCCTTCGCGCGCGCACACCACGACGTGGCGCGCGGGCTGCCATACACGCGCGTCGGGGATCTCTTCATCGACGGTCAGTGGCGTGCCGCATCGTCCACCGATCTGATCGAGGTCGTCGACCCCGCGACCGGAGAATCGTGGGGTGCCGCGCCGGTCGCCTCGACCGCGGACATCGATGCCGCGGTTGGCGCCGCACGCGCAGCGCTACCCGGCTGGCGTGCGCTGGCGCCGTCAGAGCGGGCGAATCGGATCCTGCGCCTCGCTGACGCGTTGGAAGCCCGCGCGGACGCACTATCGCTGACCAACACGCTCGAAAACGGGTCGCCCGTCGCGGAGACCTCCCGTGCCGCCGGCAACGGGGCAGCCATCCTGCGGCACTTCGCCGGCTACGCCGACTACCTGGAACGCCTCGACGTCCGCCCCTTCGCGGACGGCTCCGCCAGCGAGAGCGTGGTGCGACTCGACCCTGTCGGCGTGTGCGCTCTGATCGCGCCCTGGAACTTCCCCATCAACCTGGTCCTGGTCAAGCTCGCGCCGGCCCTCATGGCGGGATGCACCGTCGTCATCAAGCCCGCTCCGACCACGCCACTGTCCATCCGATTCATCGCCGACGCGGCCTCCGAGGCCGGCATCCCGGACGGCGTGATCAACGTCGTCACCGGAGGGGCTGAGACCGGGGATGCGCTCGTCCGGCACCCGGACATCGACAAGGTGGCGTTCACGGGTTCGACGCCGGTAGGCCGCCGCATCGCCGCTACGTGCGGCGGACTCCTGCGGCCGGTGACGTTGGAGCTGGGAGGCAAATCCGCCGCAATCGTGTTGCCGGACACCGACCTCGCGGCGATGAGTTCCGTGCTGTTGCGCAGCTGTATGCGCAACAGCGGCCAGACCTGCTACACCGCCTCGCGCCTTCTCGCCCCGTCGGAGCGCTACGACGAGGTCGTGGAGATGGTCGCTGCGACCGTATCGGCGGCGCGAGTAGGCGACCCGCTCGACCCCGACACGGTCTTCGGCCCTGTCGCGTCCGAGGCGCAGAAGCGGATAGTGCAGAACTACATCCGATCCGGACTCGACGAGGGAGCCCGAGCCATCGTGGGCGGCGATGTCCCGCCGCCATTTCCTTCCGGCTCCTACGTCTCGCCGACGGTCTTCGTCGACGTGACCGCGGACATGCGCATCGCCCGCGAGGAGATCTTCGGTCCGGTGCTCGGCATCACTCGCTACGACGGCGTCGACGAGGCGGTCGAGCTTGCCAACGACACGCCGTTCGGACTCGGCGGCATCGTCTTCGGCGACGACGAGGACGCCGCATTCCGCGTCGCACGCCGAATCGACACCGGTTCGATCGGCATCAATTTCTTCGCCTCGAATCACTCCGCCCCGTTCGGAGGCCGGCACGACTCGGGGCTCGGCGTCGAGTACGGTGTCGAGGGTTTGAACGCCTATCTCACGCCGCAGTCGGTGCACCGTCGGCGACGCTGACCTGGAACGCCCTAGTGGCCCATGCCCAGGCCGCCGTCGACCGGGATGACGGCGCCCGAGATGTATGCGGCCTCGTCGGAGGCGATCCAGGCGACGACTCCGGCGACCTCGGCGGCGGACGCGAACCGGCCGGCGGGGATCGCCTTCTTGTACTCGGCCTGCTGCTCGGCGGGCAGGGCCGCGGTCATCTCCGTCTCGATGAAGCCGGGCGCGACCACGTTGGCGGTGATGCCGCGGGCGCCCAGCTCGCGAGTGAGCGAGCGCGCCATGCCGACGAGCGCCGCCTTCGACGAGGAGTAGTTGACCTGGCCGGCGCCGCCGTACAGGCCGACGACGCTCGAGATGAGCACCACCCGGCCGAAGCGGGCCTTGAGCATGCCCTTCGACGCGCGCTTCACGACCCGGAAGGCGCCGGTGAGGTTGGTGTCGACGACCTCGGTGAAGTCCTCCTCGGTCATCCGCAGCACGAGCGTGTCCCGGGTGATGCCCGCGTTCGCCACGACCACCTCGACCGGCCCCAACACCAGCTCGACCTCGGTGAACGCGGCGTCGACGCTCGCCGAGTCGGTGACGTCGGCGGCCACGGTCAGCGCGCCCGCGGGGCCACCGGTGCCGGAGCGCGAAGTGACCGCGACGCGGTGCCCGCGGCGCACGAACTCCTGCGCGATGGCGTAGCCGATCCCCCGGTTTCCTCCGGTCACGAGCACGGTGCGAGCGGTCACGCGGGGTCCTTCCGTCGGGGTCGATCCTCTTCAGCCTACGGCCGTCCTCCCAGCGTTCCCGGCGTAGGGTTGATCCGTCCATGAGCACGCGTCGCCCGTCGCAGTCAATCACCACGCTTCCGGCCTCACCCGAGGAGGAGCGTCGTGCTCGCATGCTCAAGTACACGGTCGCGATGGGTATCCGCACCCTCTGTGTCGCCTCGCTCCTGTTCGTGAGCGGCTGGTGGGTGCTCTTCATGGTCGTCGCCGCGGTGCTGCTGCCCTACTTCGCGGTCGTGATCGCGAATGTCGGAGCCAAGCCGCAGGCAGCGCCCACCGTGCTGCGCCCGGAGGCGATCGTGCCCGTCCTGCTTCCGCCGCAGCCGCGCCCCGGCGACGCGCCGTGAGCGACGGGCAGCTCGTCTGCTCGCGCGCCGGCTGCAGCAGCACCGCCACGGGCGCGGTCGAGTGGCGCAACCCGCGCATCCACGACGAGAGCAAACGCAAGCTCTGGCTCGCCTGCGACGACCACGTCGGCTACCTCCGCGACTACCTCGCCGCCCGCGACTTCCCGGTGCGGGTCATCGGGCTGCCCGAGGCGACCGCGTGAGCCGCTGGCGTTTCCTGCTCTCGGCGCGCTGGATGCGGTATTTCCTCCTCGCCGTCGTGTTCGCGATCGCCTGCGCGGGGCTCGCCAACTGGCAGTTGGCGCGGCGGGCCGAGAAGGTCGCGGAGCTCGGCCGCATCCTGGCGAACTACGACGCGCGCGCCGTTCCCCTGGGCGACGTTCTGCGGGGCGACGGCACGATGGCCGAGGACGACAAGTGGACACCCGTGGTGCTCACCGGGGAATACGCGACCGAGGACACCCTGCTCGTCCGCAACCGTCCCCGCGGCGGCATCCCCGGTTTCGAGGTGCTCGTGCCGTTCCTGAGCGACGCCGGTGGACGCCTCCTCGTCGACCGGGGCTGGCTACCGATCGGTGAGACGGCCGCCGCGCCCGTCGACGTGCCCGCGGCGCCGGCGGGGACGGTGAGCATCGTGGTGCGCCTGAAGCCGGGCGAGCCGAACGTCGCCGGCTCGACGAGCGAGAGCGGGGTGCTCGCCTCGATCCACCTGCCCGAGGTGGAGCGGATCACCGGCGAGGAGCTCTACGACGCGTACGGTCTGCTCGACACCGAGTCGCCCGAGCCCACCCAGGCGCGGCCGCTCCCCGCGATCCGGCCGGCGATCGACGAGGGCCCCCACCTGTCCTACGCCTTCCAGTGGGCCGCGTTCGCGCTGATCGGCTTCGCCGGCCTCGCGTTCGCGATCCGGGAGGAGCGGCGGCATCGGAACGCCGATGATCCGGGCGAGCAGGCCCGTGCCGCCAAGCGAGCCGCCCGCAGCGCCCGGCGGCGCTCCGACGCCGACGAAGAGGACGCCCTGCTGGACAGCTCCCGCTGAACCGCGCGGGGTCGGGCTCTGCGCGGTTCGCTACGCTCGGAAAATCATGGGCACAACGGTCTTCGAGCGCAGCTCACCTTCCCCCGCCGCGGTCGCGGCCTCATTGGAGGGCTCCGCGCGCCGGGTCTTCTGGCTGGACGGGGTGAACGGGGCCGGCTACCGGCCGCTGTTCGGCGGCACGACCGCGGACCTCGTGATCGTGGGCGGCGGCTACAGCGGCCTCTGGACGGCGGTCCTCGCGAAGCAGCGCGATCCAGAGCGCGACGTGGTCCTGCTCGAGGCGCGGACCATCGGCTGGGCGGCGTCCGGCCGCAACGGCGGCTTCGTCGACGCGAGCCTCACCCACGGCGAGGAGAACGGCCGCTCCCGGTGGCCGGACGAAATGGATGTGCTCGACCGCCTCGGCCGGGAGAACCTCGACGGCATCGAGCGCACGGTCGCCGAGCTCGGGCTGGACTGCGAGTTCGAGCGCACCGGCGGAATCACCGTGGCGACGGAACCGCACCAGGTGCCGTGGCTGCGCGAGGCGGCCGACGGCGAGAGCCAATTCCTCGACACCACGACCCTGCGGAGCCTCGTCCGCTCCCCCACCTACCTCGCCGGCCTGCGCTCCCCCGGCACCTCCGCGCTCGTACATCCGGGCAAGCTCGCCCGGGAGCTGGCGCGGGCTGCCACCGAACTCGGCGTGCGCATCCACGAGGACTCGCGGGTCACCGCCATCGAGCCGCACGCGACCGGGGTCACCGTCCGCACGCCGGCCTCCAGTGTCACCGCGAGCCACGTCGTACTCGGCACGGGCGTGTTCCCGTCTCTGCTCAAGCGCGCTCGACTGATGACCGTTCCGGTATACGACTACGTGCTGATGACCGAGCCGCTCACCGACGCGCAGCTCGCCTCGACCGGCTGGAGCGGCCGCGAAGGCATCAGCGACGCCGCGAACCAGTTCCACTACTACCGGCTCAGCGCCGACAACCGCATCCTCTGGGGCGGCTACGACGCCGTCTACCATCCCGGTGGCCGGATCCGCTCACGCTACGAGGACCGACACGACACGTACGAGAGCCTGGCCTCGCACTTCCTCGCGACGTTCCCGCAGCTCGAGGGGATTCGCTTCAGCCACCGCTGGGCGGGCGCCATCGACACCTGCACGCGGTTCTGCGTGTTCTTCGGCACGGCAGCGGCCGGGCGGATCGCGTACGCGGCCGGCTTCACCGGGCTCGGCGTCGCGGCAACGCGTTTCGCCGGCGACGTGATGCTGGACCTGCTCTCCGGGGAGCAGACCCAGCGCACCGAGTTGGAGCTCGTGCGCCGTCCGCCGCTGCCGTTCCCGCCGGAGCCGGCCGCGACGATCGGCATCCAGCTCACGCGTCGTGCCCTCGACCGGGCCGACCACCGGGAGGGCCGGCGCGGCCCGCTGCTCAAGGTCCTCGACAGCCTGGGCCTCGGCTTCGATTCCTGACCCAGGCGCACGTTGCAGCGCCGTGTCACCCGGAGAACGGTGGCGCGCCGCGACAACGTGCACATGAAGGAGGCGCGGGGATAGCCTCCGGGGTCAGTTGCCGCCGGCGAGGGTGGACGCAAGACCGGGAGCGTCGCCGCCCACCCGCTTCTGCGCGCGGAGCAGGACGAACGCCACGAGCCCCAGCACCGCGAGGGTGAGCAGCAGCATGAGCGTCGACACGGCGGCGATCTCCGGTCGCAGCGACGAGCGCAGCGACGAGAACACGTAGACCGGCCACGGCGTGGAGCCGGCGACCGACACGAAGCTCGAGATGACCGTGTTGTCGAGGCTCAGCGTGAAGGACAGCAGTGCACCCGAAATAACCGCAGGCCGCATCAGCGGGAAGGTGATGTCGAGGAAGCGCCGGATCGGCGGCGCGCCCAGGTCGGCCGCCGCCTCCTCGAGCGACGCGCTCATCCCCGCCATCCGCGCACGCACGATGAACGTGACGACCGCACACGCGAACAGCGAGTGCGCGACGATCAGCCGCACCACGCCGATGCTGAAGATCGGCAGGTTCCAGGTGGTGCCGAGGTCCACGAACCAGGGCAGCAGCGACACCGCGTTGACGATCTCCGGCGTCACCAGCACGAGCCCGAGCAGTGCCGTGAACGCCGGGATCCACCAGGCCCGGCCCGACCGCGCCATCGCGACGCCCGCCAGCGAGCCGAGGATCGCGGAGACGATCGCCGTGAAGAAGGCGACGTAGATCGACACGTAGATGGTTGACACGATCGTCGGGTTGTTGAACGCGTTGACGTAGGACGTGAAGCCGAAGCCCTGCCAGCTCTGCAGCTGCCGGCCGGTGTTGAACGAGTACGCCACGATCACGAGGACCGGGAAGAACAGGAACAGCAGGCCGAGGACGCCCCAGATGGAGATCAGGACGGTGCCGATGTCGACATGGCGGCGCTTCTTGGGCCCGGACACCGACTCGTCGACGGATGCCGCCTCCGTCGCCGGACGCTCACTGACCGCGGTCATGCGGTCCTCCCCTCTGCCACGCCGTCATCGAGCACCGTGACCCGCTCGGAGCGGGCGATCAGTGCGCCGATCACCTTGAAGATCAGTCCGAACACGATCACCGCCAGAGCGATCGCCAGCATCAGCACGATCGCCATCGCCGAGCCGAGGGCCCAGTTCTGCGCGGTCTGGAACTGCGAGGCGACCATCTGGCCGACCATGCTGCCGGACGCGCCGCCGAGCACCGCGGGGGTGATGTAGTCGCCCATCAGCGGCACGAACACCAGAAGCAGGCCGGCCCCGATCCCGGGCAGCGAGAGCGGCACGGTCACCCGGCGGAAGCTCTCCCCGGCGCTGGCACCCAGGTCGCGGCTCGCCTCCAGCAACCGGTGGTCGAGACGCTCGAGCGCGACGTACAGCGGCAGGATCATCAGCGGCAGGTAGTTGTAGACCACGCCCAACTGCACCGCCCCTGACGTGTAGAGCCAGTCCGGTGTGCCGAACCCCAGGTTGCGGGAGATGTCGGCGAGGAACGACTCGGGGCTGAGGGTGATCCGCCAGCCGATCGTCCGGACCAGGAAGTTCGTCCAGTACGGCACCAGCACGAGGCCGAGGACGAGGCCCTGGAACCGGGCGGGCAGCTTGACGGCCATCCAGTACGCGATGGGGAACGCGACGAGCAGACAGATCACGGTGCCGGTCACCGCGATGTTCAGCGTCCGGCCGAAGATCGCCAGGAACGTCGGATCCAGCGCATCGAAGTACCGGTCGAGCGACAGGATCTCGTTCGAGTGCGTCTGGTAGAGGCTCGGTTTGTCGCCGAAGCTGTACCACGCGATCAGCCCGAACGGGACGATGAAGAAGAACACCAGCCACGCGCCCACCGGGAGCGCGAGCATGCCCACATTCCACCGCCACCGGCGCTTGCCGGTGCGGCGGAGCGGGGCGACCCCGACGTCAGCTGTCATCTCTACTGGCCGGCCGCGGCACGCAGCTCGTCGTAGACCGCGACGTGCGCCTCCTCGGCGGTGGTGAGCAGCGAGAACTGCTGGCTCGCGGTCTCCTCCTCGTTGAAGAAGATGATGTCCGCGCGCACCGTGTCGGCGGCCATCTCCTCGATGCCTTCGACGGCGGTGTTGTAACCGATGTACTCGAGCTCCCGCAGCGAGATCTCCGGGTCGAGCACGTAGTTGATGAACTCGTGGGCGGACTCGACGTTCTTGGAGCCCTTGACGATGCACCAGTTGTCGATGAACGTCGGCAGGCCCTCGGTCGGGGTGACCCAGCGGTAGCGCTCCTGGTCCTCGTTGTTGATGATGCCCTGGCGGAGGTCGCCGTTCCAGCCGTGCACCAGCGTGCGGCTGCCTGCGGCCACCGCGTCGCTCGGGTAGGACTCGAACGCCTGGATGTGCGGGGCGATGGCGGTGGTGACGAACTGGCGGAACGCCTCGATGTCCGCCTCGTCCTCGGTGTTCATGTCGATGCCGTTGGCCAGATAGAAGGCGTAGGCGATCTCGTTGGGGTCCTCGGCGAGCGAGAAGCTGCCGCTCGCCTCCTTCTGCGCGGCGTCCCAGAAGTCGGCCCACGACTCGAGGTCGCGCTGGATGACCGTGGTGTCGTAGGCGAACCCGGTGGAGCCCCACGCCTTCGGCACGCTGAACACGTTGCCCGGGTCGAAGTCCTGGTCGAGGAAGGACGCCTGGATGTTCTTCATGTTGGGCAGCAACGAGTGGTCGAGCTCCTCGAGGAGGTCGAGTTCCGCCATCTGAGCGATGTACTGGTGGGTCGGGACGGTGATGTCGTAGCCGCTCGTGCCGGCGGCCGCGGAGATCTTCGCGATCATCTCCTGGTTCGAGCCGTAGCTGTCGAGCGTGATCGACGGGCCGAACTCGCTCGTGAACGACTTCAGCACCGCCGGGTCGTCGTACTCGCCCCAGGTGTAGACGTTGAGGCCGTTGCCGCCGCCACCACCGCCGGTGGTGCCGGGCGCGCAGGCGGCGAGGGCGAAGCTGGCGCCGGCGCCGAGCGCGCCGCCCAGGAAGAGCCGGCGGGTGACCTGAGCCTTCATTGCCTCAGGCAGGAGTACGCGCACGGGCGCGGGACGACGGGCCATGGGGGGTTCTCTTCTCTCTTCGAGTGCTGGGGGGAGGGGCGCGGAATCAGGCGACGTAGACGCGGACGGCTTCGGCCGGCCAGCTGCAGGTGACGGGAACGCCGAGCTCCGTCGGCAGGTCGACGCTGCGATTGGTGCGGGCGACGATCTTCACGCCTTCCGCGGTCATCGTGACCACCTGCAGGTAGGAGCCGAGCTGGCTGACGCCCATCAGGGTCGCCGGGATCGCGTTCGTCGCCGCCGACGAGCCGCCGGTGACGGTGACGTTCTCCGGGCGGACGGCCACCGTCACGGCATCGCCCACCGAGACCGGGGTGACGGCCGGCACGGACGAGGCGAGCGTGGCGCCCGGCACGGCCACGGTGAGGGTGCCAGCGGCCGCAGCGGTGACAGAGCCGGTGAGGAAGTTCTGCTGACCGATGAACCCTGCGACGTAGGACGTCGCGGGAGCGTCGTAGACCTCGGCGGGCGACCCGATCTGCTCGACCCGGCCGTGGTTCATCACCGCGATCCGGTCGCTCATCGTCATCGCCTCCTCCTGGTCGTGCGTGACGAAGACGAAGGTGGTGCCGAGCTGCTGCTGCAGCAGCTTCAGCTCGATCTGCATCTCCTCGCGGAGCTTCCGGTCGAGGGCCGACATCGGCTCGTCGAGGAGCAGCACGCTCGGCCGCTTCACCAGCGCGCGGGCGAGCGCGATGCGCTGCTGCTGACCGCCGGAGAGCTGGGCCGGCATGCGGTCGGCAAGGTGTTTCATGCGCACCATCGCGAGCGCGTCGCCGACCCGGCCCGCGATGGCACCCTTCGGCACGTCCGCATAGCGGAGCCCGTAGGCGACGTTCTTCGCGACCGACATGTGCGGGAAGAGCGCATACGCCTGGAAGACCGTGTTGACGGGCCGCTTGTGCGGGGGCAGCTGACCCATCTCCGCGCCGGAGATGCTGATCGTGCCCTCATCGGGGTACTCGAAGCCGCCGATCATCCGCAGCGTCGTCGTCTTGCCGCAGCCGCTGGGGCCCAGCAGCGAGATGAACTCCCCGGCCCGCACGTCGAGATCGAGGTTCTGCACGGCGTAGCTCTTGCCGTACACCTTCGACACCCCGGAGAGCAGGACGCGTCCCGGCTGTACGGGAGCCTGGGTCACGGTGTCGGTAGCGACGTCCAGTGTCGTCACGAGTGCCTCCTTCGGTGCAGAGTGGGGGCGCGCCGGACCAGCGCTACGAGTGCCGGCGTCCTTGCCGAAAGTACGGCGTGTCGGGCGTCCGGCACAACCTGGCCGGCCCATCCGGACACAGGTTTTACACGATCGAAACCGTTGCGTGCGCCGTGGTCCGGCACCGAATCGGGCAGCGAATGCGGAGAAGCGCTACGGAAACCGTCGCGGATCACGCGGAATACACCACCCGGCCGGCGGAGACGGTGAGCACGTTGCGCACCGTGCCGAGCGCTGTGGCGGCCAGCGCGAACGGGTCCTTGTCGGCCACCGCGAGATCGGCGCGGGCGCCCACCCGGATGGTGCCTGCGTCGTCGTGGTGCGTCACCCGGGCGGAGCCCGCGGTGTAGGCACTGAGCGCCTGCTCGAGGGTGAGCTCCTCACCCGAGCCGAGCGGCGGGAACCGGGTCTCCCCCGGCTCCATGCGCGTCACGGCAACGGCGATCGCCTGCCACGGATCCGGTGTCGACACCGGCCAGTCCGAGCCCATCGCGAGCCGGACGCCGGCCCGGGCCATCGACGCGAACGGGTACTGCTGCGAGAAGCGCTCCTGGCCGACCAGCGGCAGGTTCAGGTCGGTCATCTGATCGCTGTTGCACGCCCACAGCGCCTGCAGATTCGCGGTGACGCCGAGCGCGGCCATCGTGGCGATGTCCGCGGGATCCACCTGCTGCACGTGCGCGAAGTGGTGGCGGAGCCGGTCGATGGGCTGCTCGGCGTTGGCGAGCCCGACGGCGTGCAGCGCCTCCGCGATCGCCCGGTCGCCGATCGTGTGGATGTGCAGCTGGAAGCCCTCCCGCGCGAGCGCGACCGCCACGGCGTCGAGCACCTCCGGCGCGAAGTGCGACGGCCCCGACGTGTCGGTCGGGTGCCCGTGCGGGTCGAGGTAGGGCTGCTTGAGGGCGGCCGTCCTGCTCTCCGGCACCCCGTCCTGCATGATCTTCACCGTCGTGGCGCGGAAGGTGCCGCCACCCTCGTTGCTGCGCAGCCCGATGCGCTCGCGCTGCGCGACCAGGCGCGCGACCACGTCGGGCACCTCGTCGAGGCCGAAGCCGCGAGGCAGCCAGAGCGCGCCGGTGACACGCCCGGTGAGCGCACCCGAGTCGTAGCCGCGCAGGTAGGCGTCGGTCACGTCCGGGACGCCGGCGTAGCTGCCGACGATCGCGTCCTGCCAGCCGGTGATGCCGAACGAGCGCAGATAGCGCTCCGCCTCGACGAGCGCGTCGACCCAGTCCTGCTCGCTCGGCACCGGCAGCACGTCGGCGAGGATGTCCATCGCCCCCTCCTGCAGCGTGCCGGTGGGCACGCCGCTGGCGTCGCGGTCGATGTGGCCATCGGCGGGGTCCGGGAAGGCGCGGTCGATGCCCGCGGCGGCAAGGGCTGCGGGCGACACCCACGCGCCGTGGTGGTCCGCGTTGACGAGGTAGATCTTCCGGCCGGGCGCCACCTGCTCGAGGAGCTCGGCGCGCGGCAGCCCGCCCTCGAAGTGCGGCATGTGCCAGCCGCCGCCGACGATCCACTCGTCGTCCGGGTGGGCCGCCGCGTAGGCAGCCACGCGGGCGAGCGTGTCCGCGGCGTCGGTGGCGTCCGTCAGGTCGCAGGTGAGGCGCTCCCGCCCGCCCTGCGGCGGGTGGCAGTGCGCGTCCAGGAAGCCGGGGCCGATGAGGCCGCCGCCGGCGTCGATGCGGGCGGCGCCGGGCGCGACCGCGGCGGTCGCCTCATCGTCGGTGCCGACGGCCACCACCACTCCACCGGATACGGCCACCGCGGTAGCGGGGGTGAGTCGGATGCCGTCGAAGACACGGCCGCCCAGCACGATCAGATCGGAGTCCATTCCGGTCACGCTATAGGAGCGCGGCGCGCGCGCAGTGCAGCGATACGCTCGGGTTCCCGAGCCCCGTTCCGCCGATCGAGGAGAGCCATGACCCCGTCCCCCGCCTGGCGCATGCCCTGGGAGGGCGCCCCGCAGGACCGGCTGTGGCTGGCCTGGCCGCCCTCCGGCTACGCCACCGGGACGAGCGCCGAGACCGCGGAGACGGCCTGGCGCACCTGGGCGTCCGTCGCGAACGCCGCCGCCGAGTTCGAGCCGGTCAGCGTGGTCGTGGGTCCCGACGACGAGGGGTCCGCCGCCCGCCACCTGTCGGCGTCCATCGACCGGCACACCGCCGCACTCGACGACGCGTGGATGCGGGACATGGGTCCCACCTTCGTGCTCGGCGGCGGCGGCGACGGCCGGCTGGGCGCCGTCGACTGGGTGTTCAACGGCTGGGGCGCCCCCGACTGGGCGGAGTGGGACAACGACGCGGCGATCGCGCCGTTCGTCGGGGGGCTCGCCGGCGCGGAAATCGTGGCCAGCCCCATCGTCAACGAGGGCGGCGGGATGCACGTCGACGGCGAGGGCACCGTGCTGCTCACCGAGACGGTGCAGCGCGGCGAGGGCCGCAACCCGCACCTGTCACGGGCGGAGATCGAGGCGGAGCTCGCCCGCACGCTCGGCACGACGGCGGCCATCTGGCTGCCGCGCGGCCTCACTCGCGACTACGAGCGGTTCGGCACGCGCGGCCACGTCGATATCGTCGCCACCTTCGCCGCGCCCGGCCGCGTGCTCGTGCACGATCAGACCGATCCCGGCCACCCCGACCATGCTGTGACCGCCGAGGTCATCGCCACGCTCAAGGCGGCCGTCGACGCCGCCGGCCGGTCGCTCGAGATCGTCCGCCTGCCGGCACCTGCGGCCCTGCGGTCGCCGGACGTGGAGGGCACCGACGGCTGGACCGACTGGAGCTACGTCAACCATGTCCTCGTCAACGACGGCGTCCTCGCGTGCGGCTTCGGCGACCCCGCCGCCGACGACCGCGCGGCCGGGATCCTGGCCGAGCAGTATCCGGGGCGCCGGGTGGTGACCCTCGACGCGCGCGAGCTGTTCGCGCGCGGCGGCGGCATCCACTGCATCACCCAGCAGCAGCCGGCCGCAGGGGCGCAGTAGCGTCAGGGGCGCCCGCGGGCGTCAGGCCAGGGAGATCAGTTCCGCGTAGTCCTTGGTCCACAGGTCCTCGGTGCCGTCCGGCATGATCAGGACCCGCTCCGGGTTCAGGGCCTCGACTGCGCCCTCGTCGTGGCTGACCAGCACGACGGCGCCGGTGTAACCGGCGAGGGCGCCGAGGATCTCCTCGCGGCTGGCCGGATCCAGGTTGTTGGTGGGCTCGTCGAGCAGCAGCACGTTGGCCGAGGACACCACGAGCATCGCGAGGGCGAGCCGGGTCTTCTCGCCACCGGAGAGCACACCCGCCGGCTTGCTCGTGTCGTCGCCCGTGAACAGGAACGAGCCCAGCACCCGGCGCGCCTCGGTTTCGGTGATGTTCGGCGAGGCGCTCGTCATATTCTCGAGCACGCTGCGCTTCACGTCGAGCGTCTCATGCTCCTGCGCGTAGTAGCCGATGCGCAACCCGTGACCCGCCTCGATCGTCCCGGTGTCCGGCTTGTCGACCCCGGCCAGAATGCGAAGCAGCGTGGTCTTGCCGGCACCGTTCAGGCCGAGCACCACGACCTTCGAGCCGCGGTCGATCGCGAGATCCACGGCGGTGAAGATCTCGAGCGAGCCGTAGTTCTTGCTGAGGTCGTTCGCCATCAGCGGCGTCCGCCCGCACGGTGCGGGGTCGGGGAAGCGCAGCTTCGCGACGCGGTCCACGGCGCGCACCTCCTCGAGACCCGACAGCAGCTTCTCGGCGCGTCGCACCATCTGGTGCGCCGCCGCGGCCTTGCTCGCCTTCGCGCCGAAGCGGGCGGCCTGCAGCTGCAGCACCGACGCCTTCTTCTCGGCGTTCGCGCGCTCCTTCTTGCGCCGCTCCTCATCGGATGCGCGCTGGCGCAGGTACTGCTTCCAGCCCATGTTGTAGATGTCGATGACGGAGCGGTTCGCGTCCAGGTAGAACACCCGGTTGACGGTCTCGCCGACCAGCTCGATGTCGTGGCTGATGACGATGACCCCGCCCGCGTAGCCCTTCAGGAAGTCCCGCAGCCACACCACGGAGTCGGCATCGAGGTGGTTCGTCGGCTCGTCGAGGATCATCGTGTCGGCGCCCGAGAACAGGATGCGGGCCAGCTCGATCCGGCGGCGCTGGCCGCCGGACAGGGTCTTCAGCGGCTGGTCGAGGATGCGGTCCGGCAGGTTCAGGTTGCTCGCGATCGACGCGGCCTCCGCCTCCGCCGCGTACCCCCCGAGCGCCAGGAAGCGGTCGTTGAGGTCGCCGTAGCGCTTCATCGCCGCGGTAGCGACCCGCTCGTCGTCGCTCGCCATCTCGAGACCCGAGCGCTCCATCCCGAGCAGCAGCGAGCCCAGTCCGCGCGCGTCCAGGATGCGGGTGCGCGCCAGCTCCTCGGGGTTGCCGGAACGCGGGTCCTGCGGGAGGTAGCCGATGTCACCGCCGCGGTCGATCTTCCCGCCGGTGGGCAGGGTCTCGCCCGCCAGGGTCTTCGTCAGCGTGGTCTTACCCGCGCCGTTGCGACCGACGAGGCCGATCTTGTCGCCGGCGGAGACGCGGAAGTTCACGCCCTCCATCAGCACGCGGGCACCGATGCGGATCTCGAGATCATGCACGGCGAGCACAGGAAACGACCTTTTCTTCAGGAGGAGGGATACCGATACCGGAAACGGCGGCCCCCTAGTATAAATTCCGCCGACGGCCGCCCGGCCCCGGCCCGCCAGCTCCCCGGGAGATCCATGTCGTCCGTTTCGCTCGCCGCCCGCCCCGTCCTCGCCGACCGCGTCCTCCCCCGCTCCCTCGCGGGCGACGCGGCGCTCGTCATCGCCGGTGCGGCGCTGACCGCGGGACTCGCGCAGGTGGCCGTGCCGCTCTGGCCGGTCCCGATCACGGGGCAAACGCTCGCCGTCCTGCTCGTCGGCGGCACGCTCGGCGCGCTTCGCGGGACCCTCGCGATGCTGCTCTACGGTGTGGTCGGCGTGCTGGGACTGCCCGTCTTCAGTGACGGCGAGGCCGGCCTCGGCGTGCTCGCCGGCCCGACCGGCGGCTACATCGTCGGCTTCGTGCTGGCCGCCGCGCTCACCGGCCACTTGGCCGAGCGGGCATGGGACCGCCGCTTCCTCGGCGGCATGGTCTCCTACCTCGCCGGCTCCGCGATCGTCTTCGCGGTCGGCCTCCCCTGGCTCGCGTTCTCGCTGGGCCTGAACCTCGAGCAGACGCTCACCGCGGGCCTCTACCCGTTCCTGATCGGCGGGGTCGTGAAGGCGGCGATCGCGGCGGGCGTCATCCGCCTCGGCTGGTTCGCCGCGGCCCGCGGCGCCCGCTGACAGCACCCGGCACACACGAACTGCCCACTTCTGTCGCCTTTTCCTCCGGAGAGGCAACAGAAGTGGGCAGTCCGTGGGTAACCGCTAGATCGAGAAGCCGATGGCGCGCATCATCTCGCGGCCGTCGTCGGTGATCTTCTCCGGGCCCCACGGCGGCATCCACACCCAGTTGATGCGGAACCGCTCGGCGTGGCCGTCGAGGGCCTGCGCGGTGTCCTCCTCGATCACGTCGGTCAGGGGGCAGCCCGCGGAGGTGAGGGTCATGCTGATGATCAGCGCGTCGTTCTCCTCATCCCAGGCGAGGTCGTAGATCAGGCCGAGGTCGACGATGTTGACACCGAGCTCCGGGTCGACGACGTCTTTGAGGGCCTCGATGATCTCGTCGTAGCGCTGCGGCGCGAGGGAGACGGCGCTCATCACGCCACCCCGGAGGGAAGGAAGCGGTCGTAGCCCTCCTCCTCGAGACGGTCGGCCAGCTCGCGGCCGCCCTGCTCGGCGATCCGGCCGGCGACGAAGACGTGCACGAAGTCCGGCTGGATGTAGCGCAGGATGCGCGTGTAGTGGGTGATCAGCATGATGCCGAGACCGGTGGTCTCCTTGGCACGGTTGACGCCCTCGGACACGATTTTCAGCGCGTCGACATCGAGGCCCGAGTCGGTCTCGTCGAGGACCGCGAAGCGCGGCTTCAGCAGCTCGAGCTGGAGGATCTCGTTGCGCTTCTTCTCGCCGCCGGAGAAGCCCTCGTTCACGTTGCGCTCGGCGAACGAGGAGTCCATCCGCAGCCGCTCCATCGACGAGCGGACGTCCTTGATCCAGCCGCGGATCGCGGGGGCCTCGCCGTCGATCGCGGTCTTCGCGGTGCGGAGGAAGTTGGAGTTGGTCACGCCGGGGATTTCGACCGGGTACTGCATGGCCAGGAAGAGGCCCGCACGGGCGCGCTCGTCCACACTCATCGCGAGGACATCCTCCCCATCGAGCGTGATGGAGCCGCCGTCGACCGTGTACTTGGGGTGGCCAGCGATCGCGTAGGCGAGAGTCGACTTGCCGGAGCCGTTCGGCCCCATGATCGCGTGGATCTCGCCCTCGTTGATGGTGAGGTCGACGCCGCGCAGGATCGGCTTGCTGCCCTGGTCGGTTTCGACGCTGACCTGCAGGTCGGAGATGGTGAGGGTGGACATGGGGGCCTTTCGGGGTTCTCGGAGGTCAGACGCTGATGGGCGTCGGATCGATGTACACATCGCCGTCGACGACGGTGACCGGGAACACCGGCACCGGCTCGTAGGCGGGGAGGGTGAGCGGCTTGCCCGTGGTCAGCTCGAAACGCGAGCCGTGGGCCCAGCATTCCAGCGTGTCGTCCTCGACGAAGCCCTCGGAGAGCGAGATGTCGCCGTGGGTGCAGGTGTCGCCGAGCGCGTGGATGGTGCCCGCGCTGTCTTTCACGACCGCGATGGCGATGCCATCGATGACGACGCGCGTCGCCTGATCGACGCGCAGGTCTCCGGCGGCACACGCCTTCACGCCGCTCATCGGGGGCCGCCCGCGAGCTCCGCCTCGATCGCCGCGCCTAGACGCGCCTCGAGGTCGGCCGAGCCGATGCGCTGGATCACGTCGAGCAGGAAGCCGCGCACCACGAGCCGGCGGGCCTCGGCCTCCGGGATGCCCCGGGACTGCAGGTAGAAGAGCTGCTCGTCGTCGAAACGGCCGGTCGCGCTCGCGTGACCGGCGCCGAGGATGTCGCCCGTCTCGATCTCGAGGTTCGGGATGCTGTCGGCGCGGGTGCCGTCGGTGAGCACCAGGTTGCGGTTCTGCTCGTAGCTGTCGGTGGCGCTCGCGTCCGGGCCGATCAGCACGTCGCCGATCCAGACCGAGCGCGCGCCTTGACCCTGCAGCGCGCCCTTGTAGTTGACGCGGCCGCGCGTGTTCGCCGCCTGGTGGAAGAGGAACACCTGCTGCTCGAGGTGCTGCCCCGCATCGGCGAAGTACACCCCCAGCAGCTCGCCGTCGGCGCCCGGCTCGGCGAGGGTCGCCGACGGGTTGACCCGGACGACGCTGCCGCCGAGGGAGACGACCACATGCTTGAAGGTGGCGTCGCGGCCGACCCGGGCGAAGTGATTCGCGAGGTAGCGGGCGTCGCCGTCGAAGTCCTGCACGGTGACGAGGGTGAGCTTCGCGCCGTCACCGACGAGGATCTCGACGTTCTCCACCAGCAGCGCCGGGCCGGAGTTGTCGAGCACCACGAGGGAGTCGCTGAACGGCTTCGCCTCGACGATCGTGTGTGCGGCGCGCGGGGCGCTGCCGAACTCGGAGCGCGCGACGGTGAGCTCGGTGTGCTCCTCGCCGCTCAGGGTGATCGCGAGCGCGGCGCCGAAGCCGGACCACGCGTTCGCGGACGCCCGGTCCTCGGGGATGCCCCCGAGTCCGATGCGCGCGTCGGTGCGGTCCACCCAGCGGACGTCGACGCCCGGGGACGGCTCGGCGACGACCGGGTATGCGGTGCCGTCGAGGGCACCGTCGAGGAGCTCCCGGATGCGGTCGACGGGCGTGAGCTTCCAGTTGCCCTCCCGACCGGTGACGGCCGGGAAGTCGGCGACCTCGGTCGACGTGAAGCGCGCGTTGCGCGTCTGCACGGGGACTGCGGCGTGCCGCGTGGTGGCATCCGAGATGATGGCCGCCCGTGTGCCGGTGCCCGTCACCTCGACCGCGGTGTCGCCGGATGGGGTCGCCAGTGAGGTGATCTCCGTGTTCTCAGTGCTGTCCGTCACCTAGCCGACGCTGCCTTCCATACCCATCTCGATGAGCTTGTTGAGTTCCAGGGCGTACTCCATGGGGAGCTCGCGAGCGATGGGCTCGATGAAGCCGCGCACGATCATGGCCATCGCCTCGTCCTCCGGCATGCCGCGGGACATGAGGTAGAACAGCTGCTCCTCGCTCACCTTCGACACGGTCGCCTCATGGCCGAGCTGGACGTCGTCCACCCGGATGTCGATGGCCGGGTAGGTGTCGGAGCGGGAGATCGTGTCGACCAGGAGCGCATCGCAACGCACGGTGTTCGCCGAGTGGTGCGCGGCAGGGTCGACCCGGACTTCGCCGCGGTAGCCCGCACGGCCGCCGCCGCGCGCGATCGACTTGGAGACGATCGACGACTGCGTGTACGGCGCCATGTGGATCATCTTCGCGCCGGCGTCCTGGTGCTGGCCGGGGCCGGCGAACGCGACGGAGAGGGTCTCTCCCTTGGCGTGCTCGCCGACGAGGTAGATGGACGGGTATTTCATCGTCACCTTGGAGCCGATGTTGCCGTCGATCCACTCCATGGTCGCGCCCTCGTGGGCGATGGCCCGCTTGGTGACCAGGTTGTAGACGTTGTTCGACCAGTTCTGGATGGTCGTGTACCGAACGCGCGCGTTCTTCTTGACGATGATCTCGACGACCGCGGAGTGCAGCGAGTCGGACTTGTAGATCGGCGCCGTGCAGCCCTCGATGTAGTGCACGTAGCTGCCCTCGTCGGCGATGATCAGCGTGCGCTCGAACTGGCCCATGTTCTCGGTGTTGATCCGGAAGTAGGCCTGCAGCGGGATCTCGACGTGGACGCCCTTCGGGACGTAGACGAAGGAGCCGCCCGACCAGACCGACGTGTTCAGCGCGGCGAACTTGTTGTCGCCGGACGGGATGACCGTGCCGAAGTACTCCTGGAACATTTCCGGGTGCTCGCGCAGCGCCGTGTCGGTGTCCATGAAGATGACGCCCTGCTCCTCCAGGTCCTCGCGGATCTGGTGGTAGACGACCTCGGACTCGTACTGCGCGGCGACGCCGCCGACGAGGCGCTGACGCTCCGCCTCCGGGATGCCGAGCTTCTCGTAGGTGGCGCGGATGTCTTCCGGCAGGTCCTCCCACGACTGGGCCTGCTTCTCGGTGGAGCGCACGAAGTACTTGATGTTGTCGAAGTCGATCTCGCTGAGGTCGGCACCCCAGGTCGGCATCGGCTTGCGCTCGAAGATGCTGAGCGCCTTGAGGCGCGTGGCGCGCATCCACTCGGGCTCGTTCTTCAGCTCGGAGATGTCGGTGACGACCTCCGGCGAGAGCCCGCGGCGCGCGGTGGCACCCGCGGCGTCCGTGTCGGACCAGCCGAACTCGTACTGCCCGAGGCTTGCGAGTTCCGGGCGATCGATCAAGACGTCGGACATGAATTACCTTTTCTTCCTTGCGTCGCTTCGTTCGGTGGCTCCACCCGACCCAACGCACGGTGGCCCGGAAGCATTCCGCGGACGGGCTCCTGGCTCCGTGCTGCCTCGAGCGCGCTGCGCGCTAGCTTCTCGGCGGGTCGACGCGGACGCTGCGTCTTCCGTGATTCTACGTGACCCGGGGTGGCGCGTCACCCGGCGGGCGGCGCACCCACCGGGTTTCGAGCAGGTTCAAAGACTGGCTGACCAGGGGCGTCGCCCGCGACCGGCAGCACGGCGCCGAACAGGCGGGGACGGACGTCGAGCAGCACGCGGACGGTGCCCACCCAGACGAGCGCCGAACCGAGCAGATGCAGCACCACGAGCGCCTCGGGCAGGCCGATAAGCGACTGGACCACCCCGATCAGGCCCTGCAGGGCGAGGACCCCGAGCAGAGTGACCACCCGACGCCGGGCGACCGCCGCCTCCGGCGGGCGGCGCAGACGCAGCAGCAGGGCGACGGCGAGTGCCATCACGACCACCGCGAGCACCCCGTGCACCACCGTGACCGCAATCCAGTTGAAACCCATCCGCGGCACGTCGGCGCTGTCGCCCGAATGCGGTCCCGACCCGGTCACGGTGGTGCCGATCACGATGAGGACGAAGGTCGCGCCCGTCAGCGCCCAGGCGAGCACGCCGTCGGAGGCGGGGAGAACGACCGCCTGCGCCGACTGGCGGGCGCGGTGCCAGGTGAGGGTCGTGGTCGCGAGTAGCGCGATGGCCAGCAGGAAGTGCATCGCCACCACCCACGGGTTCAGCTCGGCGAGCACGCTGATGCCACCGGCGATCGCGTTGACGACGACCAGCCAGAACTGGGACCAGGCGAGTCGAGTGAGCACCCGCTGCCGCGGCCGTTGCAGGCGCGCGGCGAGGATCGCCCACCCGACGGCGGCGACCAGCACGCCGGTGAGCGCCCGGTTGGTGAACTCGATCAGGCCGTGGATGCCGAGTTCGGGCGTCGTGGCGATCGACCCGGCCGAGCACTCGGGCCAGGTCGGGCAGCCGAGCCCGGAGCCGGTGACCCGCACCACTCCCCCGGTGATGATGATCAGGATGCTGGCGATCAGCGCCGCGGTGGTGCCCCAGCGCAGCGCGCGCGGGCCGAGCTCCACCCGCTCCGCGAGCCAGGACAGCGGGGTGCGCATCAGAACGGCAGCAGCGGGTCGATCGCCACCGCGAGGAAAAGCAGCGTCAGGTACGTGATGGAGGCGTGGAACACCCGCATCGGCTTCGGCTCCTCGCCGCGGATCGCGAGTCCGTACAGCCGGTGCGTCTCGTAGACGAACCAGGTGCCCGACGCGACGGCCGCAAGGCTGTAGACGATGCCCATGCCGGCGACCGGAATTAGCAGCAGCGAGCAGACCACCGTCGCCCATGCGTAAAGGATCGTCTGCAGCCCGACCACCTTGCCGGAGCGCACGACGGCCAGCATCGGCACGTTCACCGAGGCGTAGTCCTCGCGGTAGCGCATCGACAGCGGCCAGTAGTGCGGGGGCGTCCAGAGAAATACGACCGCGAACAGGATGAAGGCCGCCCAGCTGAGCTCGCCCGTGACCGCCGCCCAGCCGATCAGCACCGGGAAGCAGCCAGCGATGCCGCCCCAGATGATGTTCTGCTCGGTGCGCCGCTTGAGCCAAAGCGTGTAGACGAAGACGTAGAAGAGGATCGCGCCGACGGACAGGGCGGCGGCGAGCCACGTGGTGAAGGCCAGCAGCCAGACCGTCGAGACCACACCGAGCACCCAGGCGAAGACGAGCGCCTCCCGCGGCGTGACCTCACCGGTCACGAGGGGGCGCCGCTTGGTGCGGTGCATGACCGCGTCGATGTCGCGGTCGATGTAGCAGTTGAAGGCGTTGGCACTGCCGGCGCTCAGCGCCCCGCCGACGAGCGTGGCGACGATCAGCCAGGGGCTCGGGATGCCGTTCGCGGCCAGGATCATCACCGGCGCGGTGGTGACGAGGAGGAGCTCGATCACCCGCGGCTTGGTGAGGGCGAGGAACGCCTTCGCCTTGGTCGGGAAGGAGACGGGGCGCTTCGCCCCGCCGACCTGTGTACCGCCCTCTACTGCCGTGCTCACCACAGCCGATTCTACGCGACGTCGAGGTCGCACCGGGCCGTCCGGGCGGCAGGGTCCGCCCGGCGTCACACAGTGTCAAGGCCGCGCCCCCCGACGAAGGCCCCCTTCTATACTTGGACAGGCCGATTTCGGCCGCACAATTTCATGACGAAGGGTCTTTCCCCAGTGGCAGATCTGCAATGGGACCCCATTGACGACGCGGCGGTCGACACCGCCCGCATCCTCGCCGCGGACGCGGTCGAACAGGCGGGGAACGGACACCCGGGGACGGCGATGAGCCTCGCTCCGGTGGCCCACCTGCTCTTCCAGAAGATCATGCGTCGCGATCCGAGCGACAGCACGTGGGTCGGGCGTGACCGGTTCATCCTCTCCAACGGCCACAGCTCGCTCACCCAGTACGTGCAGTTCTACCTCGCGGGCTACGGGCTCGAGCTCGAGGACCTGAAGCACCTGCGCAAGTGGGGCTCACAGACGCCGGTCCACCCGGAGTACGGCCACACCGACGGCATCGAGATCACCACCGGCCCGCTCGGCCAGGGCCTCTCCTCCGCGGTCGGCTTCGCCTACGCGGCGCGCTACGAGCGCGGGCTGTTCGACCCGGACACCGCGCCCGGCGAGAGCGTCTTCGACCACTTCATCTACGCGATCGCCGGCGACGGCGACCTCCAGGAGGGCATCACGAGCGAGGCCTCCTCGCTCGCCGGCCACCAGCAGCTCGGCAACCTCATCGCGCTCTACGACGCGAACCAGATCTCGATCGAGGACGACACCAACATCGCCTTCACCGAGGACGTCGCGAAGCGCTACGAGGCCTACGGCTGGCACGTGCAGACGGTCGACTGGAAGGCCACCGGCGAGTACGTCGAGGACCACGCCGCCCTCGCCGCAGCGATCGAGGCCGCGAAGGCGGAGACGGCCAAGCCGTCGATCATCGTCCTCAAGACGATCATCGGCTGGCCCAGCCCGAAGAAGCAGAACACCGGCAAGATCCACGGCTCGGCGCTCGGCGCGGAGGAGTTGCGCGCCGTGAAGGAGGTCGTCGGCTTCGACCCGGACGTCACCTTCGCCGTCTCGGACGAGGTGCTCGCCCACACCCGGAAGGCCGTCGAGCGCGGGCGGGCCGAGCACGCCGAATGGAAGGAGCGGTTCGCGCAGTGGGCCGCCGCGAACCCGGGGCGCAAGGAGCTGTTCGACCGGCTGATCCGCCGGGAGGCGCCCGCCGGCATCGAGCAGGCCCTCCCGGTGTTCGCGCCCGGCAAGGACGTCTCGACGCGCGCCGCCTCCGGCAAGGTCATCAATGCGATCGCGCCGCTGATGCCCGAGCTGTGGGGCGGCTCAGCCGACCTGGCCGAGTCGAACCTCACGACCATCACGGGCGCGAAGTCATTCGTGCCCACCGAGTGGTCGACGGACGAGTGGTCCGGCGACCCGTACGGCCGCGTGCTGCACTTCGGCATCCGCGAGCACGCGATGGGAGCCATTCTCAACGGCATCGTGCTGCACGGCAACACGCGCCCGTTCGGCGGCACGTTCCTGATCTTCAGCGACTATATGCGGCCCGCCGTCCGGCTGGCCGCCCTCATGCAGGCGCCCACGATCTACGTCTGGACGCACGACTCGTTCGCGCTCGGTGAGGACGGTCCCACCCACCAGCCGATCGAGCAGCTCACCGCGCTTCGGTCGATCCCGGGACTCGATGTCGTCCGCCCGGCGGACGCCAACGAGGTGGCCTGGGCGTGGAAGACGATCCTCGAGCGTCGGATCGGACCGGCGGGGCTCGCGCTCAGCCGGCAGAACCTGCCGGTCTTCCCGCGCGGCGAGGGCGAGGCGGAGGGCGAGACCTTCGGCCACCCGCGCGGCGTGGCCCGCGGCGCGTACATCCTCGCGGAGGCGCCGAATGGTACGCCCGACGTGATCTTCCTCGCGACCGGCTCCGAGGTGCAGATCGCTGTCGCCGCCCGCGAGCGGCTCGCGGCGGAGGGCGTCAATGCCCGCGTCGTCTCGGTGCCCTCGCTCGAGTGGTTCGCCGAGCAGGACGCCGCCTACCGCGAGCGGGTCCTGCCCGCCGCCGTCAAGGCCAGGGTCTCCATCGAGGCGGGCATCGCGCTCAGCTGGCGCCCGTGGATCGGGGACGCCGGCCGGAGCGTGTCCATCGAGCACTTCGGCGCATCGGCCGACTACCAGGTGCTCTACGAGAAGTTCGGCTTCACCGCGGACGCCGCGGTCGCCGCAGCCAAGGAATCGCTGGCCGCGCTCTAGGGCGACCGGCAGACGAGGAAGAGAAAATGACCGACACCTCCACCACCAGCCCGACCGCCGAGCTCTCCGCGGCGGGAGTGAGCATCTGGCTCGACGACCTGTCGCGCGAGCTACTGAACTCCGGCGCGCTGCAGAAGCTGATCGACGAGAAGAACGTCGTGGGCGTCACCACCAACCCGACGATCTTCGCGTCGGCCCTCGCCAAGGGCGAGGCCTACGACGAGCAGGTGCGCGAGCTCGCCGCGTCGGGCACCGATGTGACCAGCGCGGTCTTCGAGATCACGACGGCCGACGTGCAGCGCGCCGCCGACGTGTTCCGGCCCGTCTACGACGCGACGAACGGCTACGACGGCCGCGTCTCCATCGAGGTCACGCCGGGCGCCGCGCACGACACCGACGCCACCATCAGCGAAGCGAAGGCCCTCTGGGCGAAGGTCGACCGGCCGAACGTGATGATCAAGATTCCCGCCACCAAGGCGGGGCTGCCGGCGATCACCGCGGCGATCGCGGCCGGGATCAGCGTGAACGTGACGCTGATCTTCAGCCTCGAGCGCTACGCCGACGTGATCGGCGCCTACCTCAGCGGGCTCGAGCAGGCCGACGCCGCCGGGATCGACCTGTCGACCTTCCACTCGGTCGCGTCGTTCTTCGTGTCCCGCGTGGACACCGAAATCGACAAGCGCCTCGAAGCGGTCGGCACGGACGAGGCGCGGTCGCTCAAGAGCAAGGCCGGCATCGCCAACGCCCGGCTCGCCTTCAAGCTGTTCGTCGAGCAGTTCGCCACCGAGCGCGCGCTCGCGCTGCAGGAGAAGGGCGCCAACCGGCAGCGGCCGCTGTGGGCGTCCACCGGCGTCAAGTCGGCCGACCTGCCGGACACCCTCTACGTGACCGAGCTGGTCACCCACGGCGTCGTCAATACGATGCCGGGCAAGACGCTCGACGCGACCTTCGACCACGGCACCATCACCGGCGACACGGTGACCGGCGCCTACGACGACGCGCAGGCCCTGATCGAGGCCGTCGAGGCGCAGGGCATTTCGGTCGCCGAGGTGACCGAGCTGCTCGAGTCCGAAGGCGTGGAGAAGTTCGTGGTCTCCTGGACCGAGCTCACCGAGACGGTCACCGGCGCCCTCGACGGTGCCAGGTGAGTATCCGCATCGAGGTCGGCGGCGCCGCCCGCGAGGCCGTCGAGCGGGTCCTCCCACAGCTCGTCGCCGACCGGGTGGCCTCCGGCATCACCGGGCTGGACCCCGACCTGTGGGGCGAGGCCGCGATCGAGGAAGCCGCGAAGCGGCTGGGCTGGACCGAGGCGGTCTCCGTCTCGCGTCCGCTGGTGGCGGAGATCGTCAGCCTGCGCGACGAGTTGCACGCGGCGGGGATCTCACACATCGTCCTCGGCGGCATGGGCGGCTCCTCGCTCGCGCCGGAGGTCATCACGCGCACGGCGGGAGTGGCCCTCACGGTGCTCGACAGCACCGAGCCCGGGCAGGTCCTCGCCGCGCTGACCGACCGGCTCGAGGCCAGCGCGATCGTCATCTCGTCCAAGTCCGGCTCCACCGTCGAGACGGACAGCCAGCGGCGGGTCTACGAGAAGGCGTTCCAGGATGCGAGCGTCGACCCGCGTGGGCGCATCATCGTCGTCACCGACCCCGGCTCGCCGCTCGATGCGTCGGCTCGCGAGGCGGGGTACCGGGTGTTCAACGCCGACCCGAATGTCGGCGGCCGGTTCTCCGCGCTCACCGCCTTCGGCCTGGTGCCGTCGGGCCTCGCCGGCGCCGACATCGGTCAGCTGCTCGACGAGGCCGACGCGGAGCTCCTGCCACTCGCCACCGACTCCGACGAGAACCCCGGACTGATCCTGGGTGCCGCGATCGCGGGCACCTCACCCCTCAAGGACAAGCTCGGCATCGTGGCGGACGGCACGCACATCGTGGGCTTCGCGGACTGGGCGGAGCAGCTCGTCGCCGAGTCGACCGGCAAGGACGGCACCGGCCTCCTCCCCGTCGTGCTGGGCACCGACGCGCCCGAGCTCGGGGCGGACCTGCCCGACCTCCAGGTGGTCCGACTGGTCGCCGACGCCGCGGCACACGGGCACCGCGCGCAGCTCGAAGCGGGCGAGATCGTGATGAGCGGCTCGCTCGGTGCGATGCTCCTGACCTGGGAGTACGCGATCGCGGTCGCCGGCCGACTGCTCGGTATCAACCCCTTCGACCAGCCCGATGTGGAGTCGGCGAAGATCGCCGCGCGCGGCCTGCTCGACGCGACCCCGGAGCCCACTCCGACGGCCTTCGCCGAGGGCGGGATCGAGGTGCGCGGCACCGACGACATCGTCCGCGGGACGGCCGACCTCGCCGGGGCCATCGACGCGCTGCTCGGCCGGCTCGGCCCCGACGGCTACCTGTCCGTCCAGGCATACGTCGACCGGCTCGCGCTGCCGCGGCTCGCGGAACTCCGCGACCTGCTCGCAGCGCGCGCGCAGCGTCCCGTAACCTTCGGCTGGGGCCCCCGGTTCCTGCACTCCACCGGCCAGTACCACAAGGGCGGACCGGCGACCGGGGTGTTCCTGCAGATCACCGCCGACGCGCGCACCGACCTGGCCATCCCCGACCGGCCGTTCACGTTCGGCCAGCTGATCCAGGCTCAGGCCGCCGGCGACGCCGGAGTGCTCGCCGAGCACGGCCGCCCGGTGCTCCGCCTCAACCTCACGTCCGACGCGGCAACGGCGGCGCTGTTCGACGCAGTACGCCGAACCTGACGGGCAACCCGCCCGCCTCATAAGGAGCCGACATGCCGGTCGAGATCACACCGGACTTCAACCCCCTGCGCCTGCCGATCGATCGGCGGCTGAACCGCATCGCCGGTCCCTCCGGCCTGATCATCTTCGGTGTCACCGGCGACCTGTCGCGCAAGAAGCTGATGCCGGCCGTCTACGACCTCGCGAACCGCGGCCTGCTGCCTCCCGGCTTCGCGCTGGTCGGCTTCGCGCGGCGGGACTGGGAGGACCAGGACTTCTCGAAGGTGGTCCACGACGCGGTCAAGCAGTACTCCCGCACACCCTTCGACGAGGACGTCTGGAAGCAGCTGTCCGCCGGCATCCGCTTCGTGCCCGGCAGCTTCGACGACGACGCGGCGTTCGACGAGCTGCGCTCCACCATCGAGAAGCTGGACGAAGCGCGAGGCACGATGGGCAACCACGCGTTCTACCTCTCGATCCCGCCGAAGTCGTTCCCGGTGGTCACCGAGCAGCTGCGCCGGTCCGGTCTCGCCGAGCAGAAGGACGGGGCCTGGCGCCGAGTCGTGATCGAGAAGCCGTTCGGCAGCGACCTCACCACGGCGCGCGAGCTGAACGCGGTCGTCGAAAGCGTCTTCCCGCCCGATTCGGTCTTCCGCATCGACCACTACCTCGGCAAGGAGACCGTCCAGAACATCCTGGCGCTGCGCTTCGCCAACCAGCTCTACGAGCCGATCTGGAACGCCAACTACGTCGACCACGTGCAGATCACGATGGCCGAGGACATCGGCGTCGGCGGCCGGGCCGGCTACTACGACGGCATCGGCGCGGCACGCGACGTGATCCAGAATCACCTGCTCCAACTGCTCGCGCTCACCGCGATGGAAGAGCCGATCTCCTTCGACGCGCGCGACCTGCGGGCGGAGAAGGAGAAGGTACTCGCGGCCGTCAGTCTGCCGAAGGACCTCGCGGCGTCGACCGCCCGCGGGCAGTATTCCGGCGGCTGGCAGGGCGGCGAGAAGGTCGTCGGCTTCCTCGACGAGGAGGGCATGAACCCGCAGTCGGTCACGGAGACCTACGCCGCGATGCGCCTCAACATCAACACTCGACGCTGGTCCGGCGTGCCGTTCTACCTCCGCGCCGGGAAGCGGCTCGGCCGGCGCGTCACCGAGATCGCCGTCGTGTTCAAGCGCGCTCCGCAGTACCTGTTCGCCCCGAGCCAGACCACCCAGCTCGGGCAGAACGCGATCGTCATCCGCGTGCAGCCCGATGAGGGCGTCACCATCCGGTCCGGCTCCAAGGTCCCCGGCGCCGGCATGGTCGTCCGCGACGTGACGATGGACTTCGGCTACGGCCACGCGTTCACCGAGGCGAGCCCCGAGGCGTACGAGCGGCTCATCCTCGACGTGCTCCTCGGCGAGCCGCCGCTGTTCCCGCGCCACCAGGAGGTGGAGCTGTCCTGGAAGATCCTCGATCCGATCGAGGAGTTCTGGACGACGCAGGGACGACCCGAGCAGTACCGTCCCGGAACCTGGGGCCCGTCGTCCGCCGACGCGCTGATGACTCGGGACGGCCGGACCTGGAGGCGGCCATGATCGTCGATCTGCCCAACACGACGACGTCCGCGATCGCGAAGGCGTTCGTGAAGATCCGCGAGGAGGGTGGCGCCGTCGCCCTCGGCCGCGTGCTCACCCTCGTCATCGCGACCGAGATCGGGCACGAGGAGGAGGCCATCGAGGCTGCCAACGACGCCTCCCGCGAGCACCCGATGCGGGTCATCGTGGTCGCTCGCGACCCGGAGATCACCCCCGACGAGCCGGCGAAGGTCGACGGTCAGATCCGGGTCGGCGGCGACGCGGGCGCGAGCGAGGTCATCGTCCTGCGCGCCTACGGCGCAACGTCCGAGGACGAGGAGAGCCTCGTCACCGGGCTGCTGCTGCCGGACGCACCGGTCGTGGCGTGGTGGCCGGGCGAGGCGCCCGAGCGGGTCGCCGACTCCCCCATTGGCCACATCGCACAGCGCCGCATCACGGACGCCTCCAGCCAGGCCGACCCGCTGGGCTTCCTGCAGCACCTCGCCAGCACCCACACGCCCGGGGACACCGACTTCGCGTGGACTCGGCTGACGCTGTGGCGGGCCCAGCTCGCCGCGGTGCTCGACCAGCCGCCGTTCGAACCGGTCATCGGGGTCGAGGTGCAGGGCGCCGAGGACTCCCCGTCCACCGCGCTGCTCGCCGCCTGGCTCGGCCTGCAGCTGCAGGTGCCGGTCAGTCACGAGGTCTCCAGCCGGGCCACCGGGTCGAGTGGGATCCACAGCGTGCGGCTCGTCCGGCGCTCCGGGATCATCGAGCTGGACCGCCCGGAGGGCAACATTGCGCGGCTGGTGCAGCCGGGTAAGCCGATGCACGAGGTGTCGCTCCCCCGTCGGAGCCTCCGGGACTGCCTGGCCGAGGAACTGCGTCGGCTCGGCGCCGACGAGCTCTACGGCGACGTGATCACGCGGGGGCTGTCCCGGCTCCGCGGCCCGATGGACCTGCCTGCTACTGTGGCCGGACCTGAGGGAAGCGGGGAGACGCGATGACCAGCGAACGCCGGGTGATCGTCCACCCGGACACCGACTCCCTCGTCGGCTCGGTCGCCGCCCGCAGCATCACCAAGCTGCTCGACCTCCTCGACGAGAACGAGGAGGCGCACGTCGTCCTCACCGGCGGCGGGATGGGCGAGGCGACCCAACGTGCCATCCGCGACTCCAGTGCGCGCAGCACCCTCGACTGGGCGCGCGTGCACTTCTGGTGGGGGGACGAGCGCTTCCTGCCCTTCGGCCATCCGGAGCGCAACGAGACACAGGCCCGCGCGGCGCTGCTCGACGCGCTGGGCACCCCGGAGGCGAACATTCACGCGTTCCCCGCGTCGGACCGCATCCCGGACCTCGACGAGGCGGCCGCCGCCTACGCCCGGGAGCTGGAGCTCGCCGCTCCGGAGGGCAAGCAGCTCCCCCGCTTCGACATCCTCTACCTCGGCGTGGGCCCGGACGGGCACGTCGCGTCGCTGTTCCCGGAGCGCGACCTCCGCAGCGGCGACCGCACCGTCGTGGCAGTGCGCAACGCGCCCAAGCCGCCGCCGGACCGGCTGAGCCTCACGCTGCCCGCGATCAATTCGGCGGAGCGGATCTTCCTGGTGCTCGCCGGGGGGGACAAGGCGCCCGCGCTGGGGCTCGCCCTGGCCGGCGCGACCGCGAACGAGGTACCCGCCGCGGGCGTCACCGGCCGCCGGCGCACGGTGTTCTTCGTCGACCGCGCGGCGGCCGCCGACGTCCCCGAGACCCTCATCGCCTCGTCCTACTGACTCCTCTGGGAGCGGTTTTCCTGATCCACGCGAAAGGCCCCGACCAGTTCGGTCGGGGCCTTTCGCAGGTGCCGGTCTAGGACTGCGCCGGGATCTTGCCGCGGCGGATGCGCAGCTGGTTCAGCGCCTCTTCGAGGAGCTGCTCGGCCTCTTCCTCCGAGCGGCGCTCCTTCACGTACGCGAGGTGGGTCTTGTACGGTTCCGTCTTCTGGACGGCCGGCGGGTGGTCCTTGTCCCGGCCCGCGGGCAGGCCGCTGGACGGGGAGTCGATGGTGTCCGGGATCTCATCGTCGGGCAGGCTCGCCGCGAAGTACCGGACGGTTTCATTGCCGAGGGCGTCCCAATAGGAGACAGCGACCCGTTCGGCGTGGAAGCCGTGGTCCTGTTCCCCCATGGGCCCCGCGCCGACCCGCGAGCCGCGGATCGCACTGCCGCCAGATGCCACTGATGTACCCCGTTCTGCTTTACGTCGGCGTCAGACGCCGGCGTCGAACCGTGTGATGAGCCCCAGAACCACGATGCAGGCGAGCCAGAGCAGGCCGAGAATCACGGTGATTCGGTTGAGGTTGCGCTCCGCTACTCCGGAGGCGCCGAGGTTGGAGGTGACGCCGCCGCCGAACATGTCGGAGAGGCCACCACCGCGTCCGCGGTGCAGCAGGATGAGCATGGTGAGGAGCAGGCTGGTGAGCCCAAGCACCACCTGGAGCACGACTGCGAGGATTTCCACGCATAACCTTTCGTCTGGTCGCCCGGCCGGGGCCGGACCGAGGTCGAGTATAGGCGCACCGAAGCGCGCCGGCGGCATCCGCGCGGGGAGAAGCGCGACTACACCCCGACGTGCTTCTGGAAGCGGACGATGCTCGAGAACTCCTTGAGGTCGAGACTGGCGCCGCCGACGAGTGCACCGTCCACGTCCGGCTCCCGCAGGAAGCCGGCGATGTTCGATGCCTTCACCGAGCCGCCGTAGAGCACCCTGGTGCGCTCGGCCGCCTCGGCCGAGAGCACCTCACCGAGGAGCTGCCGCAGCGCGGCCGCGACCTGCTGCGCCTGCTCGGGCGTCGCCGCCTGCCCGGAGCCGATCGCCCAGACCGGCTCGTAGGCGACGACGATGTCCGCGTCCGCGGGCACCCCCTGCAGGGCGGTGCGGAGCTGACCGACCGGCACGGCACTGGGACCGTGCTGTTCCCGATCCTCCGCCGTCTCGCCCACACAGATCACCGGCATGAGGCCGTGCCGCAGGGCCGCCTGCACCTTCGCGGCGACGACCTCGTCGGTCTCGCCGTGGTACTGCCGCCGCTCGGAGTGGCCGATCAGCACGTAACCGCACTCGAGCGCGGCGAGGAACGCGCCGGACACCTCGCCGGTGTACGCGCCGGAATCGTGCGCGGACAGGTCCTGACCGCCGAACGCGATCTCGTACTTGTCCGCCGAGATGAGCGTCTGCACGCTGCGCAGGTCGGTGAAGGGCGGGAAGATCGCCACCTCGGTGTCCTGGTAGCGGTGGCCCGAGTCCTTCAGCGTCCACGCGAGCTTCTGCACGAACGCGATCGCCTGCAGGTGGTCCAGGTTCATCTTCCAGTTTCCCGCGATCAGCGGGGTGCGGCTCACGCCTGCCATCCGAGCACCTCCAGGCCGGGTAGTTCCTTGCCCTCGAGGAACTCGAGGCTGGCGCCGCCGCCGGTCGAGATGTGCCCGAACCGGTCGTCGGCGAAGCCCAGTGCACGGACCGCGGCGGCCGAGTCGCCGCCGCCGACGACCGACAGGCCGTCCACGCGGGTGAGCGCATCGGCGACCGCGCGGGTGCCCTCGGCGAAGGCGTCGAACTCGAACACGCCCATCGGGCCGTTCCAGAACACCGTCTTCGAGCGGGCGATGATCTCGGCGAAGCGTCGGCCCGTCTCGGGGCCGATGTCGAGGCCGAGGCCCGACGCGCCGAAGGGGGTGCCCTCGATGGCGTCCGCCGCGGTGACCTCGTGCGCCGCGTCGGCGGCGAACCGATCGGCGACGACGACGTCCGTCGGCAGCACGATCTCGACGCCGAGCTCCTCGGCGCGCTGCAGGTAGCCCCGCACGGTGTCGAGCTGGTCGTCCTCGAGCAGGCTCCCGCCCACGGCGTGGCCCTGCGCGGCGAGGAAGGTGAACAGCATGCCGCCGCCGACCAGGACCGCGTCGACGCGGGGCAGCAGGGCATCGATGACCCCGAGCTTGTCGCTGACCTTCGAGCCGCCCAGCACCACCGCGTACGGCTTCTCCGGGCGGGTGGTCAGCCGCTCCAGCACCTCGAGCTCGGCCGCGATGAGCGTGCCCGCCGCGCTCGGCAGGGTCGTCGCCAGCTCGTAGACGCTCGCCTGCTTGCGGTGCACCACCCCGAAGCCGTCAGAGACGAATACCTCACCGAACGCGGCGAGTTCGTCGGCGTACGCCTGCCGCTCCCCCGCGTCCTTGCTCGTCTCGCGCGGGTCGAACCGCAGGTTCTCCAGCAGCCGGATCGCGCCGTCGGCGAGCTCCGTGGGCGTCTCCGCCGCGGGCGCGCTGTCGAACGCGACGGACGTGCCGAGCAGCTCGCCGAGCCGCGCGGCGACGGGCCCGAGGCTGTACATCTCCTGCGGCGTCCCGGCGGGTCGACCGAGGTGCGAGACGACCGTGACGCGCGCGCCCTGTTCGAGCAGCGCGGTGAGGGTGGGCAGCGATGCGCGGATGCGGCCGTCGTCGGTGATCGCGCCGTCCTTCAGCGGGACGTTGAAATCGCACCGGACGACGACGGCCCGGCCCGCGAGGGGGCCGAGCGCGTCGAGGGTTCGGAGGGTCATCGAGGCGTCAGAGTCGCTCGGCGACGTAGTCGGTCAGGTCGACGAGGCGGTTCGAGTAGCCCCACTCGTTGTCGTACCAGGCGGACAGCTTCACCTGGTCGCCGAGCACACGCAGCAGCCCGGAGTCGAAGATCGCCGAGTGCGGGTCGCTGACGATGTCGGAGGAGACGAGCTCGTCCTCGGTGTACTTGAGGATGCCCTTCAGGTAGCCCTCGGCCGCCTCGCGGTAGGCCGCCTTGACCTCGTCCACCGTGACCGGCCGCGACGAGGTGACCGTGAGATCCGTGATCGAGCCGGTGGGCACCGGGACGCGGAGCGCGAAGCCGTCCAGCTTGCCCTTGAGCTCCGGCAGCACCAGGCCGATCGCCTTGGCGGCGCCGGTCGAGGTGGGGACGATGTTGATCGCCGCGGCCCGGGCGCGGCGGAGGTCGCTGTGCGGGCCGTCCTGCAGGTTCTGGTCCGCCGTGTAGGCGTGCACCGTGGTCATCAGGCCGCGCTCGATGCCGAACGTGTCGTTGAACACCTTGGCGAGCGGCGCGAGGCAATTCGTGGTGCAGGACGCGTTGGAGATGATGTGGTGCGATGCGGGGTCGTAGTCCTCGTGGTTGACGCCCATCACGAAGGTCGCGTCCTCGCCCTTGGCGGGTGCGGAGATCAGCACCTTCTTGGCGCCGGCGGCGATGTGCTTGCCCGCGTCCTCGGCGTTCGTGAACCGGCCGGTGGACTCGATGACGATGTCGACACCGAGGTCGCCCCAGCCGAGGGCGGCCGGGTCGCGCTGCTCGAGCACCTTGATCGGCTCACCGTTGACGACGATGGAGTCGCCCTCGAGCGAGACGTCCGCATCGAGACGGCCGGTGATCGAGTCGTACTTCAGGAGGTGGGCGAGCGCCGCGTTGTCGGTGAGGTCGTTGACGGCGACGATCTCGAGGTCGCTGCCCTTCGCGAACGCCGCGCGGAAGTAGTTGCGGCCGATGCGACCGAAGCCATTGATGCCGACACGTACCAAGGGGATATCTCCTCCGGGAGAAAGGCGCGGATCGCGCCGAGTGGGGGTGGAGTGGCGGCGGGCTGGTGACCCGCCGCCACGAGCCTAGCGCTCACCGAACGCCGAGGCAGGGGCCGCCCGAGGGGGTTGTCCTCGGGTTACGGGAGGAGCAGCACCCCCCGTGCTCCGGCGCGGGCGGCGTCGAAGCGCTGCTGCACGTTCGGCCAGTTCACGACGTTCCACCAGGCCTTCACGTAGTCGGCGCGGACGTTCTTGTAGTCGAGGTAATACGCGTGCTCCCAGACATCGAGCATGAGCAGCGGGATGGTGAACGCGGGGATGTTGCCCTGCTGGTCGAACAGCTGCTCGATGACCAGGTTGCCGCCGATCGCGTCGTACGCGAGCAGCGACCAGCCGGAGCCCTGCACGCCGAGTGCGACGGCGCCGAAGTGCGCCTGGAACTTGTCGAACGAGCCGAACGCGTCGTCGACCGCCGCGGCGAGCTCACCGGTGGGCTTGTCGCCGCCGTCGGGCGACATGTTCGTCCAGAAAATCGAGTGGTTGACGTGACCGCCGAGGTTGAAGGCGAGGTCCTTCTCGAGCTTGTTGATGTTCGCCAGGTTGCCGCTGTCGCGGGCTTCGGCCATCTGCGCGAGTGCGGTGTTGGCGCCGGTGACGTACGTGTTGTGGTGCTTGCTGTGGTGCAGCTCCATGATCGTCGCACTGATGTGCGGCTCGAGCGCTCCGTAGTCGTAGCCCAGCTCGGGGAGCGTGTACTCAGCCATATCGGGGGTTCTCCTCTCGTCGCCCGCGGGCACTCCGAAGGAGCTCCATCGGGACTGTCCCAGTCTAGAACTGGGCGCGCGGTGCGCTATTCCCGTGAAGCGACCGGGAGGAAGCTCCCAGGGCGATCAGTCGTCGAGGTCCGGCGGCAGATTCGCGTCGGTGCCGGGGACGCCGGTCTCGATCGCCTTCTTGTCGGCCATCGCAAGGAGCCGGCGGATGCGGCCCGCGACCGCGTCCTTCGTCATCGGCGGGTCGGCGTGATGACCGAGCTCGTCGAGGCTCGCGTCGCGGTGCGCGAGGCGCAGCCGGCCGGCGTACTTCAGGTGCTCAGGGATGTCCTCGCCGAGGATTTCGAGCGCGCGCTCGACGCGGGCGCAGGCGGCGACGGCTGCTTGCGCGGAGCGGCGCAGGTTGGCGTCGTCGAAGTTGACCAGCCGGTTGGCGGTGGCGCGCACCTCGCGGCGCTGGCGCATCTCCTCCCAGTTCTGCCGGGTCTCGAGCGCGCCCATCTTCTCGAGCATCTCGCCGATGGCCTCGCCGTCTCTGATGACGACACGGTGCACGCCGCGCACCTCACGCGCCTTCGCCGACACGTCGAGCCGCCCGGCGGCGCCGACGAGCGCCATGGCGGTCTCGTTGCCGGGGCAGGTCACCTCGAGGGCTGCGGAGCGGCCGGGGTCGGTGAGCGTGCCGCGGGCGAGGAAGGCACCGCGCCAGATGGCGGAGAGATCCTCGGTGGTGCCGGTGGTGAGGCGGTTCGGCAGCCCGCGGATGGGCCGGCGGCGCGCGTCGAGCAGACCGGTCTGCCGGGCGAGGGTCTCGCCGCCCTCAATGACGCGCACCACGTAGGTGCTCGTCCGTCGGACGCCCGATGCGGAGATGACGGCGACGTCGCCCCGCACGCCGTACAGCTCGGCGAGGTCTTTGCGGACCCGGCGCGCGACCTGTGCGGAGTCGAGCTCCGACTCCACGGCGATGCGGCCCGAGATGAGGTGCAGCCCGCCCGCGAAGCGGAGGATCGTCGCCAGCTCCGCGGCCCGCACGGTCGTCTTGCCGACCTCGACCTTTGCCAGTTCGTCCTTCACGTCCGCGGTCAATGCCACGAGGCTCGTCCCTTCCCCATGTCCCCCAGTGTCGCACTTCTGCGACGCCCGTACCGCGCCCGAAGACTCCCGCAGCATCGAGCGGGTACACGAACTCGCTGATCAGAGCGGGAAGTCAACCGACTGGAAGTCGCGCTCTCCCCGGTAATCCCCACCCTAGCCGTCCCGTCCTCGCCGATAGTCAACCAACGGTCGAGGGTTGGGCGGCCGGTCACTCCCGGCCGAGGTCGCGGTGCTTGACGCTGACGCTGACGCCGGGCTGCGAGCGCAGCCGGCGCCCCAGCTCCTCGACGATGGCGACGGAGCGGTGCCGGCCGCCTGTGCAGCCGACCGCGATGGTCGCGTGCCGCTTGTTCTCGCGCCGGTAGCCGGCGAGCACCGGGGTGAGGGCGGCGGCGTAGCCGTCCACGAACTCAGCTGCGCCCTCCTGGCCGAGCACGAACGCGCTGACGTCGGCGTCGAGGCCGGTGCCGGGCCGCAGCTCCGGCACCCAGTACGGGTTCGGCAGGAAGCGGGCGTCGGCGACGATGTCCGCGTCGGCGGGCAGCCCGTACTTGTAGCCGAAGCTCGTGAGCGTCACCCGCACGCCCGGAGTGTCGGCCTCGCTGAACAGCTCGGTCACGACGGTGGCGAGCTGGTGGATGTTCAATTCGGAGGTGTCGATCACGATGTCCGCCTGCTCGCGGACCTGGGCGGTGCGCGAGCGCTCCTCGGAGATCCCGTCGAGCAGCGTGCCGTCGCCCTGTAGCGGGTGCGGTCGCCGGACCTGCTCGAACCGACGCACGAGCACCTGATCGGTGGCCTCGAGGAAGAGGATGCGCACCTGGGCGCTCGTCTTGAGCCGCGGCACCACGTCCCGCAGCTCCGAGAACAGCGCGCCGCCTCGGACGTCGACGACGACGGCGACGCGCGGCAGGCTCTCACCGGCGTGCTCGGCGACGTCGAGCAGCGGCAGCAGCATCTGCGGAGGCAGGTTGTCGACCACGTACCAGCCGAGGTCCTCGAGTGCGTTGCCGACCGTGCTGCGGCCGGCGCCGGACATCCCCGTGACGACGAGCACCGACTGGCGAGCCGCGGTGCGGGGCATCGGGGTGCCCGCGTCGCCGGGCGGACGTGCTTCCGGACTCAATTCGCTGCTTCCCGTAGAGGAGGCCTCCAGCCTACCCGCGGCTCACCCGGCGAGCCGTTCGGCGATGGTCGCGGCGAGTTTGGGGCCGATGCCCTTGACGGCCAAGATCTCCTCGGGCGTCGCCTGCTTGAGCCGGGCGACGGAGCCGAAGTGCCGGAGGAGGTCGCGGACCCGTGCAGCGCCGAGGCCGGGGATCTCGCTCAGCACCGACGTGATGTCGCGCTTCCGCCGTGTGCGCTGATGCGTGATGGCGAACCGGTGCGCCTCGTCGCGGATGCGCTGCAGCAGGAACAGCGCGTCGCTGTTGCGGGGCAGGATCACCGGGTAGTCGCTGTCCGGCTGCCAGACCTCCTCCAGGCGCTTGGCGATGCCGACGAGCGCGATCCCGGACACGCCGGACTCGCGGAGGGCGCGTGCCGCGGCGGCCACCTGCGGCTGGCCGCCGTCGACGATGAGCAGGTTGGGTCGGTAGGAGAACTTGCCCGGCCTCCGGGGCGCGGCACCCAGCTCCTCCGGCTCCTCCTCGGGGATGCCGTTCGCGGCGCCGTCCTCACCGTCCATCTCGTCGGTCAGCACGTCGGGGTCGTCCTCGTCGCTCGCGGAGGCGACGGTGACGGGCAACTCCCGCTCTGCGGGCAGCGCTCCCCCGGCGGTCGGTGGCGCGTCGGCCAGGTAGCCGAGGCGCCGGCTGAGCACCTGGTGGAGCGACTCGGTGTCATCGCTCGACTCCGCGACGTTGAAGCGACGGTACTGGTCCTTCTTCGGCAGGCCGTCCTCGAAGACCACCATCGACGCCACGATGTTGGTGCCGGACAGGTGCGAGACGTCGAAGCACTCCATCCGGAGCGGCGCCTCGCTCAGCCCGAGCGCCTCCTGCAAGTCGGTCAGCGCCCGGCTGCGGGCGACGTAGTCGGCGCTTCGGCGGGTCTTGTAGAGCATCAGCGACTGCTTCGCGTTCAGCGTGGCCGTCTGCAACAGCGCCGCCTTGTCGCCGCGCTGAGCGGCGCGCAGCCGGACGGCGCCCCGGTCGCGAAGGCCGCTCAGCAGCTGCTCGAGGGCCACCGCGTCTTCCGGCAGCTCGGGGACGATGATTTCCCTGGGGGGCGGCTCGCTCGTGTCGTAGGCGCTCTGCAGGACCGAGTCGACGAGGTCGCCGAGGCCGATGTCGAGCTCCTTGTCGACCACCCACGAGCGCACGCCGCGCACCCGGCCGCCGCGCACCCGGAACTGCTGGACGGCCGCGGCGAGCTCGTCGTGCGCGATGCCGAAGACGTCCGCCTCGACCGTGTCTGGCAGCACGACCGCGCTCGACTCGAGCACGTTCTCCAGGGCGCCGATCCGGTCGCGCAGCTCGGCGGCGCGCTCGAAGTCGAGGTCGGCGGATGCCTGCTTCATGTCCCGGGTCATCTGCGCGATCATCCGCGGGTCCGGGCTGGCCATGAACGCGACGAACTCGTCGACGATCGCCCGATGGTCGGCGACCGAGACCTTTCCGGAGCATGGTCCGCCGCAGCGCCCGATCTGGCCGGGGAAGCACGGCCGGCCGCTCTCCATCGCCCGCTTGTAGGAGCTGTCCGAGCAGGTTCGGATCGGGAAAGCCCGGACCATCTGGTCGATCGTCTCCCGGACCGCCCAGATCTTCGGGTACGGACCGAAGTAGCGGGCGCCCGAGATCTTCCGGTTGCGGGTGACGATAACGCGCGGCGCCTCGTCCGCCATGGTCACCGCGAGGTAGGGGTAGGTCTTGTCGTCGCGGAACTTGACGTTGAACGGCGGCGCGAATTCCTTGATCCAGGTGTACTCGAGCTGGAGCGCCTCGAACTCGCTGGCGACCGTCGTCCACTGCACGTTCGATGCGGTCGTCACCATCCGGCGCGTCCGCTCGTGCAGCGTGTGCAGAGGTGCGAAGTAGTTGCTCAGCCGGGAGCGGAGATTCTTCGCCTTGCCGACGTAGAGCACCCGTCCCGCCGCGTCGGAGAACCGGTACACGCCCGGGTCGGTGGGGATCTCACCGGCCTGGGGCCGGTAGCTGAGGGCCTGCGCCATCGCGGTCCGGTTCAGGAGGCGCGCTCGAGCGCGCGCGGCGTCTGCAGAACCTCGGCGAGGAAGCCGCCGGTGTGACTGCCCTCCACCTGCGCCAGCTGCTCGGGCGTGCCGGTCGCGAGCACGGTGCCGCCACCCGCGCCGCCCTCGGGCCCCAGGTCGATGACCCAGTCGGCGCTCTTGATGACGTCCAGGTTGTGCTCGATGGTGATCACCGTGTTGCCCTTGTCGACAAGACTGTTCAAGACCAGGAGCAGCTTCCGGACGTCCTCGAAGTGCAGGCCCGTCGTCGGCTCGTCGAGCACGTAGACGGTGCGCCCGTTGGAGCGGCGCTGCAGCTCGGTGGCGAGCTTGACGCGCTGCGCCTCGCCACCGGAGAGCGTGGTCGCGCTCTGACCGAGCCGGACGTAGCCGAGGCCGACGTCGACGAGCGTCTTCAGGAAGCGGTGAATGGCGGAGATCGGCTCGAAGAACTCGGCCGCCTCGGCGATCGGCATGTCGAGCACCTCGGCGATGTTCTTGCCCTTGTAGTGCACCGTCAACGTGTCCCGGTTGTAGCGGGCGCCGTGGCACACCTCGCAGACGACGTAGACGTCGGGCAGGAAGTTCATCTCGATCTTGATGGTGCCGTCACCCTGGCAGTTCTCGCAGCGGCCGCCCTTGACGTTGAAGCTGAAGCGCCCCGGCTGGTAGCCGCGCGCCTTGGCCTCCATCGTCTCGCTGAACAGCGTGCGGATGCGGTCGAAGACGCCGGTGTAGGTTGCGGGGTTCGACCGCGGGGTGCGGCCGATGGGCGCCTGGTCGACGTGCACGACCTTGTCGAGGTTGTCGAGCCCGGTGATGCGGGTGTGCTTGCCCGGCACTTTGCGGGCGCCGTTCAGCCGGTTGGCCAGCATCCGGTAGAGGATGTCGTTGACCAGGGTGCTCTTGCCGGACCCGCTGACGCCGGTGACCGCAACGAACACGCCCAGCGGGAAGTCGACCGTCACGTCCTGCAGGTTGTTCGCCTGCGCTCCCACGACCGTGATCTTGCGTTTCCTGTCGATCTTCCGGCGCTTCTTCGGCACCTCGATCGAGCGGCGGCCGGCGAGATAGTCGCCGGTGACCGAGCCGGTGTCGGCGAGGAGACTCGCGTAGTCGCCCGAGTGCACGACGAGGCCGCCGTTCACCCCTGCGCCGGGGCCGATGTCCACGATCCAGTCCGCGGTGCGGATGGTGTCCTCGTCATGCTCGACGACGATGAGCGTGTTGCCGAGGTCGCGCAGCTTCACGAGGGTGTCGATCAGCCGCCGGTTGTCGCGCTGGTGCAGGCCGATGCTCGGCTCGTCGAGCACGTAGAGCACCCCGGTGAGGCCCGAGCCGATCTGGGTGGCGAGGCGGATCCGCTGCGCCTCACCGCCGGACAGCGAGCCGGCGGATCGGGCGAGGCTCAGGTAGTTGAGGCCCACCTGCAACAGGAAGTCGAGCCTCATCCGGATCTCGCGCAGCACCTGGGCCGCGATCTTCACGTCGCGCTCGTTGAGCTTCAACTCGTTCACGAACTCGGCCGCCTTGGCGAGGCTCAGGTCGGCGACGTCGGCGATGCTGTGGCCGTCGACCCGCACGGCCAGTACTTCCGGCTTCAGGCGCTTGCCGCCGCACACCGGGCACGGCACCTCGCGGAGGTACTCCGCCCAGCGGGCGCGGGACGAGTCCGACTCGGCTTGCAGGTAGTTGCGCTCCAGGTACGGGATGACACCCTCGAAACCCTGTGTGTAGCTCATCTCGCGGCCGTAGCGGTTCTTCCACTTCACCCGGACCTCGAAGTTGTTGCCGAGCAGGACGGCGTCCTTCGCCTCCTGGGGCAGCCTCTTCCACGGGGTGTCGAGCGAGAAGGAAAGGTCCTTCGCGAGGCCGGCCAGCAGCCGCTCGTAGTAGTTGTAGAGCCCCTTGCCCTGGCTGGTCCAGGGCAGGATGACGCCCTCGCGGATGCTGAGCTCCGGGTCGCCGAGCAGCAGATCGGCGTCGACCGACATGCGGGTGCCGATGCCCGAGCACTCCGGGCAGGCGCCGAACGGCGCGTTGAAGGAGAAGGTGCGCGGCTCGATCTCGCTCAGCTGGATGGGGTGGTTGTTCGGGCAGGACAGCTTCTCGGAGTATGTCCGCCAGGCGTCGTCGCCCTCGAGGTCGACGAAGTTGATCTGCACGAAGCCGTCGGTGAGGCTGAGCGCCGTCTCCAGGGAGTCGGTGAGCCGGGTGAGGAGGTCCTCGGACGCGACGAGGCGGTCCACCACGACCGAGATGTCGTGCTTGAACTGCTTCTTGAGCTTCGGCGGGTCGGACAGCTGCGCGACCGTGCCGTCAACCATCGCCCGCGAGTAGCCCTTCGCGGAGAGCTCCTTGAAGAGGTCGACGAACTCGCCCTTGCGCTGCTGCACCACCGGCGCGGTCACCTGGAACCGGGTACCGGTCTCCAGCCGCATGAGCTGGTCGGCGATCTGCTGCACGGTCTGGCGGGAGATGACCTCGCCGCAGATCGGGCAGTGCGGCACGCCGATGCGCGCCCAGAGGAGGCGCATGTAATCGTAGATCTCGGTGATCGTGCCGACGGTGGACCGCGGGTTGCGGTTGGTCGACTTCTGGTCGATCGAGACGGCCGGGCTGAGGCCCTCGATGAAGTCCACATCGGGCCGGTCGACCTGCCCGAGGAACTGCCGCGCGTACGCGGACAGCGACTCCACGTAGCGACGCTGGCCCTCCGCGAAGATCGTGTCGAAGGCGAGGCTCGACTTGCCGGATCCGGACAGCCCCGTGAAGACGACGAGGGAATCCCGCGGAATCTCCAAATCCACGTCCTTCAGGTTGTGGACGCGTGCGCCGCGCACGCTCAGCTTGGGTCCGGGAACAGGCGAAATCGGCACCTCAAGAGTGTAGGTCGGCCCTCCGACACCGATGTCCGGTTTCGCTGTCGGCGGTCGGCGCACCGCGCGTCGGTCAGGCGGCGGTGCCGTAGACCCGCCTGCGGTGCGCCAGATACTGCCGGCCCCCGAGCAGCCGGTAGAGCATCCGTACCGTCGCCGGCATCTCGCTGAGGAACGCCGCGGCGGCTTCCGGCGGCATGCTGGAGAGGATGACGCCGAGCTGGATGAAGAGGCGGCTCTTCAGGACCCACGCCCGACCCTGGTCGCCCAGCCGGTTCCATTCGCGCTGACTCATCGCCGCGGCGGCGGCCGGCAGGATCCGCTCGATACAGCGCCTCCCCACCGGCGCCGACATGGCGAACGCGGTCCAGGGTGCACGATCGAACCCCGCCGTTGCGGGGGCGCTCAGCGGGTTCATGGTCGCCCTGGGCGTCTACGGGGTGGCGACCGCCTTCCCGTTCAGCCTCACGCTCGGCACCACGCGGCGCACCTTCACGATCGGGACGCTGCTCACCAACGGGGTGCTCTTCGGCGTACGTGACGGGGATTTTCCTCATTCTGCTCGGGCCCGAGGTGCCGACGAACCACTGGTTCATCGGAATCCACCGCGTCGACGTCTACCTGCTCGGCGCCGGCGACGTCCTGTTGCTCGTCCCGATCGTCTTCCTCGGCGCGCTGACCCTGCTCTCGGCCGGGTCGCTGTTCGAAGCGTCCTGGACCCGGTTCGGTGCCCCCGGCGCGGCGATCCTCGGCGTCGCCCCGGGGCTGACGCTGCCGATCGCCCTGCTGCTGGCGCCGGTCGCCCCGGTCATCGTTGCGGCGTTCCGGCTGTGCTGGCTGGCCGCGGCGGCCGGCGTCCTCATCCTCTCCTCGTCGGTGGCACCCTGCTCCTCCTGCGGGGAGCCTCCGTCCGCTGAGGAACGTACAGCTTCAGACGAGGTGGCCGGCCTTCGACATCTGGCGCAGCTCGCCCTTCAGCTCCGAGACCTCATCGCGCAGGCGCGCGGCGAGCTCGAACTTCAGCTCCGCGGCCGCGGTCAGCATTTGGTCGTTGAGGTCGGCGATGATCCCCTCCAGCTGCTCGGCGCCTGCCGCCGCGAGCCCCTCCCGGCGCAGGTTGGGCACCGGCGACTTCTTGCCCGACTGCCGTCCGGCGAGCAACTCCTTCGTGTCGGCGCCCTCGCGGATCAGCTGATCGGTGATGTCGGCGATCTTCTTCCGCAACGGCTGCGGGTCGATCCCGCGCTCCGTGTTGTACGCCACCTGCTTCTCGCGGCGCCGGGTCGTCTCCTCGATCGCCTGCTTCATCGAGTCGGTGAGCTTGTCCGCGTACATGTGCACCTGGCCCGACACGTTGCGTGCGGCGCGGCCGATCGTCTGGATCAGCGACGTGGAGGAGCGCAGGAAGCCCTCCTTATCGGCGTCGAGGATCGCCACGAGCGAGACCTCGGGCAGGTCGAGGCCCTCACGGAGCAAGTTGATGCCGATCAGCACGTCGTAGACGCCCTGCCGCAGCTCGGTGAGGAGCTCGACGCGGCGGAGGGTGTCGACATCCGCGTGCAGGTACCGAACGCGCACGCCGTGCTCCGCCAGGTAGGCGGTGAGCTCCTCGGCCATCTTCTTCGTCAGGGTGGTGACGAGCACCCGCTCGTCGCGCTCGGCCCGGACGCGGATCTCCTCGAGCAGGTCGTCGATCTGGCCCTTCGACGGCTTGATGACGATCTCCGGGTCGATGAGGCCGGTCGGGCGAATGATCTGCTCGACGTAGCCGTCCGCCATGCCGAGCTCGTAGCGGCCAGGGGTGGCGGACAGGTACACGGTCTGGTTGACGCGCGCCGTGAACTCCTCCCACTTGAGCGGCCGGTTGTCCATGGCGCTCGGCAGCCGGAAGCCGTGCTCGACCAGCGTCCGCTTGCGGGACGCGTCGCCCTCGTACATCGCGCCGATCTGCGGCACGGTCACGTGCGACTCGTCGATGACGGTGAGGAAGTCCTCCGGGAAGTAGTCGAGGAGGCAGTTGGGCGCCTCCCCGGGCCTGCGGCCGTCGATGTGCCGCGAGTAGTTCTCGATGCCCGAGCAGAAGCCGATCTGCTCCATCATCTCCAGGTCGAAGGTGGTGCGCATGCGCAGCCGCTGAGCCTCGAGCAGCTTGCCCTGCCGCTCCAGCTCCTGCAGGCGCTCGGCCAGCTCGGTGCGGATGGTGCCGATGGCGCGCTTCATGGTGACCGGGCTGGCCGCGTAGTGGGTGGCGGGGAACACGGACATGGCCTCGACCGTCGAGAGCACCTCGCCCGTCAGCGGGTGCAGGATGTACAGCGCCTCGATCTCGTCGCCGAACATCTCGATGCGGATGGCGTGCTCCTCGTACACCGGGATGATCTCGATGGTGTCACCGCGAACGCGGAAGCGGCCGCGGGAGAAGTCGTAGTCGTTGCGCTCGTACTGCATGTTGATGAACCGGCGGATGAGCTTGTCGCGGGAGATCTGCTGGCCGACCTGGAGCGCGACCATCGCCTCCAGGTACTCCTCCGCGGCGCCGAGGCCGTAGATGCAGGAGACGGTGGAGACGACGATGACGTCGCGCCGGCTGAGCAGAGAGTTGGTGGTCGAGTGCCGCAGGCGCTCCACCTCGGAGTTGATCGAGGAGTCCTTCTCGATGAAGGTGTCCGTCTGTGGGACGTACGCCTCCGGCTGGTAGTAGTCGTAGTAGGAGACGAAGTACTCGACCGCGTTGTTCGGCATCAGCTCGCGGAACTCGTTGGCGAGTTGCGCGGCCAGCGTCTTGTTGTGGGCCAGGACGAGGGTGGGGCGCTGCACTGCCTCGACCAGCCACGCGGTGGTGGCCGACTTGCCTGTGCCCGTCGCGCCGAGGAGGACGACGTCGGTCTCTCCGGCGTTGATGCGGCCGGCCAGTTCCTTGATCGCTGCCGGCTGGTCGCCGCTCGGGGTGTACTCGCTCACCACCTCGAAGGGGCGCACGGAACGGGTGGTCTCCATCCCGCAAGTCTATTTTCGCCCACCGACATCGGGCGGCGGTTCGCCGTGGGCGCATCGCCGATGTGTCTCCAGCCCCGATCGGGCTGTACTCGGGACCAGTCAGGCCCGGAGCGTGCCCCAGAGGCTGTCGACGGCGGCGAGGGTGTCCTCGAGCGTTCGGGAGGCGTCGATCACGTGGTCGGCGATCGCGAGGCGCTCCTGGTCGGACGCCTGCGCGCGCACCCGGCGCTCCGCCTCCTCGGCTGCCATCCCGCGCAGCTGGACCATCCGACGGATCCGCTCCTCGGCCGGCGCGTGCACGACGACGACGGAATCGAATTCGTCCGCACGGCCCGCCTCGACGAGCAGCGGCACGTCGTAGACGACGACCGCGTCCGGGTCGGCGGCGATCGCGGCGGCGAAGGCGGCGTGCGAGAGCCGGCTGACCTCCGGGTGCACGATCGCGTTGAGCCGCTCGCGGGCGTCGCCGTCCGCAAAGACGATCGCGCCGAGCGCCGGCCGGTCGAGCGAGCCGTCCGCCGTGAGCACGCCGTCCCCGAACTCCCGATACACCGCCCGCAGGCCGGGTGAGCCGGGGGCGACCGCGTCGCGGGAGAGCACGTCCGCGTCCACGACGGCGGCGCCCAGCTCTGCGAGCCGGCGGGCGACCGTCGACTTGCCGGAGGCGATCCCGCCGGTGAGTCCGATCAGGGGCATCGGACAAGCCTACCGACGCGGCCTCGCCGCTACAGAAACGACCTCGCCGCGGTAGTTGTTCCTACCGCGGCGAGGTCGTTTCGACTGCGCCGAGCGGCGCGGTCAGATGCTGCTAGTTGTTGCTGGACAGACGCTCACGCAGCGCCGCGAGCGACTCGTCGTCCGCCAGGGTGCCGCCGGAGCGGGACTCGCTGGTGAAGGAGGACGAGGAGCCCGAGGCGGACGAGCCGCCGGAGCTCGAGCTGGAGCTGGAGCTGGACGACGACGTGATGCCGGCCGCCTCGTCCGCGATCGTCTTGACGATCTGCTCCTTGTGCTGCTCCCAGCGGGCCTGGGCGTCGGCGTACTCCTGCTCCCACTTGGCGCGCTGCTCCTCGAAGCCTTCCTTCCACTCGTTGGTCTCCGGGTCGAAGCCTTCGGGGAACTTGTAGTTGCCCTGCTCGTCGTACTCGGTGACCATGCCGTAGAGGG
>JAODAX010000007.1 GCA_025463675.1 Naasia sp. | reverse complement strand
GGTGGCACGCCTCGGCGAGACGGCCGAGGGTGCGCACGGGCTCACCGCGGACAAGTCGGCCGAACTCGCTCTCGTGACGGTCCGCGCGCCCGACGACAGAACGGTGCTGCCCGCCTTCACCTCGATGGCGGCGATGACCCGATGGCAGCCGGACGCCCGACCGATTCCGGTGCAGGCCGAGCGGGTCGCCCTGGCTGCGGCGGCCGAGGGGACCGATCTGATCGTCCTCGACCCGTTGTCCGAGACGGAGTTCGCGCTGCGCCGCCCCGGTGTCTGGGCCCTGGGTGCCGGCAGCGCCTGGGTTCCGGCGCCTCAGGATGCTGAGGTGCTGGCAGAGCTCGAGGAGGCGATCTGCGACGAGCCCGATGTGCTGGGCCTCCAGGTCGACGACGGCGACCCCGGTGCACGCCTCGCAGCGGCCGAGGTCGTCGTGTGCGTGACTCTACGGCCGGGTCTGCCTGCGCCGACGGTGTCCGAGCTGCTCGGCCGACTGAGCGCGCGCTGGGCGAGCAACGCGATCATCGCCGACCGCGTCGACTCCATGGTGGTTCGCCTCGCCTGAGCCGGTCAGTTGACGGGTCCCGTCCACTTCTCTCCCGGGCCCTTGCCGATCTCATCGGGGAAGGGCGAGGCCTCTCGGAAGGCGAGCTGCACCGAGCGGAGTCCGTCACGCAGCGCGCGAGCATGGTGGTCCCCGATGTGCGGTGCGCTCGCGGTGACGAGTCCGGCGAGCGCATCGATCAGCTTGCGCGCCTCGTCGAGATCGGGCGTCGCGTCGGGCTCCTCGCCCAGTCCGCACTTCACGGCCGCGGCGCTGAGCAGATGGACGGCGACGGTGTTGATCACCTCGACGGCGGGCACATCGCCGATGTCCCGGGCGTAGTCGTCGTATCGTCCGGCGTCATCCGCTGCGGGGCCCGAATCGGATTCGGAGTAGACGTAGCTGTCGGACATGCAGGACTCCTTCGATCGACACGCGGTCTCTGCTATCATTTCCGAGGCCCTCGGAGAGATCCGAAGGCGGAAAAGTGGAGGCAACTCCCACCCGCGATAACCGCTTCACCAGGTTACCGGGTCAGTGACACCCCCTCGTTCGGCCTTCCAGGCGTGCGCAGCGTGGGTGTGGCGCGTTCGCGCGCAGAGCGAAACTCCTCTTTTCCATTGCCGATGCCAACCAGGCATCGGACATCCGAAGAAGGAGCAAAGCATCAGCGATCCCCGTACCAATGACCGTATCCGCGTCCCCGAGGTCCGCCTCGTGGGCCCGGCCGGCGAGCAGGTCGGCGTGGTGTCCATCGACGTCGCGCTGCGTCTCGCGCAGGAAGCCGATCTCGACCTCGTCGAGGTGGCCCCCAACTCTCGGCCCCCCGTGGCCAAGATCATGGACTACGGGAAGTTCAAGTACGAGGCGGCACAGAAGGCCAAGGAGGCTCGTCGCAACCAGGCGAACACCATCCTCAAGGAGGTCCGGTTCCGCCTGAAGATCGACAACCACGACTACGAGACGAAGCGCAAGCGCGCCGAGGGCTTCCTCAAGGCGGGCGACAAGGTCAAAGCCATGATCCTGTTCCGCGGCCGTGAGCAGTCCCGCCCCGAGCAGGGTGTCCGCCTGCTGCAGCGGTTCGCCGAGGATGTCAGCGAATACGGAACCGTGGAATCGACCCCCACCATCGATGGCCGCAACATGGTCATGATCATCGGGCCCCTCAAGAACAAGGCGGATGCCAAGGCCGAGGCCGACGCCCGTCGCAAGACCGCCCGCCCCGCGGAAGGCGCACAAGACGCCCCCGCGGCCCAGACCACAGGAGCCGACGCTCCTGCCACAACCAAGGAGACCAATGCCTAAGCAGAAGACCCATTCGGGTGCGAAGAAGCGGTTCAAGATCACCGGCACCGGCAAGCTGATGAAGCAGCAGGCCGGAATGCGTCACAACCTCGAGGGCAAGCCGAGCAACGTGACCCGCCGTCTCAACCAGGACCAGGTGCTGTCGCCCGCCGACGCCAAGGTCGCCAAGAAGCTGCTGGGTCGCTGAGCCTCGGCTCGCGATCCACACCGCACCCAGATAAGGAATACGCACCATGGCAAGAGTGAAGAGGGCCGTCAACGCCCACAAGAAGCGTCGGGTCATCCTCGAACGCGCCGAGGGCTACCGCGGTCAGCGTTCGCGCCTCTACCGCAAGGCGAAGGAGCAGGTCACCCACTCCCTCGTCTACTCGTACCGCGACCGCCGAGCGCGCAAGGGCGACTTCCGCCGCCTGTGGATTCAGCGCATCAACGCCGCCGCGCGTCTGAACGACATGACGTACAACCGCTTCATCCAGGGCCTCGCGCTCGCGGGTGTCGAGGTCGACCGTCGCATCCTGTCCGAGCTCGCGACCAACGAGCCGGCCACGTTCGCCGCGCTCGTCGCAACCGCCAACGCAGCCCTTCCGGCCGACACCTCGGCCCCGAAGGTCGCCTCCGCCTGATCTGTACGTTCCGGCGCCATGTGCACGCCAGTGTCGATCAACACAGCTCGTGCACATGGCGCCGTTTTCGTACACGCAGGGCGGCTCAAGCCGCGAGCTACTAGCCCGTAGGGTTGGCGGGTGATTGAGAACCCGCGTGCCGCCCAAGTGAAAGCGGTCGCCCGCCTCGCCACCCGTCCCACCCGCGAGGAGACCCGTCAGTTCCTCGTCGAGGGGCCCCAGGCCGTGTCGGAGGCCCTCGGCTGGCGTGCCGATCTGATCGATGAGCTGTACGCGACACCCACGGCCGTCGAACGCCACAGCGAGATCGCGGCGGCCGCCAAGACCGCCGGGGTCGAGCTCGAATTCGTGACCGAAGAGGTCCTCGATGCCATGGCGGACACGGTGACGCCGCAGGGCTTCATCGCCGTCGTCCGGCAGTTCCCTGTATCGGCCCGCCGCATCTTCGAGGACTCGCCGCGACTGGTCGTGGTCCTTGAGGAGGTCCGGGATCCCGGCAATCTCGGCACGATCATCCGGGCGGCGGATGCGGCCGGCGCGGATGCCATCGTGCTGACCGGACGCACCGTCGACCTCTACAACCCCAAGGTCGTGCGCGCGACGACAGGCTCCATCTTCCATCTGCCCATCGCGATCGCCGCCGAACTCGACGCGACGATCGATCGGGCTCGCGCGGCAGGACTGCAGGTGCTCGCCGCCGACATCAAGGGCGACGACCTGCTGAGCGTCCGACGGGACGGCGGGCTGTCGGCGCCCACCGCGTGGGTGTTCGGCAACGAGGCCCACGGCCTCCCCGACGACAAGCGCGCCCTCGCGGACCGCTCGGTGAGCGTCCCCATCTACGGCCATGCCGAATCGATGAATCTGGCGACCGCCGCATCCGTCTGCCTCTTCGAGAGCGCCTTCGCACACCAGGCCTGAAGCATCAGAGGGGCCCCATGG
>JAODAX010000098.1 GCA_025463675.1 Naasia sp. | reverse complement strand
TCGATGCGATGTCGGTGGCTGCTGATTGAGTGCAGGCATGCAGAAGCCACCGGACAGCGAGGATTGGCTCTTCGCGCGCCCCGGCTCGGCCGTGTACGAGCTGATGCTCGCGAGCGCCTACCAACGCACCGATGGAGGCGATCCCGATGAGGAGAGCGCACTCGACTTCGCGGCGGCAGATGTGCGTGCGGTCCGCGATTCGCTCGCCCACTCCGCCTTCATGCAGCGTGCCCAGGAGGCGGAGCGGCTGGTGACCCTGGCGGCCCTCCACGCGGCGTGGAACCGCGCAAATCCTGAGCGCCCGGCCCGCCCCGGATCCATCTCCTGGCGTTCTCTGCGCGCCTCCATCGCGCTCGAACTGCAGATGAGCGAGCCCGCGGCCGAGAACCTCCTGGCGCTCGCCCTCACCGCCACGACCTCCCTCCGGGAAGCGCTCGACCGGCTCGCCGGCGGCCGCATCACCCTGCGCCACCTGCGGGCCCTCGCCGACAACGTGGCCGACCTCGACGGCGAGCAGACGCGCGAGCTCGAGCAGCAGGCGCTCGCCGTCGCGGAAGAGCTCCCGGCGGGCCGGTTCGAGCAGAAGCTGCGCCTGCTCCGTGAGCGCATCGCCCCCAGCGGGGCGGTCGAGCGCCGCAGAAAGGCGCTCGAACACCGCGCCGTCACGGTCGACGCCGGACGGGACGGTCTCGCCTACCTCACCCTGGGCGGCGGCATCGAACAGGTGGCTGCCGCCTACGACTACGCCTCCCAGCTCGCCCGCCACCTTGGCCGCGGCGAAAACGAGACCCGCACGCACACCCAGCTCATGGCGGACAGCCTGTGGGATCTCATCCTCGACCAGGGGGCGCAGGCGGTCGTCCGGGACGGCGACGGGGCGCTGCTGGCCGATCGCACGCCCCTCGCGCGCGGCATCGTTCCGACGGTGCTTGCCGCCGTTCCCGTGCTGACCATGCTCGGCGCGGACGACGAGCCGGCCAGCCTCGACGGCGTCATCCCCATTGACATCGAGACCGCCCGCCGGCTGGCCGGCACCGCACCCTCGTTCATTCGCCTGCTCACCAACCCCGAAACCGGCTGTGTGCTCTCCGTCGGGCGCGACAAGTACGTACCACCCGCCGCCCTCCGCACCTACAAGCAGGTGCAGGACGGCACCTGCCGCTTCCCCGGCTGCGCGCGAGCGGCCCGGCAGTGCGACCTCGACCACACCCAGGACTGGCATTTCGACGGCGAGACCGCGGCGGACAACCTGGGCGCACTCTGCCGCGGGCATCATCTGCTCAAACACGCGGGCGGCTGGATCGTGGTGCAAGGTCCCGGCGGAGTGTTCGAGTGGACGTCGCCGCTCGGCACCCGACATCTCGACCGGCCACAATTCGCCCCGCGCGGAGCGCCACCGGGACTGCGCCGACGAGCCGGTGCCCGGCCGAAAGCACAGGCCGCCTGGCTGGACTCCCCGAGCGACGTCCCCCCGTTCTGACCCGCAGAAGCTACACCGCCACCGGCCGCCGGATCGGCTCGAGGCGCCCCGCGGCTAGCCGCGCCGTGAACACGAGGCAGCGCGTGCAGCTCCGGTGGGCCACCATCGCGATGTTCACCCTCTTCGCGGGTGAAGCCATCCGCAAACACCCTCAGCTGGTACGGCTTCGCCGCCCGGGCAGTCGTGTGGCCGCGGTCGGCGGCGCCGTCCTCGCCGACCTGCTGAAGCAGCGACAACCGCCCACCCGGACGGCGCTGCGCTCCCCACCGTGCTGAGGCTCGGCGTCTTCCTGCTCTGGGCCGCCCTGGCACTGCTGTGGTCCCATAACCGCGGCGCCGTCCTGCTCGCGGTCGTGCTGATCGTCACCACCTTCACGGCCCTCGTCCTCGTCGCCACCGGGGGCTGGCACGGCCCACGTGCTGGATCCACGACCTCAGAGGTCGAGCACATCCTCGATGCGCGGCCGCAGCCGTTCGAGGAGAACTTCCTGACCGGCATCATTCGGATGGACGTCGTCGTCGAAGAGGGCAGGGTCCGCGAACCAAGCGGCCTGCACCGGGTCCACCCGTCCGGCCCCAGCCTCGGTGGCGGCCCGGCGGACCCCTGCGGCCGCGGTGAGGACCTCCGGCGGCGGGGTTGCGTTCATCCAGGACGGTCCGACGACGACCAGCGCGGCATCAGGGGCGGCGGTACGGGCCGCCGCGAAGGCCGCGGTCGCCGCAGCGTAGACGTCCTCCTCGGTGCTGGGGATGTCGTTCCGGCTGAGGAGCAGAACGGCGTCCGCCGCCGGGTCGACGCTCGCGGCCCGAGTGGCGAAGGTGTCGTCGGGGTCGGCAGCCGGGCCGACCGCATAACCGGTGCCGCCCACGGCGAGCTCCTGCACGTCGATGGGCTCCTCCGCTGCGAGCAGCTCCACCCGCACATGGCCGATGCTGTTCTGCCGCGAGCCGGTGGTGAAAGCGTTCCCGACCACGGCCAGGAGCGGTTCGCCGGTATCCGGGAAGGGAGCCGAGCCGAATCCGTCGGCACCGGCGTGAGTGCCGACTGTGGGTCGGTGGCTCGCACCGGCCGCGCATCGGTGCCGATGTTGCTGCTGGAACGTACGAGGGGCATGACGATGACCAGCGTCACGCAGGCGACGAGAAATCGCCGACTGCGGCGAGGAACCAGCGGGACGCGCCGCCGTGCTGCACCGCCCACCATTTCGAAGGTCGCTCGTTGCCGCCCGCTGTGCGGGGACCCTGATCGACGGGTTGATCATCGCGCTGACCAGGGAAGTTCCGGGATTGACCGACTGCGATCACGGCGTGACCGCCATCCGCCGGGATAGCCTGGACCCGTGGACACCCGACAGCGCCTGCAGCGCTGGTGGGGCACCGCCGCCCTGTTCACCCTCTTCGCCGGCGAAGCCTTCCGGAACACCCTCAGCTGGTACGGGTTCGCCGCCTGGGCGGCCGTCATCTTCGGGCTCGGCGGGGCGATCCTCGCCGAACTCCTCCGGGAACGCCCCGTGCCGGCGCGGTCGCTTCTGCGCTCCCCCGCCGTTGTGCTGCTCGGTGCCTTCGTCACGTGGGCGACGATGTCGCTGATCTGGTCCGACTATCGCGGGGCCACCCTCCTCGCCGTGTTGGTGATGATCGTCACCACCCTCACCGCCGCGACGCTGCTCGCAACCCTCGGGTGGCGCGGCGTCGTCGACGCCCTGCTGCGGGCACTACTGGCGATCGTCGTGCTGTCGCTCCTCTTCGAGCTCATCGTCGCCCTGGTCGGGCAGCCGGTGCTGCCCGTCTTCCCCATCAACGTCGAGCCGGGCGGGGAGGTGCCCGCCTCCTTCTACTGGAGCCGCGCGGAGCTGTTCGACGGCGGTCGCATCCAGGGCATCCTCGGCAACGCCAACCTGCTCGGCTTCGTGGCACTCCTGCTGGTGATCGTGACCGGCTGTCTGCTCGCCGGCGGAGCCGTTCGGCGCGGCACCGGGTGGGCGGCGATCATCCTTGCCGCCGGCACCCTCGCCCTGACCCGATCCAGCACCGTGCTCGCCGCTGCCCTCGCCACCGGAGTCGTCCTCCTGCTGGCGGTCCTCTGGCGCCGGAACCGGATCGCGGGCGCGGTTGCGCTCGTCGCCGCGGTGACAGCGCTCGCCAGCGCAGGATCTGTGGCGGCTCCCCTCATCGTCAGCGCGAGCGACGACCTCACCGGCCGCATCGACATCTGGACGACCGTCGGCGGGCTCTTCACGGAACGCCCCGTGCTCGGCTGGGGCTGGACCAGCTACTGGCAGCCGTGGGTGCCGCTGTTCCAGGAGCTCGCCGTGCGCAAAGGGGTCGTCTACCTACAGGCCCACAACGCCTACCTGGACGTCGCCTTCCAGCTCGGCGCGCTCGGTCTCCTCCTGTTCCTCGGACTCGTCGTCGGGACGTGTGTCGCCGTCGCCCGGAACGGTCTTCCCGCTCGTGCCGACTTCCGGGCTGGCACCCGGAGACTCGCGGAGTCCGCCAGCGAAGCACCGACGGCTCACGGTGACTGGTATCTCGGGCGCCTGCTGCCGGGGCTGCTCCTGGCCGCGCTCCTCACCCAGGCGCTCGCGGAGAGCCGTCTGCTCGTCGAGGGCAACTGGGCACTGTTCTGCGTCGTCGTACTCGCCTCTGCGGGTGCGGTCCGGGAGGCGCGGGGCTCGACGCGGCCTCATACGGCCGGCTGAAGGCGCCGATCACCAGCAGCACCGCCACCACAATCGGGCAGCCTGTCGCGACGAACCCGATAGCGCGCCGCGACAGGTCGTGCAGGCGGTTCCGGTTCGGCTCCTCGTCGCTGCTCTGGTCGTCCATCTCCCGAATGTGAGCGAGGTCGGCCGTCGGAGCGACCTCAGGGCCGATAGGCGGCGAGGTCGTCGGCGGCGAACGCCTGCTGCAGCTGCGCGAGGCGCTGCTGGTCGAGATTGACGATCGACTGACCGTCGGCGCTCGCCCCCGTGCCCGAGGTCGGCACGGCGAGGAAGGAGACATCGGCCGCGCGCAGCGACGACATCTGCATGGCGAGGCCGGCGATGTACCCGGAATCGAGGCCCTCATCCACGGTGAGGTAGGGGGCGATGGACCGGACGAGCCCGCTGACCCGTGCCGGGTTGAGCAGCGTGCCCCCGCTGAGGACGGTGTTCATGACGCCCTTGATGTAGGCCTGCTGGTTCCGCACCCGCTGGTAGTCGCCGTCGGTGAAGGAGTACCGCTCGCGCACATAGGTGAGGGCGGAGTCGCCCTCGAGCGAGATCGGGCCGACCGCGAAGGAATGCCCGCTGCCGGAGAAGGCCTTCTCATTGACCACCTGGACGCCGCCGAGCGCGTCCGTCATGCCACGGAAGCCCTCGAAATCGACCACGGCCACATGGTCGATGCGCGAGCCGAGCAGCGACTCCACCGTCTGCACCAGGAGCGGCATCCCGCCGAATGAGAGCGCCGCGTTGGCCTTCGCGTCCCCATGGCCGGGGATCTGGACCCAGCTGTCGCGCATGACGGACACCACGTAGACGTGCTTCCGGTCGGCCGGAATGTGGGCCACCATGATCGTGTCGGCGCGCTGGCCGCGGATCGCGTCGAGGTCGTCGCCGACCTGCCCGCGGGTGTCCGTGCCGACGAGAAGAATGTTCTGGGCAGGCCCCGGCTGCCCGTCCGTCGGCGTGGCAGCCGGCGCCGGTCGGGAGGATTCCTCCGGGAACGCGGACTCGAGGGTTCCCGTACCGTTGTCGAAGCTCGCCGCCAGAGAGGCGATGTACACCCCGGCGGTGCCTGCGCCGAGGACGAGAACGCCGGCGATCGCCAGGAGCGCCCAGCTCCACCATCGACGCTTACCCCTATGCCGCCCCACGCGGCCCATTAAACGCCACGTGGCCTGCATGGGAGGCTCGCTCGGCCGGCGTGGTCCCCATCCGACGACGAAGGGCGCCCGCTCCCGCGGACGCCCTTCACGTTCTGCTCTACCGGGCTACTTGCCCTTCTTCGCCGAGGCGAAGGAGCTCACGCAGTCGCCCTGGTTCTTGAATACGGGCGCCGTGCTGGTCTTCCAGCCGCCGTCCTTGCACTCGTTCTTGTTCGCCAGGACGACCGGCTTGGGCCCCTCCGCGAACGTGTAAGTGGCGCCGTCATAGCTGATGGAGTCGATGAAGCCGTCGCCGTACACGCCGGAGCCCAACGAGAAGCCGAAGCCGAGCGCGTCGCCGCCGATCTCCTGCCACTCCGCCCAGGTGCCGTAGAAGCCGCTGCCGTTGCCGCCGCCGGTGTGCGGGACGGCAGCGGCCGTGATCGAGGGTGCGTCCGCCAGCCACCAGTTGCCGCCGTACACGTTCTCCCACACGAGGATGCCGTCCTTGACGCCGTCCTCGTTGAAGTCGACGATCACCTGATATCCCGGTGCCCCGGTGATTGCGTCGCCTGGCTTGTCCCGCCACACGAAGCTGGGCTCGGGAAGCTGCTCGAGGGCGACGACGTTCTCGACGTACTCGGCCGCCTTATCGGTGTTCCAAGTCGCACCCGTCGCCGGGTTGACGCCGGTGTCCGAGCTGCCGTCCGTCCACACCCGGAGCGAGCTGCCGCTGACGGCGTAGTGGCCGTTCGCGCGGGTGGCCGAGTAGGCGCTGCTGAAGTCGTCCGGCACGTGAAGGGTGCCGGTGGCGGCGTGCGCCGGGGTCGCGACGAGCGCCGTCAAACCGAGGGCGACGAGGCCCGCGATGCCGAGATGCTTCTTCATGGTGTCCCTTGGGTCGAGCGAGTCCATCATCGGAGTCGTGTGACGCACGCTAGGCGCCCCACCTCGCTCGGGGAAGGCGACGCCCGCAGGGAGCAGGCGGATGTCCCCCACTCGGCGGACAACTGCCCGACTCGTACCCCGGCGGGTTCCACGAGACGACGAAGCCGCGGTTCCCTACGTGCGCGCGCGCTTGCCCTGACCGGCGAACGGGACGGTCACGGCCGCAGCGGCGAGGAACAGCCAAAACACCGACACCGACGCCCAGCAGGTGAGCGCCACGATAGAACCCAGCAGGGTCACGAGGAACAACGGCATCGTGGTCAGCGGACTCTGCGCGCCACGGGCGATGCCACGGATTGCGAGCCAGGAGATGGCGCAGTAGGCGAGGAAGCCGAGAATGCCCACCTGGATCACCCAGAAGGTGATCTGCGAGTCCACGGTTTTCGACACGTCGAGCAGCTTGTCCCCGGCGTCCACGAACAGCGTGTTGGCCGGGATCTGCGCCGGCCCGTAGCCGAACGGGTGGGTGGCGAGGATGTCGGGGACCAGGGAGAGCAGCGCCGTGCGGTAGCGCGCACCGTCACCGCCCGGGCGGCCGTTGGAGATGTCGGTCGTCCAGACGAAGAGCATGGCGTAGATCAGCAGCGCGAGGCCGGCCAGGGCGACCAGCGCGGCGACCCAGGTGGGCATCAGAGCGCGCGCCCGCCACCGTCGCGGCCAGGCGAGCCCGATGGCGACCACCGCCACGCCGAGCCAGAACGGGCCGATGCTGTCGGTGGCCCAGTTGGCGGTCAGCAGCAGCGCCAGCTCGAGCACCTTCAGCAGGGAAACCGGGCGGGCGAGGACGAACGGCAGCACGGCGGTGAGCAGGAGGCCGAGGATCAGCGGGTGCTCCGCCGCGACCAGCACCCGGATGCCGCCGTCGTGTGCCACCAGCTGGTTGCCGATGTCCTTGCCGAACCCTCCGGTCACGATGTTGCCGGGGAACAGCTGCTCCCCCAGGCCCTTCTCCACGAGCGCGAGCGCAGCGGTGACGGCGGCCGTCGCGCGCAGAGCCGTGACGAAGGAGCCGATGCGCGGGTCACGCCCGGCAAGCAGCCCACCGACGATGCCGACGAGGGCGAGGACCAGGAAGTCCCGATCCGCGGCGGGCAGGGTCACGAACTCCCGCTCGGCGCGGGGGGTCTGATAAAGCAGCCACATGGCGAAGGTCAGGACGGGCGGGACGACGGCCCAGGCGAGAGTGAGAAGCGAGCGACCGGTGCGGCGCACGATCTCCGTGAGGGCGTAGAGCCAGACCGCCCCGATCACGACGTACGGCAGCGGGATGAGGACACCCGCCAGGTACGAGAAGAAGACGGTGAAGGCGAACAGTGCGAGGCTCGCGTCGTGCAGCACGTCGCGCAACCGGTCGAGCGCCCGAACGGCGCGGGAAGGCTGGACGGCATGAGTCGGCGCGGCGGGCGGCGGTGGGAAGGCCACGGCAGAAAGCATCGGGTCTCGCTCTGTCGGGTCCGGCACTCGAGCGGGTGCTCGCGGGGTCGCGCCGGAAAGCTGCCGCGAGGGGTGCGCGGTGCGGTCAATCTACCGATCGGGTACGCGCCGCCATAGAGCGGGGACGGAGAAGAACCCCCGTTGTGCCCCGGTTTGGGGGCGGTCCCCTCCGTGGAGGACTCGGATCGCGCCGCTCAGTACTCCGAGGGCGGATCTCGCCGCTCGGCGATCATCCGCAGCAGCGTCTCGCTGTCCTCACCCTCGGCCACGGCCAGCGCCTCCAGCGAGCCGGCAGCGATTTCCGCCACCTCGACGGCGAGCTCCACCGGGCCGGTCTCCTGCACGCCCTGCTCGGCGATGTCATGCACCAGCTCCGACCCGGCGCCCTTCGCGATGACGGCGGTCACGAGACGCACGGCGTCGTCATGCGGGGGCGGCGAGGGCGAGACGGTCATGGTGCTCCTCCGGGGGTGGCGCCCATTCTGGCGTCGCACCCGCATCAAGGCAATGGCGGCGGCGCGGAAGACCGTCCCCATTGGAGGAGCAGGCGCACGCCTCCTTCCCGGGCCGGGAACGGGGGCGCCCCGCGTCGCGACACGCGACCCCGACAGGGGTACATTCTGTTGAACCCGACCGGGGTACATGAGGGCGTCCCAACTTCGATCGCCAAGCTGTCTCCCCCGGAATCCCGCGCCGCAGGTTGCGGTTGCATAACGACTCAATTCCGTCAACCCGGTGACGAACCGCCGGTTGAGGGTGCACTGCCCCCCGCTCGGGGGGTGTTAGGTTCCTTCCTGTTCGACGGCGTGGGCTCCGGGTAGTTGCCCCGCCGGTCTCGTAACGCCACGTTCCGACCCGGGCATTGGGTGTGCTCCGGGGTGTCTTCGTGGTGCCAAAAGAAAGCAACACATTGGGTGGAAACAGGGGAACGCATGCAGGGCGACACGAGGGGAAGCAAAGATCCCTTCCACTGACTCGGCCTGTCAAGGCCATCGTCGGCATCGGCGCAGGACTATCGGTCATCGGCAGTCTCTGCGTCGCCACGATGGTGATCGCCGAGCCGCAGTACGTCGCCCTGTGCGGCAGCGACGAGCAGTGCGCGAGCACCTCCGTGGCGCCTGATGGCACTCCGGCCGGCGACCCGACCGTCGCGGTGGTCCCGCTCGACGCGGAGACCGGGTCGGTCACGCTGCGCAACAACAACGCCGTCGGCACGACGGTCGTGAGCGTGCTCGGCTACTTCGACTCCGAGGCGCCCGGCGCCGACGCGGGCGCCTTCGAGAGCTCGGTGGCCGACATCGACCTTCGCGTATCGCTCGGCAACAAGCAGGCGCGCACCGTGACGCTCCCGAATGTCCCGGAGTCCGCCCGTGCTGTGCTGGTGCAGCTCGGCGGGACGCTCACCGCGGTGTCGGACAGCTCCAGCTCGCGCGCCACCGCAGCCTGCACCGACGGCAGCACGGGGAAGGATTGCCGGGTCGCCTCGATCGCCCTCAACTCGACGAAGGCTCCGCTGACGAAGGCACAGGTGAAGCAGGCCATCGAGAAGATCGCCACCGCCACCTCCACACCGACGCCGCACCTCGAGGAGACGGTCCAGCAGGTCGTCGAGAACGTCGCCGACGCCGAGCAGGCGCCGACGCCTGTCCCGCCGAGGCCGCAGGCGCAGGCGCAGGCGCAGCGCGACGATCTCTCCCCCAACTCGACGCACTCGACGACCTCGGTTCCGAGTGCGGAGCCGGCCCCGGCCCCCGAAGCGCCAGCCCCCGCACCCGCCAAGCCGAAGCCCGCGCCCAGCTACGGCAGCGGACCGGGCGGACCCACCGGGGTGCCCGCCGGCACAGCGCTGCAGGTGATCTGGGGCGACCAGGTGATCACCCAGGCCGGCACCGTCATCGACGGCAAGGACATCCACGGTCGGGTGATCGTCAAGGCGCCGAACGTCACCATCAAGAACTCGATCATCCGCGGCCCGGACTCCGGGCTGAAATATGGGATCGTCGACGCGATGGCCGGGCAGCCGGGACTGCGGATCGTCGACACCGAGATCGCCGCCACCGACCGGAATCCGTGGGTGAACGGGATCATGGGGTACAACTTCGAGTTGCACCGGGTGAACATCCACCACGTCATCGACCAGGTGCACATCACCGGGGACAACGTCGTGGTGGCCGACTCGTGGCTGCACGACAACCTGCACTACGAGGACGACCCGAACCATTCGGACGGGTCACACGACGACAACGTGCAAATCCAGGTCGGGCAGAACATCACCATCGTCGGCAACGTGATGTCCCATTCACACAACGCCAACATCCAGGTGACTCAGGACCGGGGCAAGGTCGGCAACCTGCGGATCGCGAACAACCGCTTCGACCATGGTGGCTGCAGCGTCAACATCGCGGAGAAGAGCCACGGCGCCCTGAGCGCCGTGTCCATCCTCGACAACGTGTTCGGCCGCACCACCAAGTGGGCGAACTGCGCGGTCATCATCGCGTCCGACGGCACGCGGCCGGCGTACTCCGGCAACACCTACGCGGACGGCGCGGTGCCGCAGATTTCCTACCGCTGATGCGGTAGGACCGAGACCGGGGGGAATCGGAAGACGGCCCGGCCGGGTGCGCAAGCACCGGCCGGGCCGTCGCATTTCCTGGGTCTACTGGGCCAACGCGGCGTCGCCCGCGACGTTCACGGCGTCGTCGCGATCCTCGCCCGGCTCGAGGTCCTTGATGCGGCGGGCCGGCATCCCCGCGTAGAGGCCGTCGGGCTTCAGGTTCTTGTTGACCACGCTGCCGGCGGCGATCACGCAGCCCGCGCCGATCGTCACGCCCGGCAGGATGGTGACGTTGCCGGCGATCCACGTTCCGCGGCCGATCCTGACCGGGGCCGTCGCGCCGGGTCCGAGACGCTTGCGGCTCGGTCCGATCTCATGGGTGCTGGTGATGATGCTCACACCCATGCCCATATAGACGTCCTCCTCGATCCAGATGTCGTCGGAGGCGTCGAAGAACGCCCCGGTGTTGATGCCGACGTTCTTGGCGATGTGGATGCGACGGTCGCTGAAATAGGAGCCGGGCGCGATGATCGACTGCTGGACGTCCATGCCGAGCGCGCGGAGCAGGCGCCACCGGTACGGGCGGGGCACGAGGATCGAGCCCGCCACCTTCGTGTAGATGAAGTCACGCCAGAACCGGGGATAGGTCCTCTCGAAGATGTTCTTCTTCTTCTTCGCCAATCGACTCTCCAATCAGAGCAGCGTGAAACGGCGTCGTGCGCCGTCCGGCTGGGAATCGTCCTCGGCAGGACCGCGGACGAACACGGCCGCGCCGAGCAGGAACATCCAGAACGCCGAGAGCGAGGCCCACGGCTGGATCGCGAGGAACGCCCCGCACACGGTGAGCACGAGCAGCGGCAGCGCGTTGAGCGGTCCTCGCTCGCCCAGCGACACACCACGCAACGCGACGAATGCGATGAGCAGGTAGAGCAGGAAGCCCACGATGCCCGTCTGCACCACCCACAGCACCAGCTGGGAGTCGACACTCTTGGCGACGTCGAACAGCTTGTCGCCCCGGTCGATGAACAGGGTGTTCGTCGGCACCTCGGCCAAGCCGTAGCCGAGCGGGTGACCCTCGAACATGATGCGCGGGACGAGCGCGTAGAGCCCCAGGCGGTACGCGCTGCTCGCGTCGCCGCTCGCGGGAAGCGTCGGCGTGAGGACGAACCAGGAGACGGCCAGGAACACCACTCCGCCGAGCGCGGTGACCCCCGCGACGACCGGGGTCGGCACGATGCGACGGTACAGCCAGCGTCGAGGCCAGAGGAGCGCGATCACGATGGCCACGATGGCGACGATCAGCGGGCCGTTGCTGTCGGTGGCGTAGATGCCTGCGAGAATCAGCACCGCCTCCAGCAGCCGCAGCAGCGAAAACGGACGGCGGAGCACGAAGGGCAGCATCGTCGCCAGAAGCGCCGCGAGCACCAGCGGATGGTCGGTGGCGACGATGGCGCGCAGCCCGCCGTCCGGCAGGAGGAGACCGCTGACGCCGTCCTCCGCCCCGAAGGCGCCGAACACCTCGTTGCCAGGGAACAGCTGTGTCCGGGTGCCCCACTCGTAGACGGCGCCGATCGCGGATACGGCTGCCGCGGCGCGCAGGAAGCGGAGAAGCCAGCGGATGCCCGGGTCCTTGACGGCGAGCACGCCGGCGAGGATCGCCACGGGCGCGATCATGAAGTAGTCGCGGAAGATCTCCGGCCACGAGCCGAGAAGATCCCGGACCCCGGGCGGCTGCGAGAACAGCCGGTAGGTGAACGCGGCGAGCGCGCCGGGGACGAGCACCCAGCCGAAGAACAGCAGGCGCGGGCCGAAACGGTGAAGGACCTCCGTGCCGCCGTACACCCAGAGAGCGCCGAACACCACGTAGGGAAGGGGGAAGACGAGCCCGACCAGGTACGGGAAGAAAATGGTGACCGCGAAGAGCAGAAGTGCACCGATGCCGAGCGCCCGGACCGCGTGCTGCGCGGCGGTGACCCGCGCCTTCGGCATCTCGAACTCGGGCAGCACTACGGCCGTCGACACGGGAATCTTCGCGCGGAGAAGGCGGCCGAACAGGGGCGACTGCATGGCAGCGATCACGATCAGCCTTCCTATTCGGGTACGCCGTGGCGACTGAGGCGCGGCGAGACGGTGGTGCTCCGTCGGGGACGTAGGGTGCCAGACTCTCAGGTCGCCGCATCGCCGTCCAGCCTCGGCCATCGGATCTCCCCCGTACTGGGGAGACCTGATCAGCCGCGGGTTCGGCCGCCTCGGGCGGCCGCCCGCGACGCCCGCAGGCCGTCGCGCACCCCGCGCACGGCCGGCAGCAGTGTGCCGCGCGGGTGGCGGAGTAGCTGCTTGCGGCCGCCGCGGGTGACCACCTCCCAGGCGGTCGGCAGCACGGTGCGGCGCCAACGCCGGACGCCGGCCGCGTCGAGGTGGCGAACCGCGTAGAGCAGCCGGTTCCGGACGTTGTAGTAGTAGTAGACGGCCGACTTCGCCGCGCCCGCGCGCTCCTGGGTGCCGCCCTGATCGTGTACCGCCACCGCCTCGTCGATCACGGCGAGCCGACCGCCGACGTTCACCACGCGGCGGGAGAAGTCCACGTCCTCCCAGTAAAGGAAGTACTCCTCGTCGAATCCACCGGCGCGCTCCCAGAGGCGGCGCGAGAGCAGCAGGCAGGCGCCGGTCAGCCACGGCTGCTTGGCCCCCGGCACCGCGCGGGCGCGTGAGCGCACCCGGCCATCCGCGAGGTAGACGTCGCTGCCGGCGAACCACACCCGCCCTTCCGGGGTGATGATGCGCGGGGCGACCATCAGGTCCTCCTCCGCGCGCACGGCCGCGAGGAGGGCGGCGATCGCGGCCGGCTCGATGGCGGCGTCCGGGTTGAGGAGCAGCACGTCCGTGGCGCCCAGCTCGAAGGCGCGTTGCGCGGCGGCGTTCATGCCCCCGCCGAAACCGCGGTTGTCGTCGAGAAGCACCGTGCTCCATCCCTCGTCCGCGGCGAGCGCCGCGACGCGCCCACGCTCCTCGACAGAGGTGAAGTTGTCCACCACGACGATCCGCAGGGCGGCAGCGCGCCGCGACAGCGGAGCCACGTTCTCGGCAAGCAGCTCCGACGAGCCGTAGTTGACGACCAGCACGGCGAGCCCGGCGAGGCCCGAAGAGTCGCGGCGGGCGGTGGGGCCGGAGTCGTCAGACGGGCGGGCGCTCGGCGTGCCGTTGGGCGGGATGGTCATGCGTCCTTCCGCGGGGCGCTGCGGCGGGCGTGCCCCCTGGTTGCGGGCGGGCGAGGTGCCGGGGCCCGTCGGCATAATTATGGGGCGCTTCCCGCGCCCGCCCCGCCGGCACCGCCGAGCTCCTGAGGACACCGTGACGCCCCCCGCAACTTCCGCGCCATCCGTCGTGATCGCCGTGCTCACCTACAAGCGTCCGCAGGACATCGCGGCCGCGCTCCCGCTGCTCGCGGCGCAGGCCGCGTTGGTGACCGGCGCGTGGCGTCCGCGCATCGTCGTCGTCGACAACGACCCGGACGGCAGTGCCCGCACCGCGGTCGAGCGCTTCGCGGCGTCGGCCGAAGCCCAGGGCGTCCCCGTCCAGTACGAGCACGAGCCGGTGCCCGGCATCTCCGCGGGCCGCAATCGCGCACTCGACGCCGCGGCGGGCGACGACGTCCTCGTGTTCATCGACGACGACGAGCGCCCCTCCGAGCGTTGGCTCCCGCTGCTGCTCGAGACGTACTCCGCGAGCGGCGCGACGGCGGTGGTCGGCCCCGTGATTTCGGAGTACGAGGTGCCACTCAGCCCGTGGGTCACCGCCGGGCGGTTCTTCGACCGGCGGCGGATGCCCACCGGGACCGCAGTGCAGGTGGCTGCGACGAACAACCTCCTCCTCGACCTGCACACCGTGCGCAGCACGGGGGTGCGCTTCGACCCGCAGTTCGGGCTCACCGGCGGGGGCGACACCTTCTTCACCCTGCAGTTCCTCAGGGCCGGCGGCAGCATGGTGTGGTGCAACGAGGCGATCGTCGTCGACGTCGTGCCGGCGAAGCGCGCCACGCGCGAGTGGGTGCTGAAGCGAGCGCTGCGCAGCGGCAACCACTGGGCCCGCACCTCCCTGGTGGTCGCGAATCCCGGCACCGAGCGGCTGGCACTTCGTGTGAAGCTGGTGGGTAACGGGCTCGGCCGGGCGGTCGCGGGCGGGGCGCGCGCCCTGCTCGGCGCGGTCACCGGCAACCTCACCCACCAGGCGCGCGGCGCGCGCACCTGGGCGCGCGGCGCCGGCATGCTGCTGGGCGCGTTCGGCTACATCTATACGGAGTACAAGCGCTCGTAGCGCCGCCTCCGGGCCGCGCTCAGTTTCCGGCGGCTGCCGCGCTACGGGTGCCGCCGTCCGGTCCGACCGGCAATCGCGCGGCGGTAGGCGGCCAGGTGCCGGATGCCCGCGTCCGCCCACTCTCGCGCGGAGAGGTCGGGGCGCTCGCCGCGCGTGGTCGCGGTGGCGCGAACCGCCCGCAGCGCCTCGGCGAGCGCGGCCGCGGTCAGGTCGCCGGAGTAGAGGTGCACCCAGCCGGCGCCGACCTCGTCGGCGAGGCGCGCATTCGCGGGCGTCGCCGGCACGAGCACCGGCCGGTCCAAACTGAGTGCGAGCAGCAGGCCGCCGGAGTTGTGCATCTCTCGATACGGCAGCACCACGAGCTCCGCCTCCCCCACCACGCGGGCGACGTCCGCATCGGGAACGAACCGCAGCTGCGCTCGCGTTCGCGGGTCGGCGGCGGCGAGCGCATCGATCGGTGCGCGCAGCTCGGCGCTCGGGTTCCCCGCGACCTCGAGAGTCAGCTCCGGGTCGGGCAGCCCGGCGAACGCGCGGAGCAGCCCCTCCACGTTCTTGTACGGGCGGATGAGGCCGAAGTAGGCGAGCCGGCCCGGCACCGGTGCCGGCTTCGGGTGCTGGGCGTACCAGCTGGTGTACGACCCGTGCAGGATCACCACGGACTGCGGCCCCTCCGGCAAAATGGTCTCCGGGTTGAGCGCAATCCACAGCGCGGTGCGCCGGTCGAACGCGTCGAGCAGCACGCGTGCGAAGAGCGGCTGCTGCTCGTGCGCGGCGAGGTTGTGGGCGGTGCGCACGATCGGGGTGCGCGTGATCGCGAGCCGCGCGAGCAGGAGCGCGGTGAGGATCCGGCGGACGGCCGTCTTCCCGCGGCCGTGCCCGCGGACGAGGATGTCCGGCCAGTGCAGGTGGAAGACGTCGTACCGGGCGAAGAGGGCGCTGCGCCAGCTGAACAACCTCAACTGCACGCCGGGGGTCGCCCGCAGCGCATCGGCGAGCATGACGATGTACGGGTTGGTGGTCGGGCGCGGTGCGGGGAACGACGCCTGGACGACCAGCGGCCGGTTCGTCACGCGTCCTCCTCCCGCGCCCGTTCGAGCGCAGACGCAAGGATACGGGAGCGCCGGCACACGCCTTCCGCGGCTCGCGAACGCGCTCGAATGCGGGAATGCGGGAATGCCGCTATCGATCACCCCCGAAAGCGGCATAGCGCTGAGCGGGAAAGTCGGAAGAATGGGATAACCCATACGAAACGGAAAACCCGATCCGTGAATTCTTTCCTCTCGTCGCGCATCACGCATTCTCGTGCGCGCCTCTATGACATCGTGCGCACCGCTCACCTCGAGCGTGCGCACCGCTTCGCGCCCGCCGCGATCCTCTACACCAACCGCCGGTACGACTTCGACGAGCAGCTGACGCACGGGCTCGAGCTCCTGCGCGCCGATCCGATCGACGCGGCCCGGCTGCTCGCCTCCTCCCCCGTGCGCGAGCTGGAAGTCAACGAGCCGCTCATGCTGCACAGCACCCGCCGCACCGCTGTCGTGCTGGCCGTCCTGCGGCTGCGCCGCCTGCTCACCGGGAAGCGCATCACCGTCGTCACCTACGCCATCGAGAACCGCAGCCCGTGGAGCGATCCGAGCGACCACCGCGGCGCCCGGGGCCGAATCCGCGCCGTGCGCGATCGTGCGCTCAGCCGCTACGTGTGGAAGCGCATCGACCGGGTCGTCTACGGCACCGACTCCGCGCGCGACCTGTACCGCAGCCTCTTCCCCGCCGTCGAGCGGCCCGAGGTGGTCATCCCCGCCCTGCCCGCTCCGGCGGTCGCCGAGGCGCCCGTCAAGGATCCCGACCGCGTGGCCTTCGTCGGCGCGTTCACCGAGCGCAAAGGCTTCGACCTGCTGCTCGCCGCCTGGCCGCACGTGGTGGCCGCCCGCCCGGGCACCCGGCTGTCCCTCGTGGGCAAGGGCCGACTCGAGGCGGACGCCCGCGTCGCCGAGTCCGAGGACGCGAGCATCGACCTGCTCCTCGATCCGCCGCGCGCGGAACTGTTTCGCACCGTTGCTGCGGCGCAGGTGGTCGTGCTGCCCTCGCAGCCGACCCCGCGCTGGCGGGAACAGGTCGGGCTGCCGATCGTCGAAGGCCTCTCCTACGGCTGTTCCATCGTGACGACCACGGAGACCGGCCTCGCTCGGTGGCTGGCCGAACACGGGCACGGCGTCATCCGTCCGCGCAGCGCGCCCGAAGAGCTCGCGGCGGCGATCCTCGACCAGCTGGCCACCGCCCGGCCCGCCATCGAAGTGCTCGCCACTCTGCCCGCCGTCGACGGGCGCGAGGCCGCCGACGACTGGCTGTTCGCTGTCGACCGCAGCGCCGCGACCGAGCACGCGGGAGCCGCCCGATGACCACCGCCGAGGAGCGCGCCCAACGCGCGGGCACGCGCAGCACCGCCAAAGCGGTCGGCGCACCGGCGGTCATGAAGGTCGGCGTGATGGTGCTCTCCGGGATTCTGGGCATCCTCACCAGCCGGCTGATCATCAGCCATTACGGCACCGAGGCCTACGCCCAGTACGGGCTGCTCACCGCCCTCCCCAACCTGCTGCCGTTCGCGGACCTCGGCATCTCCGCGGTGATCATCAACACCATCGCCGGCTCCTCCGACCCGCGCAACGATCTCAAAGTGCGCCGCACCATCGTCACCGCCTGGCGCGCGCTGCTGATCTCCTCCGCCGTCATCGCGTCCGTCGCGATCCTCATCACCGCGCTCGGGGCGTGGCCGCTGCTGCTCGGCAACGGCCTGCTCCCCGAATCCGGCAGCATCACCGCCCTCGTCTGCCTGCTCGTGTTCGCGGCGGCCCTGCCCATCACCGTCGGTCAGCGCATCCTCGTGGGCATGCAGCGGAACACCATCCAGGTGGCCGCGCAGGCGATCGTGGCGCCGTTCATGATCCTGTCCGTCGGCGCCTGCATCCTCCTCTCGGCGCCGGCCGGCGGCTTCCTCGCGATCTTCTCCTTCCTCGGCAGCGCCCTCGTCTCGCTGACCTGCCTCACCATCGGCGCCCGCCTCATCTACCCTCAGGTCGGCAAGGCGATGCGCGAAGTGCCGCGCGTCAAGAGCGCACCGGGCGTGCCGATCATGAACGTCGCCTGGCCGATGATGGTGCAGTTCCTGGCCCTGCCGATCGCCATGCAGACCGATCGGCTGCTGCTCAGCCACCTCACCACCGGTGAGGAACTCGCCCAGTACAACCTCGCCTCGCAACTGTTCGGCATCGTGCTGCAGACGGTGTCCACCGCCGGCCTCGCCCTGTGGCCGATCTACGCGAAGGCCCGCGCCAAGGGTCAGGTGCGCTCCCCCGTCCAGCCCACCCTGTGGTTCCTGGGGCTCGGCCTCGCCGCCGGGCTCGCCCTCGCCGTGGTCTCGCCGTGGCTGGTGGAGTTCGTCTCCGACGGCCAGCTGCACCTCGACGGGTGGCTCGTCGGCGGGTTCGTCGCCTTCGTCGCCCTGCAGGCCGCCAAATACCCGGTCGGCATGTACATGACGGATGAGCGCGGCCTGAAATTCCAGGTGATCCCCATCCTGATCCTGGTGCCGCTCAACCTCGGCCTGTCCTGGTACCTGATCCCCATCATCGGCGCCGGCGGGCCCATCATCGGCTCGGCCATCAGCACGCTGCTGTGCCAGTTGGTCCCGAACCTGCTGTACGTGCGACGCGACCTGGCCCGCCGCCGCACGGCGACGCCGGACCCGACGGTCCAGCGACTCGCCGACGAGTCGAACGGGTCGCCCGAGGTCTGATCTGGTCCCGCCGCCCTCCGCCGGCGGGGTCACTCGCTCGAGGAATGTGCGCGCGGGAGCGGGAAGGGAACGCGCGGCCTGCCGAGGGGCGAGCGGGCGTTCCTGTTCCGGTCGGTCAGTTGACGCGGATGCTCATGGTGGTGGTGCCGGTGGCGCCGTCGTCGTCCGTGACGGTCAGCCGCACCGTGTAGGTGCCGGCGGACGCGTACACGTGGGTGGTCGTCACGCCGGTGGCCGTGCCGCCGTCACCGAAGTTCCACGCGTACGAGACGATGGTGCCGTCCGTGTCGCGGGAGCCTGCGCCGCTCGCATTCGCCGCGCGGCCGTTGAGAGACCCGCCGATCGCGGCCACCGGCGCCGCGTTCGCGCCGCCACCGCCGCCCGGTACCGTCACGCTGATGGTCCGGGTGGCGGTGCCGGTCGCCCCGTCGTCATCGGTCACCGTCAGGCGAACCGTGTAGCTGCCGCTCTGCGTGTAGGTGTGCGACGCGGTGACCCCGGTGCCGGTGCCTCCATCGCCGAAGTCCCACGCGTAGCTCGCGATCGTGCCGTCGGTGTCTCGAGACCCGGAACCGCTGGCGTTCACGGTTGCGCCGCTCATGGTGCCGCCGATCGCCGCGGTCGGCGCGGCGTTCGTGCCGCCGCCACCCGGTGCCGTCACCGTGACGCTGCGCGTGGTGGTGCCGGTGGCGCCCGCGTCGTCGGTCACCGTCAACGTGACGTTGTAGGTGCCCGCCGTTGCGTAGGTCCGCGACGCTGTCGCCCCGGTCGCCGTGGCGCCGTCGCCGAAGGTCCAGGCGTAGGAGGCCACCGTGCCGTCGCTGTCGGTCGAGCCCGTGCCGTTCACGGACGCGGTGAGGCCGGACGTCGAGGACGTGAAGGACGCGGTCGGGCTGCTGTTCGCGGGCGGCTGCTGGCCGCCCCCGCCCTGACCGGTGCGACCCGCCTGGTAATGCGCGGAGACCTGCGCGGCGCTCAGCTGCGCCTCGTAGATCGCCACCTCGTCGATCGACCCGCGGTACCAGGCCGAGCCGGACCAGGACGAGTCGCCGCCGATGCGCCAGAAGCCGGCGATGCCCTGGCCGCTCGTGACGCCCGAGTTGCTGGCGACCTGCGCTCCGTCGACGTACAGGCGCATGCCGTTCGCGCCGAGCGTCGCCACGACGTGGTGCCACTCGTTGTTGTTGTAACGGTTCAGGCTCGTGATGGTGCGCCGTGCGCCGTTGTCGACGCCGAAGAGAACCTGGCCGTTCGCGTTCATGTACACGTTGCGGTCGGTGACCGCCGAGCTCCCCGTCGCCGCATCCCCGAAGCCGACGATCTTGCCTCCGGTCGTCGAATCGGTGCGGAACCAGGCCTCGACCGAATAGCTGTGGCCGAGCGCGTCGTAGGTGCGGGTGGATGCGTAGCTGCTGCTCGACCCGGCGAACGTCGCCGCCGGGTCCGAGTCGCCCGCGAGGGCGCCCCCAGCGTTCCGGGTGACGCCCGTGCCGGTGACCGGGAACGGGCCCGTCATGTCCGCGACGGCCGTGCCGCTCGTCTCCGAGAAGCGCCAGTAGTCACGCGGGTTGTCGGCCAGGACCGTGTCGGCGTAGGCGCCGGCCCGATCGGCGCCCGACACGGTGATCGCCACGGCGGTGCCCGTCGCGGTGTTGCCGTGCGGGTCGACCGCGCGGATCGCGTAGCTCACCGAGGAGCCGGCGGTCCGCCCGGTGTCGGTCCATTCGAACACCGGCCGGTCCCACCAGGACCGGGACCGCGCGTTCATCGTGTAGGCGACCGCGCCATTGCGCAGCACCTGGTAGGTGAGCTCCTCGTTGTCGCGGTCGTAGTTCGCCTGCCAGGAGACGCGCACCTGCCCCGGAGCCACCGACTGCAGATTCGGCCGGAAGTTGTTGCTCCACAGCCGCGGACCGTCGTCGTTCGGGGCCGCGTCGGGCGCGGCGAAGCGCACCAGGCCGGTCTGTCGCTGCCCGTTGACGGTCGGGAACTCGCCGCCGTAGACGACGTAGTTGCCGCCCGCCGAGACGCTCCACGCGGCCTGGTTCTGGCCGGTGAAGGTGCCGATCGTGAAGTCGGGGTACCAGGTGAGCAGCGTCGGCGCGGGGCGGCCGGCGAAGTTGAAGTAGCTGCTGCCCCCGACGGTGTTCGCGGTGATGGTGCCGGTGCGCGCCTTGCTGAACGCCACCGCGTTGTGGTTCTTCCACGGCTGCGGCGTCTGCGGGTAGCCGCCGATGTTGCCGCAGTAGTGCGGGTGGCCGGCCAGGTAGACGACGTCGCCGAGTGCCGCGGTGGAGTAGGAGTCGCCGTGGCAGTCCTCGATCCAGTTGATGGCGCCGCCGTTGAGGCTGGCGTTGAAGGCCCCCTCGAGGTTGCCCTGGTCGCCGGCGCGGTAGTCGTATGCGGTGCCGTACACGTTGCTGCCGTCGCTGGAGAGGCTCCACACGGCCGCGTTCTGGCCGTAGTTGACGACGACCTGGCCCACCGCCCACGGCTGGTTCGACCGACCGGTCGCGGAGTCGACCATGCCCATTCCCCGGCCGGGGTTGGTGCCGCCGTTGAGGCTCGAGAAGGACCCGCCGAGCACCACCCGGCTGCCGTCCGGCGCCACGACGAGGCCGCGGACCATGAAGTCGGGGATCACCGGGTTGAAGGCCGTCACCGTGTTGGTGGCCGTCACCGCCGCCGCGCGGGTGCGGGACTGGCCGCCGATCGCGGTGAAGCTGCCGCCGAAGTAGACGGTGTTGCCGTTCGTGGCAATCGCGTAGACCGAGTTGTTCGCCGACGGCCGGAAGTCGGCAAGGACCGCGCCCGAGCTCGGGTTGAGCGCGGCGATCCGGCTCCGACCGGTGCCGTCGATCGAGGTGAAGTCGCCGCCGACGTAGAGCCGCGAGCCGTCCGGCGACGCCGCGATCGAGCGGACGATGCCGTTGGCGCCCGGCGCCCAGGGCAGCAGCGCCCCGGTGGTCAGGTTGAAGGCCATCAAATTCGACCGCGGCTGCACGCCGACACCCGAGCCCGCGCCGGGCGGCTGGGCCTGGGTGAACTGGCCGCCCACGTAGACGGTGTTGCCGACCACGACGGACGCCCAGACCACGCCGTTCACCTGCGCGGTGGGCAGGGCGTCCGAGGAGACGGTGGCGGGCTGGCCGGCGGCCGGAGTGGTCTCGGCGTGGGCGGCGGGGGCGGTGAGCAGGGATCCGATCAGCGCGAGGGCGGCCGCGGTCACAGCGGTCGCGGAGGCACCGCGGAATCGGGTACGCAGGAGCATGAGGTGGCTCGTCCGGTTCGGGTGGTGAGGAGCGGCGGGGGGACGCCGGTTTTCGGGTTCGGCCACCATAGCAATTGGATCCCCCGAAATGGGGGCGTTCGTTCAGAAAACTGCGATAGGCGATCGGCGCAGAAGAAAGGGCCGCCCGGAAGCTTTCCGGACGGCCCTTCTCGGTGCTGCTCCTACTCGGGGATACGCGCAGCGAACTCGCGAACCTGCACCGGCATGGTCGCCGTCGCCGAGCCGCTCTGGTAGGAGCTGAAGCCCACACCGCCGGCGGTCTGCAGGGCGGCCGTAGAGTCCGTCACGCTCGCCTGCCAGGCGGCGGGCTCCGTTCCGGTCCACACCTTGGCGCGCAGGGTGGTCGGGCTGGTGCCAGTCACCTCGAAGGCCAGCTTCAGCTCCTGCCCGGGCACGTAGGTGAGGCCCGGGACTGCCACGGTCTGCAGTGCGGTGCCGCTGCGCTGCAGGACGATCCGGACCGCGCCGGTGGACGACACGGTGACCCGCGCGGTGTACTCCTCGTTGCCCACCTTTCGGCCGGTGGCGAGCAGGTACACCCCGCCGCCGGTGACCGCCTGCGGCAGCACGAACGTCGTGCGCACCACCGTGCCGGTCGAGGAGACGCTCGGCAGGTACGCGGTGAGGGTGCGGCCGGCCGCCGTGGTCAGCACGGCACTGCCGCCGCCGACCCCGAAGTTGGCCGCTCCGCCAGTGAGGGTCCACGCGCCGCCGGTGTCGGAGGTGCCGAGCCCGCCGGACACCGCGCGTTCGAACAGGTCGGACGCGAGGATGGCGCCGTCCTGCTCGGCCGGCGGTGCCGTGACGGTCACCTGCTGGGAACTGGTCGCGGTGGCACCGTCGTCGTCGGTGACCGTGAGGCCCACCGTGTACGTTCCGGCCTGCGCGTAGGTGTGGCTGGCGGTGGTGCCGCTGCCCGCAGCGGTGCCGTCACCCCAATTCCAGCTGCGGGACACCACGGTGCCGTCGGCGTCAGCGGAGGCGCTGCCGTCCACCACCACGGTGAGGTTCGCCGGGGTTGCGGTGAACGACGCGGTCGGCGCGGCGTTCGCCGGCTCCTGCGGCTCCTCCGGCTGCTGGGGCCCCGCCGCGGCGGGGACGACCGTGAGGTCGTCGAACAGGACCGTCGTGGCGGAGGAGGACCCGGAGGCGTAGGCGGACAGGCCGATCGACCCGGCGCTCTGCAGCGCCGGCGTGGAGTCCGTCGCCTCGATCGTCCACGCGGCGGGCTCGGAGCCCGTCCACGCCTTCGCCTTGAGCGACGTCGTGCCGGTGCCGACGACCTGCAGCCGGAGCTTCAGGGCGGTGCCCGCGTTCACGACGAGGCCGGCGGGCTTCACCTGGGCGATCACCGTGCCGCCGTTGACGATGGCGACGCGGACGGTTCCGTCCGAGCCGACGATCGCCCGGATGCGGTACTCGGCCGCGCCGACCTTGCGCCCGATGGCCTGGAGGTAGATGCCGCCGCCGGTCGGCGCCTGCTGGAGCGTCGCGCTGACCGTGAGGTCGGTGTCCGCGCTCGCCGCGGCCGGCAGGTAGCCGTTGAGCGTCATCCCCGGGGCAGTGGCGAAGCGTGCCGCGCCGCCGCTGACCGAGTAGTTCGCCGCGCTGCCGGTGGTGGTCCAGGCCCCGCCGGTCTCGGCGTCGCCCAGGCCGGTCGGAACGGTCCGTGTGAAGGAGTCCTCGGCGAGCACGCCGCCGCCCTGAGCCGGCGGCGCCGTCATCGTGACGGTACGGGTCGCGGATGCGGTGGCGCCGTCGTCGTCGGTCACGGTCATGGTGACCGTGTAGGTGCCGGCGGTGGCGTAGGTGTGGCTGGCGGTCACGCCGCTGCCCTCCGCCGTGGCGTCGCCCCAGTCCCAGGTGCGACCGACGATGGTGCCGTCCGAGTCGGTGGAGGCACTGCCGTCCACCACGACCGTCAGGTGTGACGGGGTCGCGGTGAAGGACGCGACGGGAGCCGCGTTCGCCGGCTCCTCGGGCTCCTCCGGCTCCTGCGGCGCCGAGGTGGAGGCGCGCGCCACGAGGTCGTCAATGAGCACGCCGGTGCTCGCCGCCGAGGACCCCGAGGCGTAGGTGGACACGCCGATCGATCCGGCGGACTGCAGCGCAGCCGTCGTGTCGGTGGCTTCGACGGTCCACGCGGCCGGCTCGGTGCCGGTCCAGGCTTTCGCCTTGAGCGACGTGGTGCCGGTGCCCACAACCTGGAGGCGCAGCTTCAGCGGGGTTCCCGCGTTCACCACGAGCCCAGCGGGCTTCACCTGAGCGAGCACGGTGCCGCCGTTGACGACCGCGACACGCACCGTGCCGTCGGCTCCCACGATCGCGCGGACCCGGTACTCGTTGGCGCCGACCTTGCGGCCGATCAGCTGCACGTAGATGCCGCTGCCGGTGGCGGCCTGCTCGAGGGTGGCCGTGGCGGTCACGTCGGTGTCCGCCGAATACACGGAGGGCAGGTAGCCGTTCAGGGTCGCGCCGGCCCGAGTGGTGAACCGGGCTGTGCCGGAAGCCACGGAGTAGTTCGCCGCCGAGCCGGTGACGGTCCATGCGCCACCGAGGTCGGCGGTGCCGAGCCCGGAGGCCGTGGTCCGGCCGAACGCGTCGCTCGCGAAAGGTCCGCCGACCGCGCTGACCGTGAGGGCCTGCGTGGTGGTGGCGGTGCCGCCGCGGTCGTCGGTGACTGTGAGCTGCACCGTGTAGGTGCCGGCCGAGCCGTAGGCGTGCGACGTGGTCGCCCCGCTGCCGGTGGTGCCGTCGCCGAAGTTCCAGGCGTAGCCGGTGAGGGTGCCGTCCGGGTCGCTCGACGCGGTCGCGTCGAACGTCGCCGTCAGGTTCGAGGCGGCGGCGGTGAACGCGGCGGTGGGCGCGACGTTCGCCGCCAGCACGCTGACCTGCTTCGAGGAGGTCGAGGTGGCGCCCTTGTTGTCGGTCACGGTGAGCGTCACCGTGTACGTGCCGGATGCGGCGTAGCTGTGCGTCGCGATGGCGCCGCTGTCGGCGGCCGAGCCGTCGCCCCAGTTCCACGCGTAGCTGACGAGCGAGCCGTCGGTGTCGGTGGAGGCGGAGCCGTCGACGCTCACGTCGAGCCCGTTCGGGGTCGCGGTGAACTCGGCGGACGGATCCTGGTTCGGAGCGGCCAGCCGCAGCCCGTAGTGGTTGTCCACCTGCGCAGCGGAGAGTGCGGCGCCGTAGACGGCGACCTCGTCGATCGTCCCGTCGAACCAGGTGTCCCCGGTCCAAGCCGAGTCACCGCCGACCCGCCAGTACCCGGTGTAGGCCTGGGCGCTGGTGGTGTCGGTGCGGGTGCCGATCAGCTTGCCGTCCACGAAGAGCTGCATGCCGGCCGAGCTGAGCGTCCCGACGACGTGGTGCCAGCCGCCGTCGTTGAAGCCGGTTGCGGTCTGGATGGTCCGCTCCGCTCCGGGGTAGACGCCGAACAGGATCCGGCCGCTGCCGTCCATGTACAGGTGGCGGTCGTAGCTGCTGGAGGTGCCGGTGTTCCGGTTGCCGAAGCCGACGATCTTGCCGCCGGACCGGGAGGTGGTCGTCACCCACGCCTCGAGGCTGAACGTGTTCGGGCCACTGGTCCGGGTGTGCGTCGCCGCGAGCCCGGAGCTGGTGCCGGCGAAGAGCGCGGCGGTGTTCGAGTCGCCCGCAATGGCACCGGTGGCGCCGAAGCCCACGCCGGGGCCGGCGGTCAGGTCGCTCGCGCCCGCCCAGTCGTAGACGGTGGCACTGCCGGCGTTCTCACCGAAGCGCCAGAAGCTGGTGGCGCCGTCTGCCACCACCGCGTTCGAGTAGCCGCTCGCGGCGCCACTGCCGGACACCGTCACGGACACCGGGTCGCCGGTCGCGGTGTTTCCGGCGGGGTCCTTGACCCGGAGCCGGTACTCGTACGCGGCGCCCTGCGTCAGACCGGTGTCGGTCCAGCTCATCGCCGGACGCCGCCACCAGGCGGACGACTGCTGCAGGGTCTTGACCACCATGCCGTCGCGGAGGACCTCGTAGGTGAGGTTCTCGTTGTCGCGGTCGTAGTTCGCGGTCCAACCGAGGCGAACCGAGCCGGCGGTGAGAGACACCGCCGCCGGGACGAAGTCGGCACCGGAGACCCGGGGGCCGTCGGTGTTCTTCGCCACGTCGCCCATGGCGAAGCGGACGAGGCCGTTTTGCCGCTTGTTGTTGACGCCGGGGAACTCGCCGCCGATGAGCACGTACTTGCCGCTCACGGTGACGGTCCACGCCGCCTGGCCCTGGCCGGTGTAGGTGCCGGTCAGGAAGTCGGGCGACCAGTGCAGCATGCTCGGCGCCGGGGTGCCGGCGAAGTTGTAGTAGTTGCCGCCGATCGCGTTGCCGGTGATCGTCTGCGTGGCCTGCGTGGTGAACGCGATGGCGCGCTGGAAGGTCCACGGGTCGGTCTGCGGGTAGCCGCCGATGTTGGCGCAGTAGTGCGGGTGCCCGACGACGTAGATCACGTCGCCCATGGGGGCGACGCCGTAGCTGTCGCCATGGCAGTCCTCGACCCACGTGGTGCCACCGTCGGACCAGCGGGCACTGAAGGCGCCCTCCAGGTTGCCATCGGTCGCCGCGCTGCCGTAGACGTAGCCCGTGCCGTACACGTTGGTGCCGTCGCTCGCGAGGCTCCAGATGGCGGCCTTCGAGCCGCCGTTGTAGATGAGTGAGCCGACGGCCCACGGGAGGGACTCGCCCGAATTCGCGTCCACTGCCCCCATGCCCCGGCCGGGCTTCGTCTGCCCGTTGAGGCTCTGGAAGTCGCCGCCCAGGACGACCTTTCCGCCGTCGGGGGAGACGACGACCGCGCGGACCGCGTAGTCCGCCGCCTGCGGCGCCCAGGCGGTGAGGGCACCGGTCGATGCGTTCACGGCGGCCGCACGCGAGCGGGCCGTGCCGTCGACGGAGGTGAAGGTCCCGCCGAAGTAGACGGTCGAGGCTGTGGCGTCGACCGCGTAGACGACGGAGTTGGCGACAGGACGGAAGCCGGCGATGAGCTGCCCGGACGCGGTGTCGAACGCGGCGACGCGCGATCGGGTCTGCCCGTCGATGTTGTCGAAATCGCCGACCACGTAGATGCGCGAGCCGTCCGGCGACGCGGAGATGCCGCGCACCTGCCCGTTGACGTTCGGGGCGAAAGAGTCGATCAGCACGCCGGTCGTCAGGTTGTAGGCGAGGAGGTTGCTCCTCGCGACGACACCGACGCCCTCGAGCGCGCCGGCCGGCTGCGACTGGGTGAACGAACCGCCCACGTAGACGGTGTTGCCCACCACCTCCTGGGCCCACACCACGCCGTTGACCTGCGCGGTGGGGAGGAAGTCGCTGGTGACCGTCGCGGGCTCGCCGCCGGCGGGCGCAGTGTCGGCGGTCGCCGCCTGCGCCCCCACCAGCGTGAAACCGCTGGCGAGGAGGACGGAGGAGAGGGCGAGCGCAAGCGAGCGCGCGCCGAAGGATCGGGTTCGGCCCATGGGGGTAAGCCTCGGTTTTCGGGTAGGCGACGCCGCGGGTACAGCGTTTCGGGTACGCCCAGGCTAGGGACGTGCCACCGTGCGCGCGGCCCCCAGTTAGAGGGGACAGACGAATCTGTCTACCTGCAGCGCTCGAGGGCGCGGCCGGATGGCCGCGCGAGGGTACGGCGGGAGGCCGCGCCGGGGCACCGCCGACGCACCGCTGGAACACCGCCGATCACGCCGGCGGGCACGGGCTGCGTCAGGCGGGTGCGGGGCCCTCGAAGACGAGAATGGGGGTCTCCACCGAATAGTCCACGGTCAGCCGGACGGCGCCGCGCTGGTCGGTCGGGATCGAGAAGACGTAGACGCCGGTGACCTGCCGCCCCGGCTCGAGCGCCGTCGGGAACGCCTGCACGCCGGGACCCGAGAGCGGGCTCGCCGGCGTCTCGTCGTCCCCGTAGTAGGCGTTGAGCACGGTGTTGCCGAGGTTCACGCTGGCGCCGGTGTTGTTGGCCGCGACCACGGTGAAGCGGACGGACGGGCCCGCGACCTCACCGGGACCGACCGCCTCGCCCTGCACGGCTTCGACGTTCGTGACGGTGAAAAAGACGTTCTCGTCGACGGCGCCGGTGCCCTGGAGCGGGGTGGTCGCCTCGGGGATCGGGGTGACCTCCCCCGGCGGGATGGTCGGCGCGGGCGTCGGGAGCGTGATCGGGCTCGACGTCGGGGTGCTGATCGTCGGCTCGATCGTGGCCGTCGGCACCGGCGAATCGCTCGGGCCGGGAGCGCCCGCCGAGCCGCCGCTGTTGCTGACGTTGACGGCGATCACCATGCCGGCGATGGCGATGGCGACCGCCGCGGCGATCGCGAACCAGCCGATCCGCGGAATGCGACCGAAGAAGCTGCCGCGCGTTCCGGTGCTGTCCAGGGGCTCCGACATGGCCTTAGTCCTTTCCGGCGGAGGAGTGCCGCGGATCGATGGCCACCATGTCGCGGAACCACTTGCGCAGGGCGAGCGTCAGGTGGCCGAGGTTCGCGAGGAACAGCAGCCCGTACACGAGGAAGAAAACGGGCGGGGCGCCGAGCAGTGCGAACACGAGGCACAGGAGTCCGTAGTCGGTGGGCGACACCAGCAGCGAGCGCAGCAGCGTGCCGCCGCCCGCCGCGGTGGCGCCGCGCACGCCGCGGATCTCCTTCAGCTGGTCGTTGAGGATCTGGGCGAAGAAGCTGGTGGCGGCGACGACGGCGTAGCCGATCGGCACGAGGAGCAGCAGGTCGCTCGGGAGCTCGAAGAAGCGGTAGACGCTGATCAGGACGGCGAGGTGCAAGCTCGAGGTCTTCACGCAGTCGACGACGTGGTCGAGCCACTCGCCGGAGGGCCCTCCTCCGCCGCGGAGGCGGGCGAGCTGGCCGTCGGCGGAGTCGAAAGCGTAGCCGACGGCGAGGCCGGCGGCGACGAGGAGGCCGAGCGGCAGGCTCGGCGGGAAGATGGCGATCGCCGCGATGGCAGCGAAGGTGAAGACGGCACTGATCGCCGTCACGCCGTTCGGGGTGAGTCCGGCTCGGTAGGCCCAGGCGGCGAGGAATCGGCCGAGCCTGCGGTTGACGTAGACGGAGTATGCCGGCGCGCCGCGGGCCGCCTTCTTCTGTGCACTGCCCAGGCGGCCGAGCACATCGCGGTACGACTCGTCGCGCGCCGTGCCGGGCCGCGCGGCCTGCGTCGACGGAGTGCTCACCGGTTCCTTTCCCGCGTTCGTCCTCGGGTTCGACGAACCGCATCGTTGCCGAAAGAGTAGCCCCGCCGAGCCGTATCCGGTCGACCGGAAGGCCTGATGCGCCTCGTATTGGGGGCCGGAAACCCCGCCGGCGGTACGTGCGGTCGCGGCGACCGCCGATACCGTGAGGGTTCCCGGCGCCGCTCGTCCCCGACCGAGGAACCATCCATGACCACTTCCTCCCCCGTCCGCACCGCTGTCATCGCGCACCCGTCCGCGGAGCTGTACGGCTCCGACCGGGTGATGCTCGAGACCGTGACCGCCCTCACCGATGCCGGCTGGCGGGTGCTCGTCGCAACCCCGTCGACCGGCCCGCTGCACGGCGAGATCCGCGCACGCGGCGGTGTGCCGCTGATCGTGGACGTTCCGGTGCTCCGGAAGAGCTCGCTGCGGCCGCTCGGGCTCGTCCGGCTCGCCCTGGGCAGCGCGCTCGCCTTCGGCCGCATCCTCGGGCTCCTCCGACGGTCGCGCGCCGACGTCGTGTACGTGAGCACCCTCACGCAACCGATGTGGGTCTTCGTGGCGCGCGCCGCCCGCCGGCCGGTCCTCGTGCACGTGCACGAGGCGGAGCGGGAGGTCGCCCGGCCGATCCGCTGGGGGCTCGCCTTCCCTCTCCTCGCCGCCACCCGGATCGTCGCGAACAGCCGATTCAGCCTCGACGTGGTGACCGCGGAGTTCCCGCGGCTCGCCCGGCGCAGCGCGGTCGTCTACAACGGGGTTCCCGGGCCGGCCGCCATCGTGCCGCCGCGCGAAACGCTCGAGGGCGGCCTGCGGGTGGTCTACGTGGGACGCCTGTCGCCGCGGAAGGGCGTCGACCTCGCGGTCGACGCGGTCGCGCGACTTCTCGGTGCGGGCGTTCCCGCACGCCTGGAGCTCGTCGGTGCGGTGTTCCCCGGCTACGAGTGGTACGAGGAGCAGCTGCGCGTGCAGGCGGCGCCGCTCGGTGAGCGCGTGGTGTTTCGCGGCTTCGAGCCGGCCGTCTGGGCGCGGCTGGCGGCGGCCGACGTCGCGGTCGTGCCGTCCCGCGTGGACGAGCCGTTCGGCAACACGGCGGTCGAGGCTGCGCTCTCCGCCCGACCCGTCGTCGTCGCCAGGTCGGGAGGGCTTCCGGAGGCGGTCGCCGGCCTGGAGGCCGCGACCCTCGTTCCCCCCGACGAGGCGCAGGCCCTCGCCGACGCGCTCGCCGCCCTCGCGGCGGACTGGCCGGCCGCGCGCACGCGCGCACTCCGGGACGCCGATGCGGCCGCCGCCCGATTCGCGCCGCCGGTCTATCGGGCGGCCGTGCTCGAGGAGTTCGCAGCCCTGCTGCCCGGTCACCGACCCCCGTCAGCCGGCCATCCTGCCCCGTGAACTGGGGACAGGACGGCGCGGGACGAGGGGATGGCGCTCCCGGCTGACCGGGTCGACCCGCCATAGCCTCGGGGGATGGCGATGACCCTTCGGCTCAGCGAAGAGCGGGACCGCCTGCTCACCTCCCTGGCGGAGACGCTCCAGCTCAGCAAGAACAGCGCGGCGTCGGAGGCGATCGAACTCGCCGCCCCGCGCCCCAACCACCCCGAGTTCGTCGCCGCCCGCACCCACGCCAACCTCGCCCGCTACGCTGACCTGATGTCCCGTCTGGAGAGCGCCTAGCGGTGTCGTTCGCGACACAGCAGCCGTCAGAAGCACCGCGGTTCGAGTATCTGAGCGTCGACGACATCGTCCAGATCATCGAGACGTTCACTCAGGCACCGCTCCGCGAGTCGGTGCGCGACATGGGCCTGCTCATGTCGGCCGTCGAGCGCCCGACGATGCGGTACCGCGGGCATGACGTCTACCCGACCCTCGCCGCGAAAGCGGCCGTGCTGCTTGAGAGCCTCGCGCGCTTCAACGCCCTCTTCGACGGCAACAAGCGCCTCGCGTGGCTGGCGACGAACGTGTTCCTCGAACTGAACCGGGCAGCCGTGCAGTTCAGCGACAACGAGACCTTCTCGATGCTCCGCGAGGTCGCGCAGGGCTACCTCAGTACGCAGGAGCTGGCGCAGCGCATCCAGAGCAGGCTCGGCCCCTGGCCGCCCCGACCGGTGTGACCGGTCGAGGCCGGTCGAGGCCGGTCGAGGCCGGTCCGGTGGGCCGCACCGGTCGGACGGTCAGGCCGGGCGCAGCTCGGTGAGGTGCTCGCTCACCACGGCCTGACGCGGGTCGAGCCCGACCTGGCGGCGGAGCGCACTGCCGTCGAACACCGTGTTGAGGCGGACCGCGCAACTCGGGACGCCGCCGCGGCGGGCGAGTGCCGCGATCTCCTCCACCGTCTCCTCACGCAGGGCGCCACGGTCGATCCAGCCCGGCGGTCGCCTTGTGGCTGCCGTAGCGCAGGGTGACCTGCACGCGACCGCGCTGCGGCTCCAGCCGGACGTGTCCACCTGGAGCGGACCGAGCGCGGACACAAGCCGGGGGGGGCTACAAGAACCCGTCGGGCGCTCGCCAGGCGCCGTGTCCCCAGGCCGCCTCACCAGGTGCGGCCGCTGTCCTCCGACACGGCGAGCGTCGCGCCCGCCCACACCCACACCGCGTCCCCGCCGGACGAGATGGCGACGCTCGCCGCGTCGTACTCGGCCGGGAGGCACTCCCCCGGGTCGCCCGCGTCGCCGTCCGGCGCACCGTCCAGCGGCAGGACCTGAACGCCGGCGCAGCCGTCGCGGCCCGCTACGGCGACGACGTAGCCGGCTCCCGCGTCGTCCAGGGCGAGAGCGCCCTCGACGGCGAGGGCCGGTCCCCACGTCGCGCCCCCATCGGAGGTGCGGTTCACGCCGCCTTCGGCGCAGAGCACCGCCGCCTCCGCCGAGTTGCGGGGCGCGATCGCCGTGACCGTGCAGGGGCCGGGAACAGGCCCGCCGGGCGCGTGCAGCTGCGCCGCGGCCACGTCCAGGTACCAGGTGCCGGCCACCCGGTCGGGGTAGGCCTGGAACTGCTCGCCGCCGTTGTAGCTCGCGAGGTACACCGGGGCGCAGTCGCTCGCCGGGTCCTGGCTCACCAGGTAGACCAGCCCGGGATTCGACGCCTCGATGCGGAGGATCCCCGCTGCGCCGGTTGCCGAAGCCGGGTCCCGGCCCGACCAGATCACACCGCCATCGGTCGTCGTCTCCGCCGCGGCAGGGTCGGCAGGGCAGGAGCCGCCGTAGGAGCGCCAGGCGGTCAGCTCGTCGAAGGCCGAAAGGTGGCGTGCGGCGGCCACGGGCGTCCCGGGCGCCTCCGACGGCTCCGGGTTCGCCGGGTCGGTCGGCCGCGCGGATGCGGTTGCGTCTCCACCGGCCGTCGGCGGAGCGTCGATCGTCAGGGCCCCGGTCCGAGCGAGCGCGAGGGCGACCAGCGCCGCGGTGACGGCGACCCCGACGATCACGCCGATGATCGTCAACAGCCTGCGCACTCGCGACGTCGAGCCGTACCGCCGGGGCGCCACCGTCAGCGTCCGCCGAGCGCGGCCCGACGCAGGACGTGCGCCACAGCCTCGACCGCCGGGGCCAGCTGGCGCCCGGAGAGCTGGAAGGTGGCGTCATCGCGCTGGAAGGGGTCGACCACGTCGTCGTCGGAGGGGTCATCCGGGATGGGGACGTAGGCGCGGTTCGCCGCCACGAGCTCGACGGTGCGGCCGAGTCGCGACCGCGCGTCGCGCAGCGCGGCGACCTCCGCCAGGTCGCTGTCGTCGAGAGCGGCCGCCAGACGCGCGAACTCGCGCACGGTGAACGTCACACGGGTCACCCGCGGGACCAGAGTCACGATCTCGCGGCGGTGCTCGCGCGCCATGGCGAGGACGAGACCGGCCCCCTCGAGCACCTGCTCGGTGAGGCGCCGGGCCGCGTGCGCGGTCGGGTCGCCGCCGTACTGGCGACTGAGCGCTGCCGCCTGCGGCGGCATGGCGTCACCGGCTCGGGCGATGGTCCCGGCACTGCCGACCGCCACCCCGGAGACGTCGGCCAGCCGGGCGCGCAGCAGCTGCTCCGCCATGGGCGACCGGCACAGGTTTCCGGTGCAGACGGTGACGATCGAGAACTGCGCGGGCACGCCGAACATCAGGACTTCACCGTCTCGTCGACCTGGTCGAGCGACCCGTAGTACTTGCCGTAGTAGTTGCCGTAACCGTAGGAGTCGGGCCCCTTGGTGGGCAGCATCGTCATCACGACGCCGAGCACGCGGCTGCCGAGCTGCTCGAGCGAGCGGAGCGCGGCGGCGAGTTCGCCCTTCTTGGTGCGGCCCGCTGCGGTGATCACGAGGGCGCCGCCGGTGAACTTACTGAGCACGGCGGCGTCGGTCACCGGCAGCAGCGGCGGCGCGTCGATCAGCACGTAGTCGAACTGGTCGGTCAGCTGCTTGAGCACCCGGACCATGGCCGCCGAGCCGAGCAGCTCGCTCGGGTTCGGGGGAACGCGGCCGGCGGGAAGCACGAACAGGAAGCCCTTGCCCCAGCGCTGCAACACATCCGCGAGCTGGACGCGCCCGATCAGCACGTCCGTGAGGCCGACCGCGCCCTCGAGGCCCATGTAGTCCGCGAGGCGCGGCAGACGGAGGTCGCCGTCGATGATGGCGACCTTGGCGCCCGTCTCCGCCATCGCGATCGCGAGGTTCGCCGTGGTCGTGCTCTTACCCTCACCGGGCAGCGAGCTGGTCACGACGATGCTGCGCGGGCCGCCCTCGATGTTGACGAACTGCAGATTGGTGCGGAGCGCGCGGAACGACTCCGCTCGCGGGTTGCGGGGGTCGACGTGCACGATGAGCGGACGCTTCTTGGCTCCCGGATCGAGGCTGATTCCGCCGATGATGGGGTGCCCGGCGATCGCCTCGACGTCGTGCGGCCCGTGGATTCGGGTGTCGAGGACCGAGCGCAGGACCGCCGCTCCGACGCCGAGAGCAAGACCGACCAGCAGTCCCAGCGCAAGGTTCAGGGGGATGTTCGGGAAGACGGGCGCGGCCGCCGCGACCGCCGGCGCGATGGTCTCCATCTTGACAAGGCTCGGCCCGCCGCCGGTCGGTGACTCCAGATCGTTGACGACGACGCTGCTGAAGCTCTCGCCGACGGCGTTCGCCAGTTCGGCGGCCAGCGCCGGATCCTCGTTCTCGACCACGATGTCGATGAGGACCGTGTTCAGGGGCGAGCTGGCCTCGACGAGCGCCGCGAGCCCCGCCGGCGTCATGTCGAGCCCGAGCTCGTCGAGCACCGGGGTGAGGACCCGCGGGCTCGTCACCACGTCGACGTAGGAGCGCACCTTCTGCTGGGCGAAGCTCGTGCCTTGCGCGAGGTCACCGGTGGTCGACGTCTCGGAGGTTTGCACGGACACGAAGAGCTGCGTGGACGCCTCTTACCGGGGCGTGACCAGGATCGAGTACGCGGCGGACGCGGCGACGCCGACGAGGGTCAGCGCCAGGATCAGCACCCAGCTCTTGCGCAGAATCCGCACGTAATCGCGCAGCTCCAACGGATCCCCCAATGCGGACGCACTCGGGCGCGCGTCCCTGCCACGGTTCCCCCACAGGACCGCGGGTCCATAGTGCCATAGCCTGCGCCCCCGGACGGGGGGAACCGCCGATCCATCCGTCCGCGGGCGTCAGTACGCGCCGTGGCCGCGCAGGACCGCCCCGACGGTGCGCATGAGCAGGATGAGGTCGCCCGCGATCGACCAGTTTTCCACGTAGTACAGATCGAGCCGGACGCCCTCCTCCCAGGAGAGGTCGCTGCGCCCGTAGATCTGCCACGGCCCGGTGATCCCAGGCTTCACCAGCAGTCGCCGGCGCACGTCCGGCTCGTAGCGCGCGGCCTCCTCCACGAGCGGCGGCCGCGGGCCCACGATCGCCATCTCGCCGCGCAAGACGTTGATCAGCTGCGGCAGCTCGTCAAGGCTGAACCGCCGCATCCACCGTCCGGATCGCGTGATTCGCGGATCCTGACGGAGCTTGAAGAGCGGGCCGTCGCTCTCGTTGTGCTCTTCGAGACCCGCCCGCAGATCCTCGGCGTTCGCGACCATCGACCGGAACTTGAACATCCTGAACGACTGGCCGTTCAGCCCCACCCGCTGCTGGCGGAAGAAGACCGGCCCGCGGCTGTCGAGCGCGACGATCAGAGCGAGGACGAGGAACACCGGAAGAGCGAGCACGGTGAGCACCGCCGCGGTCAGCCAGTCGAAAACCGCCTTCGCGGCCCGCTTGCCGCCCTCGAACCGCGGGAACTCGACATGCAGCAGCGGCAGGCCGGCCACCGGCCGGGTGTGGATGCGCGGGCCGGCCGTCTCCGTGATCGCGGGGGCCATGACCAGTTCGACCCGGTTGGGTTCGAGCGACCAGCTGATCTCCCGCACGGTGCGCGCAGGCAGATGGTCCGAGCTCGTGAGGATGACGATGCCGATGTCGTGCTCGGCGGTGATTCGGGCGACGTCGTCGACCGAGCCGAGCACCGGCAGACCACTCACCGGTCCGCCCGGTCTGCTTCGTGGCAGGACAACTCCGACGGGCCGGTAGCCGGCCGCGGGGTGGCGCCGCAGCTGCTCGATCAGGTGTTCCACCGACGAGCGCGAGCCGACCACGAGCGTCGCGGTCATCAGCTCCCCGGCGAGCCGCTTGCGCACCAGCCACTGCCGCCAGCCCCACCGGGAGAAGATGAGGAGAAAGAGCCCGAGCGGGAACGCCGTGATGATGAAGCCGCGGGCGCCCACCACGGTGAAGACGACGGCGATGATCGCGACCACGCCGAACAGCGTGAGGGTCGCGTCGAAGATGCGCTTGTACTCGAGGGCGCCGATGCCGACGATGCGGGGGCCGCGCGTCTCGTACAGCGCCAGCAGAGCCAGCCACCCGACGATGATGAGCACCGACATGAGCCAGTAGTTGGCCGAGTTGGGCGGCTGCCCGTTGATGCGCTCGAGCCGCCGCAACGCCACCCCGAACCAGAAGAGGTGCGACCCTCCGACAGCCAGCAGCACGACGATCACGTCGGTGAACAGCAAGCGGTGCGCGTAGCCACGGGCCCAGGTGCGCGCCGGTGGAGGCGCGACTTCGAGCCGGGGCGACGCCCCGGCCCACACCCCATCCGTCACGCAAGACCTCCCCGCGAGCGGTTGTAGCGCTGCCCCGCCGCACTCGGTGCGTCGCAGACATGAACCTAGCGGACCGCGCGGACGGGCGTCTCGTCTCCGTCGACCGCAGACGCAACGTTCCCGCGGAATCGCAACGGTGCGCGGTTGCGATTCTGCGGGAACGTTGCGAATCAGCGGGAGAGGTAGGCGCGCAGCGCGTCGTCCGCGTCGCGCGGGTGGAAGCCGGTCGCCGCCAGCTTGGTGAGGTTGAGCACGCTGTTGAGCGGTCGCGGGGCGGCGGCGCGGTGCCGGAAGTACTCCTCGGTGCTGACGGCGGTCACCGCGTCCGGGTCGGAGCCGGTCAGCTCGTACACGCGGCGCGCGATGTCCGCCCAGGACTGCGGCGGGCCCGCGTTCGTCAGGTTGTAGACGCCGTACGGCGCCTGGGCGGCGAGCAGGTGCGCGATGCCGGCGGCGAGGTCGTCGGCGAAGGTGAGGCGGCCGATCTGGTCGCCCACCACGGCCGGGCGGACGCCACGCGCGGCGAGGTCCGCCATGGTGCGCACGAAGTTCGCGCCCTCGCCGATCACCCAGCTGGTGCGCAGGACGTAGTGCCGCGGTGCCGTGGCGGCGAGCGCGTCGCCCGCGGCCTTGGTCTGGCCGTACACGCCGAGCGGGCTGACCGGCTCGTCCTCGTCGTGCACCTCGCGGCTGCCGTCGAAGACATAGTCGCTGGAGACGGTGACGAGGGTGAGGTCGTGCTCCGCCGCCGCGGCGGCGAGGAGGCCGACCCCGGTGACGTTCGCCGCCCAGGCGGCGATGCGGCCGTCCGGCGTCTCGGCGGCGTCGACCTTGGTGTACGCGGCGGCATTGATGACCGCGCCGTAGTCGCGCCAGCGGACGCCCGCGTAGGCGGCGGCGTCGGTGACGTCGAACTCCGCGCGGCCCGCGAACTCGGCATCGGGCAGCGCACTGCGCAGGGCTCGGCCCAGCTGTCCGCCTGCCCCCAGCACGAGCACCTTCCGCTCCCCCATCGGCGTGACGTCGGCGAGCCGCGGGTGGGCGCGATCCTTGTCGGAGAGCTCCGCCTCCGCCAGCGGCACCGGCCACGCGATGGCCGCGGCCTCGTCGGCGAGGTTGAGGAACGTGTATTCGGCGGTCGCGCTCCAGTGGTCGTTGACGAGGTAGCTGTAGACGGTCGCGGGCTCGAGCGTCTGGAAGGCGTTGCCGACGCCGCGCGGCACGAACACGGCGGTGCCGGGGTCGATCTCGGTACTGAACACGGTGCCGAAGCTGTCGCCGGCGCGCAGGTCCACCCACGCGCCGAACACGCGGCCCGAGACCACGGACACGTACTTGTCCCATGGCTCGGCGTGGATGCCGCGCGTGGTGCCGACCTTGTCGTTGAACGAGACGTTGTTCTGCACCGGGCGGAAGTCGGGCAGTCCTACAGCTCCCATCTTGGAGCGCTGCCAGTTCTCCTTGAACCAGCCGCGGGCGTCGCCGTGCACCGGCAGGTCGACCACGAGGAGGCCCGGGATCGCGGTGCCGCGCACCGCGAGCGGGCGGCCGAACGGCTCGCTCGCCGGGCTTCCGGAGCTCATCCGGCTCACTGGCCCTTGGCCGCGTAGAACGCCTCCACGCCGTCCTTGGCGGGCGCCCACCAGGCCTCGTTGTCGCGGTACCAGTCGATGGTCGCGGCGAGGCCCGCCTCGAAGTCGCGGAACTCCGGCTCCCAGCCGAGCTCGGTGCGCAGCTTGGTGGAGTCGATCGCGTAGCGGAGGTCGTGGCCGGCGCGGTCGGTGACGGAGTCGTAGGCGTCGGCCGGCTGGCCGAGGAGGGCGAGGATCAGCTCGACGACCTCCCGGTTGTTCTTCTCCCCGTCGGCGCCGATCAGGTACGTCTCGCCGATCGCGCCCTTCTCGAGGATGGTGAGCACCGCGGAGGAGTGGTCGGTGGCGTGAATCCAGTCGCGCACGTTGGCGCCGGCGCCGTACAGCTTCGGCCGCTCGCCGCGGAGCGCGTTCGTGATCTGGCGCGGAATGAACTTCTCCACGTGCTGGAACGGGCCGTAGTTGTTGGAGCAGTTCGAGATGGTGGCCTGCACACCGAACGAGCGGACCCAGGCGCGGACGAGCAGGTCGCTGCCCGCCTTGGTGGAGGAGTAGGGACTCGACGGGTTGTACGGGGTCGTCTCGGTGAACCGCTGCGGGTCGTCGAGCTCCAGGTCTCCGTACACCTCGTCGGTGGAGATGTGATGCAGCCGGACGCCGGACCGGCGGACCGCCTCGAGCAGCGTGTAGGTGCCGATGATGTTGGTGTCCAGGAACGGCCGCGGGTCGTGCAGCGAGTTGTCGTTGTGACTCTCGGCCGCGAAGTGCACGACCGCGTCGTGTTCCGGCATGAGCTCGCCGACCAGCTCCGCGTCGGTGATGTCGCCCCGCACGAAGCGGAGGCGCCGCTCGTCCAGCCCGTCGAGGGAGGCGAGGTTGCCGGCGTAGCTCAGCTTGTCGAGCACCGTGACCGTGTCGTCGGTGGTGCCGAGCACGTGATGCACGAAGTTGGAGCCGATGAAGCCGGCCCCGCCGGTGACGAGGAGCTTCGCCATCAGTTGTCCTTGCCGCGTTCGAGCAGACCGAGGAGGTACTGGCCGTAGCCGGACTTCACGAGCGTCCCGGCGCGGTCCCGCAGCTCGTCGTCGGTGAGGAAGCCCTGCCGCCAGGCGATCTCCTCCGGTGCGCCGATCTTCAGCCCCTGTCGGCGCTCGATGGTGCGGACGTAGTCGCTGGCGTCGGTCATCGAGTCGAACGTGCCGGTGTCGAGCCAGGCGGTGCCGCGCGGCAGCACCTCGACCTGGAGGGTGCCCCGCTCGAGGTAGGCCCGGTTCACGTCGGTGATCTCGTACTCGCCGCGCGCCGACGGCTCGAGGCCGCGGGCGATTTCGACCACGTCGTTGTCGTAGAAGTAGAGGCCGGGCACGGCGAAGTTGCTCTTCGGCGTCGCCGGCTTCTCCTCCAGGCTCAGCGCGCGGCCGTTCCGGTCGAACTCGACCACGCCGTACGCGGTCGGGTCGGCGACCCAGTAGGCGAAGATCGCGCCGCCGCGGAGACCGTGGAAGCGGCGCAGGCGCGTGCCCATCCCGGAGCCGAAGAAGATGTTGTCGCCGAGAACGAGGGCCACTTCGTGGTCGCCGATGAAGTTGGCGCCGATGACGAACGCCTGCGCGAGCCCGTTCGGCTCGTGCTGGACGGCGAAGGTGATGTCGATGCCGAACTGCGACCCATCGCCGAGCAGACGCTGGAAGGCCTCCGCGTCGTGCGGGGTCGTGATGACGAGCACCTCGCGGACACCGGCCGCGATGAGGGTCGACAGCGGGTAGTACACCATCGGCTTGTCGTAGATGGGGACGAGCTGCTTGGAGACCCCGAGGGTGATGGGGTGCAAGCGTGAGCCGGTGCCTCCGGCGAGGATGATGCCACGCATGCCCCCAGCATGTCAGTCCGCCGCCTGGGGGACGTATCCCCACAACGCGGCGCACGCCTCAGCGGCGGCTCGGAGGGTCAGCGCCGGCCCCGAAGGAGCGCTCGACGGGCCAGAGGGCCGAGGGTCCGGCGCAGCCTCCGCAACGCGCCGCCCAGCGCGCCGCGCCCCGCGTCGCCGGCCGCAGCGGGGTGCGGTCCTGCGCTGATCGACCACGGGTAGAGCACCCCGCCGAGATGGCCGGGATCGTCGCGGGCGAACACAAGCGGTCGGCCGCCCACCTCCAGCACCACCGCGCCGGCCACCGCGGTCTCGAGCCGGCGCTCGTAGAGGAACCGCTTCCCGAAGTACTCGATCGATTCCGTCGCGGCGGCGGCGGGGCTCCTCGGGACCCCGTCGACGTACAGCCGTTCCTCGGGCGGGGTGAGTGAGAAGTAGGCGATCGAGACGCCGCTCGCCCCCTCCCGGACTCGCGCCTCCTGCCAGGGAAGGCGGCCGGTCTTGCGCACAGTCAGCGCCATCCGGATGCGCAGCGCGAGCGCGTGCGGCGAGTAGGCCCACAACGTCCGCTCATCGAGGAGGGCCAGAACCTCGTCGAGCAGCTCCAGGAAGCGGCGCCGGGTGGCCTCATCGATCCGGGTGGTCGGGTGCCCCTCCCGCTCGTTCTCGATGAAGAACCACTCGAGGTCGTAGAGCACCAGGTTCTGCACCCAGAGGGGCGGCGCCGGCCGCGCGCGCAGTAGCGGCAGGTAGCCGAACTCGGGGATCGCCGTGTACTTGTCCGGCTTGGCCCACATGCCGCCGACCACGGAGCTGCCGTCGACCCGCTGCCGGTACAGGTAGCGGGCGTCCGGCACGGTCGCCATGTCCGGGTCGGGAGTGGCGAGCGAGTACCAGCCGGCGAACGCGGCGTCATCGAACGCGGCCCGCAGCCGCGGCTCGAAGCGCAGCCCGTTCTCCTCGATCACCCGACGCTGGTAGAAGCCGCTCGAGACGTGCGTGTGGAAGTACCGCGGCTGCTCCTCGAGCCGCGCCGTCCGCGCCCCGCCCCAGAACCGGTAGCCGAGCGCGTGGTCGTCGATCGTCGCGGACGGGTCGGTGGAGAAGCGCACCCGCCGGCACGCGAGGAAGGATGGGGCGGGGTCGGCGGAGTCGAGCGCGCTACGGACGGCGGCGAGATAGCCCGGGCCGTAGGCGTCATCGGGGTCGGGGAAGGACACCCACTCCCCCCGGGCCCGGGCGAGCCCGAGGTTCCGTGCGGAGCCGGGGCCGCCGTTGGGTTGGCGGAGGAGCACGGCGTCGGCGTCCGTCGCGGCGACCCAGGCGGAGATGATGCGCTCCGACTCGTCGGGCGACGAGTCCGACACGAAGATGAGCTCGACATCGGCGAGGGAGTCCTGGGCGTCCAGGGATGCGAGGAAGTCCGGCAGGTATTCCGCCACCCCGTACACCGCCATCAGTAGTGTGAATCGGGGCGCCGGCGTGGTCCGAGAAGACCGCGCGAGCTCCAGCCCCGGGTCGGTCATGCGCTCCCCCTCCGCGTC
>JAODAX010000076.1 GCA_025463675.1 Naasia sp. | reverse complement strand
TCGCCCAGGGCCTGCTAACCGACCGCTACCTCGGCGCCGGTGTACCCGCCGACTCGCGCGCCGCCGACAGTCCGTTCCTGTCCGCCGACAACATCTCGGCCACCTACCTGGAGCGCGCCCGCGCTCTGCAGGCGATCGCCGAAAACCGCGGTCAGACGCTCGCGCAGCTCGCCCTCACCTGGGTGCTGCGCCAGCCGGCGATCACATCCGCGCTCATCGGTGCCTCGAGCGTGACCCAGCTGGACCAGAACCTCGCCGCGCTCGATGCGCCGGCCCTCACCGCCGACGAGCTGGCCGCGATCGAGCCGCACGCCGTCGACGGCACCGGCGCCCGCTGACCTTGGGCTACGTATACGCGCTGCTGTCTGCAATCCTCTTCGGCACGAACGGCAGTGTCGCCAAAGTCGTCCTCCAGGCGGGCATCGACCCCGGACAGCTGACCTTCCTGCGCTGCCTGGGCTCCGCACTGCTGGCCGGGGCGGCGCTGCTCGTGCTCGACCGGCGTGCATTCCGGCTGTCGCGCCGAGATCTGGGCCGGGCGGCACTGCTCGGCCTCATCGGCGTGGCCGCAGTGCAGTGGCTGTACGCGGTCGCGATCGCCCGGGTGCCGGTCGGCATCGTGCTGCTGCTCGAGTACCTCGCGGTGCCGCTCGTCGCGCTCGTGGCCTGGCTGGTGCTCGGCGAACGGGTTCGCGTGCGGCTCTGGATCGCCATCGCCCTCGTGGTCGGCGGCCTCGCCGTGGTGGCGCAGGGCGGCGATGCGACGCTCGACCTGTTCGGCGTGGTCGCGGCTATCGGCGGTGCGGCCTCCCTCGCCTGCTACTTCCTTCTCGGCCAGCGCGGGGTGGCCGCGTCGTCGCCGCTCGTCCTCGCCTTCTGGTCGATGCTGTTCGCGGCGGCGTTCTGGTCGGTCGCGAGTGGCTGGTGGAACTTGTCGCCCGCGGTGTTCGCCGCGGCGGCGCCCGACACCGGCGGGGCCATCCCGGTGTGGGTCGCGCTGCTCTGGGTGATCGTGATGGGCTCGTTCGCGCCCTACCTGCTCAGCTACTTCGCGATCCGTCGGCTCGGCGCGACCCGCGGCGGGATCCTCGCCGCGGCAGAGGTGGTCTTCGCGTTCGCCGCCGCCTGGCTGTGGCTCGGTGAGACGCTGACCGGGCCGCAGGTGCTCGGCGCCGCAGTCGTGCTCGCTGGCATCGTGGTAGCGCAGACCGCGCGCAGCGGTCCGCCGGTGGACGCCGACCTGGCGATCGCGCGTGCCCCGTCTCCCGGCGCCCGGCTGACCGCCGGCCTGCGGAGCCGCCGCCAGCGTGCCGGAAGCGGTGTCGGGGGCTCCTCCTAGCCTGGCGTCATCATCCCGGGGCAGGGCCGGCTGCCGGACACTGAGGAGCACGTCATGTCGAGCACACTTCCCCTCATCGCCCGCCGCCCGACCGGCGTCGGCTTCGTCCAGCTGAACAACGGTTTGTGGCGCGTGACCCGCGCATCCGGCGCCGTGCTCGGCTACGTCGAGCAGGTGCCGGGTGGCGCAGCGGTGGAAGGGCACCCGCAGCGCTATGCCGCCAAGCGCCTGCACGCCAGTGGGCGCGGCTTCCTGCCCGTCGGAGAGTTCTGGTCGTTCGACGATGCGGTGGACTGCCTGCGTTTCGGCTGACCGGAGCGGCCGGGCACCGCTAGAGTGCGGGCCATGCCGGCCTGGGATGCGTTTCTGCAGTGGCTCTCGTCCGACGCGGGAGCAGCGGTGCTGTCGGGCGCGGTGATTCCGTTCTTCGCAGTCCTGACCGCAGGGCTGCTGGCCGCCGCGATCGCCCGCGGCGGGATGCGGCGGTTGATGGCGCAGCGCGACGGGGAAATCGCCGCGGGAGTTATCGCGGCGCTCGTCGACTCGGCACACGATGCCACCTCCTGGGCGACCACCCCGGCCGGTGAGCGGTCGCTCGTCGACCGGCAGTCGACCGAAGCCGAGCTGCGGATGCGGCTGCTGCCACTGCCCGGCGCGGACACCGCCGCGGAGTGGGCGTCGCACGAGGTGGCGCAGCTGCGGCGCGCGTCCTCGGCGTACAGCACCGACTTCGCCGGGCCGCTCGGCGTGTTCCGCAGCCGGCTCGTTGAATGGCACCGCAAGCCGCGCAAGGCCACGCGCGCCTTCGCCGCCGACCTCGCCCGCTGGGCCAGCGAGGAGCGCGCCGACGAGCAGCGACTGCAGCACCAGCAGGACGACTGGCTGCCGCCACGAGAAGTGGCCGACGACAGCCCCCTCCTACTCGACCTGCCGACGGCCGGCGTCCGCCCTGCCCGCGTCGAGGCCCCGACGGCGACCATCCCCTGACCGGACCGGCTCCTGCCCGGTTCCCCGGCGACCGGTCGTCAGCCGTCCGCAGGACCGGGCACGGCCAACACCCTTCGCCGCGGCTGCGCACAGCCGCTCGCCATCGGCGCGGCCGGTAGTCTGGTCGTCCGATCGCCGCGCTCAGGGGGGAGGCACGAGGTGGGTCCCGAGTTTTGGCTGACCGCTCTCGCCCTGTCCGCCATCCCCGGCACCGGCGCGATCTTCACGATGACGACCGGCATCGCGCATGGCGGCCGAGCAGGCGTTTCCGCCGCCGTCGGCTGTGCGCTGGGCATCCTCCCGCACGTGGTGCTGGCCGCCAGCGGATTAGCCGCCCTGCTTCTCGCGAGCAGCGTCGCCTTCGAAATCCTCAAATGGCTGGGGGTCGCGTACCTCCTGTTCCTCGCCGTGCGGACCTGGCGCGACTCCGAGCACTTCTCCGACCGCCCGACCGGGCCGCCGCCGTCTGCGCTGCGCACGATCGGGCTCGGCTTCCTGGTGAATGCACTGAACCCGAAGGTGCCGATCTTCTTCCTCGTGTTCCTGCCGCGCCTGCTCGACGTCTCCGGGCCGACGGGGCGGGCACTCACTCTCGCCGGCGGCCTGGCGTTCGTCGTGCTGACCCTCGGCACGTTCACGCTGTACGGTCTCGCCGCGGGCTGGCTGCGCCCGAAGGTCCTCGTACGCCCGCGGGCCGCCGCCTGGACGCGGCGCGGCTTCGCGGGCGTCTTCGCCCTCCTGGCCGGACGCCTGGCGCTGCAAACCCGCTGAGGCCGCCCCCGGCCGGCAGTCCCGTGCCCCCGGCAGGAATCGAACCTGCGACCAAGAGATTAGAAGGCTCCTGCTCTATCCGCTGAGCTACGGGGGCGGCCCCGCGATTCTACGCGGCGCGCTCGGCCCGGATCTGCTCGCGTGTCGATTCGACGGGGCCCGGCATCACTGGCAATATTCCATTCCGGCTCATCGCGAATTCACCCGCAGGTCACACCGACTTCATCGCGAAACGGCCTGATGGAACTGTGACCTGGCCGGAGAGGGAACCGATGGCACCTGTGCGCTTCCTCGCGCACCGCGGCGCGAGTGCCGCGCACCCGGAGCACACCCGCGCCGCATACCTGCAGGCGTTGATCGACGGCGCCGACGGCATCGAGACCGACGTCCGAATCACCGCGGACGGTCACATCGTCTGCTGGCACGATGCCACCCTCGACCGCACCACCGCCGCCAGCGGACACATCGCGGACTGGCTCCTCGCCGAGCTGCGCGCTCTTGACCTCCTTCGAGGCCGCCCCATCGGCCCGGAGCTCGGGGATGCGGCGGATCAGCTCATGACGCTTCCCGAGCTCCTCGATCTGATGCTCCAGGCCGAACGGCCGCTCCTCCTGGCGATCGAGCTGAAGACGGACACGGGGCGGGAGCACGACCTCGTCGTCGCCGTGCTCGACGAACTCCGTCGGGCGGGCTGGGACCCCGAGGCCGGGCGGATCGGCAACGTCGAGGTGTCGATCATGAGCTTCGACCTGAACGCCGCCGAACTCCTCGCCGACGTGCTGCCCCGCCGCGACCTGCATCTCCTGACCGAGGAGGACCACGCCGACCACCTCACCGCTCTGGCGGCGATCGACCACGGCCGGTTTTCCGCGGGACCCGACATCGAATGGGTGCGACTGACGCCGGGTCGCGTGGCCGACTGGGTGGCCGCAGGCACGCCCGTGCGCGTCTGGACGGTGGACGATCCGGCGGACCTCGAGCTGTGCTTGGCCCTCGGCGTCCGCGAGGTCACGTCCAACCGGCCCGGCCAGCTCCGCGCGGAGTACGAGGCTCGGAAGGCCGCCCAGACGCTGACCGGCTCGTTCTCGCTCACCGCCACCGCATCCGCCGCGGCACTGATAGCCGGGGTCCTTGGGGAGACGCGGTCGGCTACGCCAGAACCAGTATCCCCGTGACGAGGGACGCGGCGCCGATCAGCAGCGACACCGCGACCAGCACCGCATGCACCGCGAAGAAGCGTGTGCGGCGCCCTGCGGCATCGCGCGAGCGCGGGTCGCGCGCGATGCGCCGGAAGAAGGCCGGCCACACGACGAGGTTCCAGACGCCGTTGGCGAACAGCAGGCCGACCATCGCGAGAACCACCTCCTCAGTCTAGGAAAGGCCCGCGCCGGGCTGTGCCCGGGGGCGTCATTAGACTCGGACGGTGACGAACGGCTCCGAACGACTGGTCTGGATCGACTGCGAGATGACGGGGCTTGACCTCGCCATCGACGAACTCGTCGAGGTGGCGGTGGTGATCACCGACTACGACCTGCACCCCGTCGACGCTGGCCTGTCCCTCGTCATCAAGCCTGATCAGACCGCGCTCGACAACATGGGCGAGGTGGTCACGACCATGCACACCGCGTCGGGCCTGCTCGACGAGATCCCGCACGGCATGAGCCTCGCCGACGCCGAGTTCCGGGTCCTCGAGTACATCCAGCGGCACGTGCCCGCCTCCGGCACCGCCCCGCTCGCGGGCAACACGATCGGCACCGACCGGTCGTTCCTCGCGAAGTACATGCCGCGCGTCGACGGCTGGCTGCACTACCGGAGTGTGGACGTCTCCTCCATCAAGGAGCTCGCCCGCCGCTGGTTCCCGCGTATCTACTTCAACGCTCCGCAGAAAGCCGGCGGCCACCGTGCGCTCGCCGACATCCTCGAGTCGATCCGGGAGCTGGAGTACTACCGGAAGGCCGCCTTCGTGGCACCCCCGGGCCCCACCACCGAACAGGTGCAGGCCGTCGCCGCGGCCGTGGTCGAAGACTTCTCCGCGCGGCTGTAGAATCGATTGGCTCGCGACGCGGTTCTCCGCCCGCGAGCGGCGATCCCGCTCCTCGCGGGCGGGTCATGGTGGGCGTAGCTCAGGTGGTAGAGCGCTGGCTTGTGGTGCCGGATGTCGCGGGTTCAAGTCCCGTCGTCCACCCCAATAGTTCCGCGGGTGTTCCGCGCGCGGTTCGCACGCGCATTCCCCGAATGAGCGCGCCCTTTGGCGTCGCCGCGTCAGCCGGAGGGCGTCAAGCCCCATCTTCTATTCCACGGTCGGGGATTGCTCAGGTTCACGGGACGCTGCGTCCCTAGAGTTTCCGGGTGGACTTTTCCGTGGATTTCACCCCTGACCTCCTCGTCGCCTTCCTGACGCTTTTCGTGCTGGAGATCGTCCTCGGCGTGGACAACGTGATCTTCATCTCGATCCTCGCGAGCAAACTCCCGGTGGAGCAGCAAGCTCGTGCGCGCAATCTCGGGCTCACCCTCGCAATGGCGATGCGCATCCTGCTGCTGTTCGGAGCGGCATGGATCATCTCGCTGACCGATGACCTCTTCGAGCTGTTCGGCATGGGCTTCTCGGGACGCGACCTGGTACTGATCCTCGGTGGCCTCTTCCTCGTCTACAAGGCGGTCACCGAGATCCACGAGAAGCTGGAGGGCGCGGAGTCCCACGGCTCTGCAGGCGGGACGGCGCGCTTCGGGGCGGTGCTCGTGCAGATCCTGCTTCTCGACATCGTGTTCTCGTTCGACTCGGTGATCACCGCGGTCGGCATGGTCGACAGCCTGCCGGTCATCATCGCGGCCGTGGTGCTGTCCTTCGGCGTGATGCTCTTCTCGGCGCGCTTCATCTTCGCGTTCGTCAACCGGCACCCGACGGTCAAGATGCTCGCCCTCGCGTTCCTCGTCCTGATCGGCGCGTTCCTCATCGCGGACGGTTTCGACGTCCACGTCGACAAGGCGCTGATCTACGGACCGATGGCCTTCGCCGTCGTGGTGGAGACCCTCAATCTCGTCTACCGCCGCAGGCAGGCGAAGCTCGGCGACTCCGCTCCCGAGCCGGTCCACCTGCGGCACGCCTACACGAAGGCCGACGACACGGCAGCGGTGGCCGCCGCCACCTCACGGAACCACGACGGTGCCGTCCACCTGTCGCGGAAGCCGATTGCGGGGGCGACCGACGGCGACCGGGGGTCCGCGGGCCTCGGATGACGGACAGGCCCATCGGGAACGACCCCCGATGATGCTGGAGATGTCGGCGGAGGACTTCGAGCGCCTCGTCGTCGAGGAGTTGGATGCGCTGCCCGACGACATGGTCGACGGGCTCGACAACCTGATCTTCGTGGTCGAGGACCGTCCTGAGAACGGCACGCTCGACACCCTCGGCGTCTACGAGGGCACAGCGGTCACCGAGCGGGACCGCTACGGGTACGGCGAGATGCCGGACCGGATCGTCCTGTTCCGCGAGCCGCTACTCGCCATCTGCGACGACGAGGAGGAGTTGCGCGACGAGGTGCATGTCACGCTCGTGCACGAGATCGCGCACTTCTACGGAATCGACGACGAGCGTCTGCACCAGCTCGGCTGGGCCTAACCGCTCGCGCAGATGCCCAGGTAGCGCACGTTCCGGCGCGGGTTGCGCGCTACGACGGGCAATCCGCGCCGGAATGTGCTGGCTAGAAGCGGCGGGATTCGACGTCCGTGGTGTCCTGCAGGTCGTCGCTGTCGCGGCGGTCCCAGGTGTACTTGACGTGCAGCAGGCCGTCGAAGTCGTGGCTCTCCCCCGCGACGTACCAGAACAGGCGCTCCTGGCCGCCAATGGCGGCCATCTCGCTGATCTCATCGTCATGCGCGCCGTCCACCAGGAAGCGGTGCTCGGTGCGTCCGGCGAAGGGCCCGTCCAGGAATTCGGCGAGGTACTGCTTGCTCTGCGGCACGTCCTGGGGCTCACTCATGCTCCCCACGTTACCGGGCGGCGATTCGGCGGCCGGCCCCCTTGATCCCGCAGCTAGCCTGTGGCCATGGCGGAGCGGCGGGAACGGAACCGAGTTCTCATCGTGGCGGTCGCGGTCGTCATCGTCGCGCTCGGCCTCTACGGACCGGTCGCGCTCCTCGCTCCCCTGCCCCCGACGCGGCCGACCGCGCTCGCCATCGCGGCCGGCGGAGTCGGTGGCGCTCCCCCGACCCTGCCGGCGGCGGGAGCCGCGGCGGTCACCCTCGACGCGGACGATCGCCCGCTCGTCGCCGGCGGCGCGGAGGCCCGGCCGATGGCGGCTGTCGCGAAGATCGTCACCGCTCTGCTGGTGCTCCGAGAGCATCCCCTCGAGGCCGGCCGAAGCGGGCCCGGCATCAAGGTCACGCGCGGCGACTACGACTCCTTCGCCGACTACGCCGCCCAAGGCGTCCGAGCGGTGCGCGTCACCGAGGGCGACAGCTGGACCCAGCGCGAGGCGCTGCACGCCATGCTCATCGCCTCGAGCAACAACCACGCCGAGATGGTGGCGCGCTGGGCGTTCGGCTCGGTCGACAACTACCTGGACGCCGCCGAGGCATGGCTCGAGGAGCAGGGCCTCGCCGACACCACGGTGGTCGACACGACCGGGCTGTCCTCCGGCAGCGTCGGCACCGCCGCGGACCTGGCGAAGCTCGCCGCCCTGGCTCTGGGTGACCCTTTCCTCGCCGAGGCGGTGACGCTCGACGCCGTCACCACGGTCCGCGGCGCCGCGTTCGAGAACACCATCAGTTACCGCCCCGGCGACGGCGTGCTCGGCATCTCGCGCAGCTACACCGACGAGGCGGGCGTCTGCCTGCTGTTCTCCGTCCGCGTCGAGGTCGGCGACGAGACGGTGCCGGTGTACGGCGCCTTCCTCGGCGAGCCGTCGTACGACCGACTCGCCGACGATACGGACGCCTTCCTCGACTCGCTCCCGGACGCGCTCGGAACCGCCGAGGCGGTACCCGCCGGCACTCCCGTGGCGCGCTACAGCACGCCGTGGGGCTCCACCGTGGACGCCGTCACCCGCGACCCGGTCACCGGCACCGGCTGGGCGAGCGTGCCCGCGGACCTCGAACCGGCGGAGGTGCGACCGGTCGCGACCGCCGGCCGCGGCACCCGCGTGGGCACTCTGCCCGTGCCCGGAGACGACGGCGGGGTCGCCGTAGTCCTCGCCGAGCCCATCGGCGACCCGGGGCCGCTGTGGCGCCTCGCCTCCCCCGGCGTGGTCGTGCCCCAGTTCTGGACGTGGATCACCGGAAGCGCGTGACGATCAGCTGGGCGGCGGGATCTTGACGCCGCCCCCGCCGCGCGCGGTACTGTTCGCGGACGGATTCGGAACGCCCTGTTCGCACCCTCCGGATGCGGACCCGGACCCGTTTTCTCCCACCCCAGGAGACACCGATGACGTTGCAGGTTCCCGCTTCCGTCGCGCCCGTCCGCCGCATCGTGGCCGCCGGCTGTGCGCTGCTGCTGGCGCTCGCCCTCCCGGCGGTGACCCCGCTCGCCGCGGCCGCCCATGAGGGCGACGCTCCGCCGGTCCAGCTGAGCGCCTCCCCCGGTCGCAGCCCGTCCGGCTCCCTGGGCGGGGCCACCGTGAGCGGCAACGCCTACATCTTCCTCGCCGCGAATCCGGATATCCGGGCGGTCGAGTTCTGGCTGGACAATCCGCAGCTGACGGGCGCACCACGGCAGGTGGAGCGCGAGGCGCCCTACGACTTCGCCGGTGGATCCGCGAGCGCCGCCAACGCCTTCGACACGAAGGCGCTTCCCGACGGCCCGCATTCCGTGAGCGTGCGGGTCACCTACACCGACGGCGACAGCGTGACCGGCGACTCCCACTTCACCATCGACAACGTGCCCGACACCCCGGCACCGACGCCCGCCACGACGATCCGGATCAACGCCGGCGGGCCCGCGGCCACGACGGGCGGCACCGGCTGGGCCGCCGACTCGGACTTCACCGGTGGCAAGTCGTACCGGAACGTGAAGGTCACGGCGATCGCCGGCACCACAGAGGATGCCGTCTACCTCGATGAGCGGAGCGCCACCGTGAACCGCGGCGGCTTCACCTACTCGCTCCCGGCCCCGGTCGCCGGCACGTACTCCGTCGCGCTGCACTTCGCCGAGCTGTACCACGGGGCGACCGGCGGCGGGCCGGGCGGCGCCGGGAGGCGCGTGTTCAGCGTCAACGTCGAAGCCGGCCCGGTGGAGCTGTCGAACTTCGACATCTTCGCCGCCGTCGGCGCGATGACGGCCACGACGCGGACCTTCGCCGTCCCCGTCACCGATGGTCGCCTTGACATCGCCTTCAGCGCGAGCGTCGATCAGCCCTCCATCGCGGCGATGACCATCATCCCGCCGAGTGGCAGCCAACCGCCGCCGCCTGCCACCGGCGACACCTCCCTCTTCGCCTGGGATTCGCGCGCGGCATCACCCATCGCCCGGTCGGAGGGTCAGGGCGCGGCCGTGGGTGGCAAGCTCTACGTCTTCGGCGGCTTCCACTCCGGGACCACCACGACGGCCCGCAGCGACGTCTTCGATCCCGGGACCAACACCTGGAGCCGGCTGCCCGAGCTGCCCGAGCACCTGACCCACTCCGCGGTCGTCGCGGACGGCACCACCATCTGGCTGCTCGGCGGCTACGTGGGCAACCATCCCGGGCCAGCCACCCGCAGCGTCTGGCGGTTCGACACCGTCGCCCGCACCTTCACCCGCGGCCCGCAGCTTCCCGCGCCGCGCGGAGCGGGGGCCGCCGCGATCGTCGGCCGCGAGCTGCACTTCTTCGGCGGCACGAGCCGGGTCGCGGGCAGCACAGCCGACCCGGATCAGCCGGATCACTGGGTTTTGCAGCTCGACGGCGGCACATCCTGGACGAGCCGAGCGGGCCTGCCGAACCCCCGCAACCACCTCGCAGCAGCAACCGTCGACGGCCGCATCTACGCCATCGGCGGTCAGCACAACGAGAACGAGAACACCGGCCTGCAGTCGGATGTGCACCGCTTCGACCCCGCCGCCAACGCGTGGACGAAGCTGGCGAGCCTGCCCAAGGCGCGCAGCCACATCGTCGCCGTGGTCCGGGACGGCCAAATCCTGGTCCTCGGCGGCACCAACCCGGGCAACACGGCGAGCAGCGACGTGACCGCCTACTCGCCCGCCGCGAACGCCTGGTCGAAGCTGCCGTCCCTTCCGGGCGGCAGGAAGACCCCCGTGGCGGCGCTCATCGGCGACGTCGTCTACCTCACCGGCGGCAGTCTGGCCACCACCACCTACGCCGGCCGGTTCGCCGCGCGCTGGGAGAGCGGGCCGGCGATGCCGGTGGCGCTCGGTGAGGTGGCGGGCGGCCGGATCGGCTCCACCGTGTTCCTGGTGGGCGAGAGTTCGAGCGCCACCCTCGCGCTCGACCTGGCCACGGGCATCTGGCGCAGCGGGCTCGCCGTCCGCCCGCACGTCGGACATCACGCCGCCGCCGAGGTGATCGGCGGGCGGCTCTACCTCTTCGGCGGACTCGGCGCGGGCGCCGGGAAGGTGCAGATCTACGACCCCGTCGCCAACCGCTGGACAGCGGGCCGGGACATGCCGTTCGCGGCCGGCTCGACCTCGTCCGCGATGATCGGCGGCAGGGTGTACGTCGCGGGCGGCATCGTCGGCAGCACCACGACGGACCGCGCCGCCCGCTACGACCCGGCCACGGACGCCTGGACCGAGATCGCCCCGATGCCGCAGGGCCGCAATCACGCGGCATCGGCGACGGATGGCAGCCGACTGTTCGTGGCCGGCGGTCGCGGCCCCGGCAGCGGCGACGGGAACACGGTCGCCAACGGCTTCGACACCCTCCAGGTGTACGACCCGGCGACGAACACCTGGCGCTCCAGCGCCACGGCCGGCTCCGGGCTGGCACCGCTGCCGCAGGCGCGGGGCGGCATGGGCAAGGCCGTCTTCGCCGGCGGCGAGCTGTACGTGATCGGCGGCGAGACGCAGACCGGCGCCGGGGCGACGTCTCGGCGGGTGTACGCGCGGGTGGACGTCTACAACCCGCAGACGAACTCGTGGCGGCTGAGCACCCCAATGCCCACGGCGCGGCACGGCATCTTCCCGGTGCTGCTCGGCAACCGGATCACGGTGGCCGGTGGCGGGGTGCAGGCGGGCTTCTCGGCGTCGTCGATCGTGCAGACGCTCACCCTGCGGTGAGTCCGCCTGAGCGCGCCTGAGCTGTCCTCGCGGACGATGACGTCAGCGAGGACCCCCGGCCGCTCGCGCGCGAGGAAGACGTCCTCCTGGGCGGCCCAGCGGTCCCATTCGCGCGCGTATGCCTCACCGTCCCGGGCGAGCGCCCTGCGCTTGCGGAGATCGTCGGGGCTGTCCACCCACACCCCGAGCGTCGCGAGCTCGCGGTTGCGCCGACTGAGCGCACCGCACCCTTCGACGACCAGGGGCCGTTCCGGATCGATGCGCTGCTCGCCGCCCGGCCGGCCGGCGGCCCAATCCCAGCGGGTCCAGCGGCGCGCCCCGATGATGTCGACGACCGCGGCGCTGCCGGCCTCCAGGCCGTCCCATCCCGGGTACAGGTCGTCCAGGCTCACGAGCTGCGCGCGCAGAGCCGGCGCGAGCACCGTCGCGAGGCTCGTCTTGCCGGAGCCGCTGCGCCCGTCGACGAGCACCACCGGTCGGGAGGCGCGGGCGAGGGCCGCGGCCACGATCGCCTCGACGGCAGCCCCGCGGCGGTCACCGTCACCGGCCACCGAGGAACGCCCACTCCCCGAGGGCCACCGCGGCACCGACCGCCGTGACGGCGATGCCCGCTGCTGCCGCGACCAATAGCGCATCCGCCCGGCTCAACCGTGACCGGCGCGCCCAGGTCCGGGGCCCGGGGGCGCCGAAGGCTCGCGCCTCCATCGCGGTGGCGAGCGTGCTGCCACGGCGGATGGCGAGCACGAGCAGGGCGAACGCCTGGCCGAAGAAGCCCCGCACCCGCCCCGCATCGCCGACCCCGCGAGCCCGGCGGGCGAGGGCAAGCGCGCGCCAGTCGTCCCCGAAGAGGTCGAGCAGGCGCAGACCGGCGAGGGCGCCGAGGACGAAGCGGGCGGGCAGGCGCAGCAGCTGGGCGAGGCCGTCCGCGAAGTCGGTTGGGTCCACCGTTGCGAAGAGCACGACGGCGGGCAGCGCGATCGCGAGGATGCGCAGCATCGTCGCGAGCGCGAGCTCCATCGATCCGTCCGAGATGCGCACGAGGAGCCACTCGATGTGGACCGTCCCCGACGACCGGCCGTAGAGCAGGATGGTGAGCCCGGCGAACGGCGCCGCCGCCCAGATGGGGAGGGTGCGGCGCCAGAAGGTGCGCCCGTCCAGGCCGGCGAACGGCAGCAGCAGTAGTTCGAGCGCGAGGGCCACCGAGGCGGACACCACATCGAGCGAGAACACGAGGGCGATCGCGAGGACGGCGGACGCGGCAAGCTTCGCGATCGGGTTGGCGCCCCGCACCGCGGCGGCGACCGCGCCTCCCGGAGGGCGGCCCGTCGGGGTTCCGCTCGCGCCGGGCGGGGTGCCCGTCCTGCCGGTGGCCGCCGTCATCGTGCGTGTCCCGCCGGCTGCGCGGCGAGGACGAGTCGGTCGGCGTCGATGCCGTCGGCGAAGTCCGAGTCGTGCGTCACCGCGACGACCCCGGCGCCGGCGTCGATCAGCTCCCGCACCAGCAGCACCAGCTCGCGCCAGGTCACGGCGTCCTGCCCGAACGTCGGCTCATCGAGCACCACCAGGGCAGGTCGCGTGGCGAGGGCGGTGGCAACGGAAAGCCGGCGCTTCTCCCCGCCGGACAGGGTGAACGGGTTCGCGGCCGCCAGCCGGGTGAGCCGCAGCCGCTCCAGCAGCTCGTCGACCCGCGCCTCGATGTCGGCGGGGGCTGCGCCGATCGCGCGGGGCCCGATCGCGAGCTCGCCCGCCACGTCGGCAGCGAGGAACTGGTGCTCCGGCTGCTGGAACACCGCGCCGATGCGGGTGAGGAGCTCAGTCGAGCGCCACCGAGCGGGCTCCGGGCCGAGCCCTCGGGCGAGCGGCGGCAGGGCACCGACCGTCCCGGCGACCGGCGGCAGGAGCCCGGCCAGGGTGAGGCCGAAAGTGGACTTGCCCACCCCGTTCCGGCCGGCCACGGCGAGCGCGGACGCGCCACGGATCTCGCGGTCCACCGGGAGGCCGACCGGCGTGCGCCCTCGGCCCGGCTGCAAACTCGCGGTGCGCAGCAGAGGCTCGCCTGGGCGCGGCGGGCGCCGGTGCGGCAGGTCCACAGGTCGTCCGGGCACCCACACGCCGCGCGCGGCGAGCGCGTCGCCGGCGGTGGCGAACACCGTCGCCGGATCGCCGTCCGCGCTGACGCCCCCGCCCGGCTCCAGCACGACGACCCGATCCACGAGATCCGCCCACACCGCCGTGCGGTGCTCGACCACGACGAGCGTCGCACCGGTCCGCTCGATCATCCGCCCGACGGCGTCGCGCACCTCGCGCACGCCGTCCGGATCGAGGTTCGCGGTCGGCTCGTCGAGCAGGACGAGCCCGGGGCGCATCGCGAGCACCCCGGCAAGCGCGAGCCGCTGCTTCTGCCCACCCGACAGGCGGGCGGTGGACGCGTCGAGCGGGACGTGGAGCCCCACCGCGTCGAGTGCCTCACCGACCCGCCGCCGGATCTCGTCGCGCGGGACGCCCAGGTTCTCGCAGCCGAAGGCGACGTCGTCGCCGACCCGGGCGAGAACGACACTCGACTCCGGGTCCTGCAGCACCAGTCCGGCGCGGCCGCGCCGGGTGCCGGCCGGTGCGCCGTCGAGCAGCAGACGGCCCTCCGCGTCGCCCTCCTCGCTGCCGCCGAGCACTCCTGCGAGCCCGGCCAGCACGGTCGACTTGCCCGCCCCGGACGAGCCGAGGAGCAGGACCCGCTCCCCCGCACGGATCTCGAGGTCGAGGCCACGCACGGCGAAGGCGCGGCGCGACGCGTGACGCCACCCCCACCCCTCCGCCCGGACGGCGGCGGGCATGACGCGGATCACGCCCGGGCGGCGCCCTCGCGGCCGGCGGCGAACCGGTCGAGAGCTCCGGTCCGGGCGATGCCACGGGCGAGCACCCAGGAGAGGAGGCCGGCGAGGACGGCGCCGGACACGATCGACGTGGCCACATAGACGACGGCGAACGTCGTGTCGGCACCCGGGTACCAGAGGAACAGGTCGTTCACCGCGCCGAACAGGCCCGCCGCGGCTCCCGCCAGCAGCGCGACCGGCAGCCCGAAGCGACGGTACAGGAACACGGCGAGCACGAGCTCGGCTCCCAGGCCCTGCACGAGGCCCGCCTCGAGGGTGAGGAACCCGCCCCACTGGTTGCCGATCAGGGCCGAGACGGCTGCGGCGACGATCTCGGTGAACAGCGCGGCGCCCGGCTTGCGGATGATGATGCCGCCGAGGACGCCGGCGAACAGCCAGATGCCGTTCAGGAGTCCCTGGGACCCCGGGAGCGCCAGCTTGAGCAAGGAGCCGGGCGCCTCGTAGCCGAAGTTCCAGGCGAGGAAGACGACACCGGCGGCCACGCCGAGGACGGCGGCGACGACGATGTCGACCACACGCCACCGGAAGCGGCGCGCGGTCGGAGAAGGAGTGGAGGGTGCGGTGATGGTCACGTTTCGTGCCCTTTCGACGAGGAAAAGAGGGCACGGGATGGAGATGCCTCCCTGCGCTGGCATTACCCAGATCAGGTTCGACCGGTCGAAGCTTGGAGAAGCTTCCTCTCAGCCCGGCTCACCGGACTCCCGTGTACCGCCGATGCTACTACCCACGCCGGCCGGCCGCCTCGACGGCGCCGCGTAGGGTGAATCCGTGGAATTCTGCGTCTTCACCGAGCCCCAGCAGGGCTACAGCTACGACGCCCTGCTGCGCAGCGCCCAGACCGCCGAGCGGCTCGGCTTCGACGGCTGGTTCCGCAGCGACCACTACCTGAAGATGGGCGACTTCTTCTCCGGCGAGCCCGGCCCGACCGACGCGTGGACGACGCTCGCCGGCTTCGCCCGGGAGACCTCACGCCTGCGGCTCGGCACGCTCGTGTCGAGCGTCACCTACCGCTACCCCGGCGTGCTGGCCATCCAGGTCGCGCAGGTCGACCAGATGTCCGGCGGCCGCGCCGAGTTGGGTCTCGGCACCGGCTGGTACGCCGAGGAGCACGCCGCGTACGGCATCCCCTTCCCAGAGAAGCGCTTCGGGCTGCTCGAGGAGCAGCTACAGATCGTGACCGGACTGTGGTCGACGCCACCGGGACGCGCGTTCGACTTCGCCGGCGAGCACTACACGCTCACCGACTCCCCCGCTTCGCCGAAGCCCGTGCAGAGCCGAGTACCGGTCATCGTCGGCGGCGGCGGGCCCAAGCGCACCCCGGAGCTGGCCGCGAAGTACGCGACCGAGTACAATATCGGCTTCGTCGACGAGGAGAAGGTGATGGCGGCCTTCGGCCGGGTGCGCGCCGCGGCGGACGCGATCGGCCGTCCCGCCGACGGCCTGCGCTACTCGGTCGCCCAGCCGACCGTGGTGGGCCGCACCGAGCAGGAGTTTCAGCGTCGGGCCGCGGCGATCGGCGCGGACCCGGCCCAGCTGCGCCGCCTCAACCTGGGCGGCACCGTCAGCGAGGTGGTCGACCGCATCGGGCGCTTCCAGCAGATGGGCGCCGCCCGCGTCTACCTGCAGGTCATCGACGTCGCGGACGAGGATCACCTGGAGCTGCTCGCCGCGGAGGTGCTCCGCCAGTTCCGCTGATGTGCACGTTCCGGCGCGGAATGGGCGTTGCGTACCTTCCGCGCCGGAACGTCCTACTTCTTGAGGGCGCGGATCACTCGGGCGAGGGCGCGACCCGTCACCCAGATCGCGGGGATGGCGACGCCTAGCAGCGCGATCACGTTCGGCTCGAAGCGCACGTCGCCGCCGCGTGTGACGTAGGCGCCGACCGGGATGGTGGCACCGCCGCCACCGCCGCCCGCGGCACCGTCGTCGCCGGCGTCGCTGCCGCCGCCGAAGCCGTACCAGAGCAGAGCGACGGGCACGATGCGCACGCCATCGGCCTCATAGGCCTCGCCGTAGACGGCCTTCGCGCCGAAGTTGGTGAGGGTTTCGGCCAGTCGGATGGGGAGTGAGGGCATGGCCTGGACCCTACTCCGCCGCCTCCCGCTATGGCATCCCCGTCGTCCCGTCAACGGCCCCGGCCTGTTTGCGCACGGCCACTAGTTTGGGGAGGCCCGATTTCACTAGGAGGACCCCACTTTGGATGCATGGCCCGGAAGCGCGTACCCGCTCGGAGCGACCTTCGACGGAAGCGGCACCAACTTCGCTCTGTTCAGCGAGGCCGCCCAGCGCGTGGAGCTGTGCCTCTTCGATGAGGACGGCACCGAGACGCGCGTCGACCTCATCGACGTGGACGCCTACGTCTGGCACGCCTACCTGCCGCAGGTGCAGCCCGGTCAGCGCTACGGCTACCGCGTGCACGGCGACTACGACCCGAAGAACGGCGCGCGCTGCAACCCGAACAAGGTGCTGCTCGATCCGTACGCGAAGGCGACCGCGGGCTCCTACGACTGGCACCCGTCGCTGTTCTCCTACAACTTCGGCGACCCGCTGTCGGAGAACAACGCCGACTCGGCCGGCCACGTGATGCTCGGCGTCGTCGTGAACCCCTTCTTCGACTGGGCGGGCGACCGGCACCCCCGCACCCCTTACTCCGACACCGTGATCTATGAGGCCCATGTGAAGGGCCTCACCATGCAGCACCCGGACATCCCCGAGGAGCAGCGCGGCACGTACGCCGCCCTCGGCCACCCGGCGATCATCGAGCACCTGCAGAAGCTCGGCATCACCGCCATCGAACTGATGCCGGTGCACCAGTTCGTCCAGGACTCGACTCTGCTCGACAAGGGTCTGCGCAACTACTGGGGCTACAACACGATCGGCTTCTTCGCGCCGCACAACGAGTACTCCTCGAGCGGCGATGACGGGCAGCAGGTGCCCGAGTTCAAGTCGATGGTCCGGGCGATGCACGCCGCCGGCATCGAGGTCATCCTCGACGTGGTTTACAACCACACCGCGGAAGGCAACCACCTCGGCCCGACCTTGAGCTTCAAGGGCATCGACAACGGCGCCTACTACCGGCTCGTCGACGACGACCGGCAGTACTACATGGACTACACCGGCACCGGCAACACCCTGAACGTGCGGCACCCGCACGCGCTGCAGCTGATCATGGACAGCCTCCGCTATTGGGTCACCGAGATGCGCGTCGACGGTTTCCGCTTCGACCTGGCCTCGGCCCTCGCCCGCGAGTTCTACGACGTCGACCGGCTCTCGACATTCTTCGAGCTCGTCCAGCAGGACCCGGTGGTCTCGCAGGTGAAGTTGATCGCCGAGCCGTGGGACGTCGGACCCGGCGGCTACCAGGTCGGCAACTTCCCCCCGCAGTGGACGGAGTGGAACGGCAAGTACCGCGACACCGTCCGCGACTTCTGGCGGGGCGAGCCGTCCACCCTCGGCGAGTTCGCGGTCCGCCTGACCGGATCGGCCGACCTCTACGAGAACAGCGGCCGGCACCCTGTGGCCAGCATCAACTTCGTCACCGCGCACGACGGCTTCACCATCCACGACCTCGTCTCCTACAACGAGAAGCACAACGAGGCCAACGGCGAGGACAACAACGACGGGGAGTCGCACAACCGCTCGTGGAACATGGGGGTGGAGGGCCCGACGGATGACCCGGTCATCCAGCGGCTGCGTGCCAAGCAGCAGCGCAACTTCCTCGCCACCCTCCTGCTCTCCCAGGGGGTGCCGATGATCCTGCACGGCGACGAGATGGGCCGCACCCAGAGCGGCAACAACAACACCTACGCCCAGGACAGCCAGATCAGCTGGCAGAACTGGGACAAGGCCGACGAGCCGCTCATCGAGTTCACCGCGGCGGTCTCGCGGCTGCGCCACGACCACCCGATCTTCCGTCGGAGCCGGTTCTTCCACGGCCGCCCGGTCGAGCGGGAGGAGGGCGCCCCGGTCCCGGACATCATGTGGCTGCGCACCGACGGCTCGGAGATGTCGCCGGACGACTGGGACGCCGGCTACCGTTCGGTGGGCGTGTTCCTGAACGGCGACGGCATCCGTCAGCGCGACGTGCGCGGCGCCGAGATCACCGACGACGACTTCCTCATCTACTTCAACGCTCACGACGAGGACGTGGACTTCACCCTGCCGCCTACGACCCTGGAACCGGCATGGGATGTGGTGGTCGACACCGCGGGCAACGCCGCCGACTCCGAGATCGAGGGAGGCAACCCGATCACGGTCGAGGCGAAGTCGCTGATGGTGCTCCGAGCGCACTCCGCGCCCACCACGGAGTTGGCGGACCACTCGGTGTCCGCATCGCTCGCGATGCTGTCCGCGGCGCAGGCCGACGCCACGCCCGCCGCCGGCGCGCCGAGGATCGGCTGACCGATGGCACGGCAGCCGGTCTCCACCTACCGCATCCAGGTGCGGAAGTCGTTCGACCTGAACGCGACCGCTGAGGTCGTCGACTACCTGCACGACCTCGGCGCCGACTGGGTCTACCTGTCCCCGCTCCTCGAGGCCGAGGCCGGCTCGGACCACGGCTACGACGTCGTCGACCACTCGCGGATCGACCCGGACCGGGGCGGCCCGGCCGGGCTCGACGCCGCGGTCGCCGCCGCCCGGGCCGCCGGGATGGGCGTGCTCATCGACATCGTGCCGAACCACGTGGGCGTCGCCACTCCTGTGCACAGCCGCTGGTGGTGGGACGTGCTCACCAACGGGCGCGACTCCCGCTACGGCGACGCGTTCGACATCGACTGGGACTTCGGCGGCGGCAAGGTTCGGCTGCCCGTGCTCGGCTCCGCCGCCGACCTGCCCGCCCTCGAGCTCGTCGAGGTGCCGCAGGACGCCGAGGAGGGCGCCCGGCTGGAGCTGCGCTACTACGACCACCGGTTCCCCGTCACGCCCGGCACCGCCGCGCTCGGCGACGACCCCGTGGAGGTGCACGAGCGCCAGCACTACGAGCTGGTCGACTGGCGCCGCGCCGACTACGACCTGAATTACCGCCGGTTCTTCGCGGTGAACACCCTCGCCGCCGTCCGCGTCGAGCTGCCCGAGGTATTCGCCCGGTCACACGCGGAGATCCTGCGCTGGGTCCGGGAGGGCCTCGCGGACGGGCTGCGCATCGACCACCCGGACGGCCTGTTCGATCCGGGGAAGTACCTCGACGACCTGGCCGAGGCCACCGGCGGGGCGTATGTCCTCGTCGAGAAGATCCTCGAGGGCGACGAGCAGATGCCCGCCTCCTGGAAGACGGCCGGCACCACCGGCTACGACGCCCTCGGCGACATCGAGCGCATCCTCGTCGACCCCGCGGGCGAGGCGGCGCTCACCGCGCTCGATACCCAACTGCGCGACGGCACCGCCGTGGACTGGCACGACATGGTGCACGAGAGCAAGCGCGCCGTCGCGGACGGCATCCTCCGCAGCGAGGTGCTGCGCCTCGACCGGGTCGTGGCCGACCGGGTCGACCGGTCCGACGACCGCGTCGCCGACGCAATCGCCGAGCTGCTCGCCTGTTTCCCCGTCTACCGCTCCTACCTGCCCGAAGGCGGCGATCGCCTCACGCAGGCGGCGGACCTGGCCCGCGCGCACCGCCCCGACCTGGCCGCGACGATCGACGCGCTGCTCCCCGTCCTCGGCGACCCGACCGAGGCGTCGGCGCTGCGGTTCCAGCAGACCTCCGGCATGGTGATGGCCAAGGGCGTCGAGGACTCGGCGTTCTACCGCTACAGCCGGCTCACGAGCCTCACCGAGGTGGGCGGCGAGCCGAGCGAGTTCGCCATCGACGCGGACACCTTCCACGCCCGCCAGCAGCGACGGCAGTCCTCCTCCCCCGCCTCGATGACGGCGCTGTCCACGCACGACACCAAGCGCGGCGAGGACGTCCGCACCCGCATCGACGTCCTCGCCGAGATCCCGGACAGCTGGGCCGAGGCCCTCCGCGAGCTGCGGCGGCTCGCGCCGGTCGGTGACGGGCCATTCGAGAACCTGCTGTGGCAAGCCATCGTCGGCGCCTGGCCGGCGAGCCGGGAACGGCTGCACGCCTACGCGGAGAAGGCGTCCCGCGAGGCGGGCAACTCCACCACCTGGACCGCCCCCGACGAGGCGTTCGAGACCCGGATGCACGCCGCCGTCGACGCGGCCTTCGATGACCCGCAGGTGGCCGCCGTGATCGAGCGGATCGTCGCCCTCGTCTCGGCGCCCGGCTGGTCCAACTCGCTGTCGGCGAAGCTGCTGCAGCTCACCGCTCCTGGCGTTCCCGACGTCTACCAGGGCAGCGAGCTGTGGGAGCAGTCCCTCGTCGACCCCGATAACCGCCGCGCCGTCGACTTCGCCGAGCGGCGCCGGCTGCTCGCGGACATCGACGGCGGCGTGCAGCCGCCGGTCGACGCGTCCGGGGCCGCCAAGCTCCTCGTCACCACCCGCGCGCTCCGCCTGCGGCGGGACAACCCGCGGCTGTTCACCGGCTACACGCCGCTGGCTGCGTCGGGTTCGGCGGCGGCGCACCTCGTCGCGTTCGACCGCGGCGGCGCCATCGCCGTCGCCACCCGTCTACCGGTCGGCCTCGCCGAGCGCGGCGGCTGGGAGGACACCACTCTCGACGTCGCGGCCGGCCCCGTGATCGACGTCCTGACCGGCCGCCGCTACGACGGCGGACCGCTGACCGTGTCCGAGGTGCTCGACCGCTATCCGGTCGCGCTCCTCGTCGGAGAAGGAGCGACGCTGTGAGCCCGTACGATGTCTGGGCGCCGCGCGCCGAGAAGGTCACCCTGCTTCTCGACGGCGAGCACCACGCCATGACCCGCGGCGAGGACGGCTGGCACACCGTCGACCTCGCCGCTGACGGCGCCGACCACGACTACGGCTACCTGCTCGACGACGGTGACACCCCGCGGCCCGATCCGCGCTCGCGCCGTCAACCGGACGGCGTGCACGGGCTCAGCCGCACCTACGATCCCTCCGCCTACGCGTGGGGCGACGGCACCTGGACCGGCCGGCAGCTCGCGGGCGGCGTCATCTACGAGCTGCACATCGGCACGTTCACCCCGGAGGGCACCCTCGACTCGGCGATCCAGCGGCTCGACCACCTCGTCGACCTCGGCGTCGACTTCGTCGAAGTGCTGCCGGTGAACGGGTTCAACGGCACGCACAACTGGGGCTACGACGGCGTTCTCTGGTACACCGTCCAGGAGACGTACGGCGGGCCGGAGGCCTACCAGCGGTTCGTGGACGCCTGCCACCAGCGCGGCCTCGGCGTCATCCAGGACGTCGTTTACAACCATCTCGGCCCCAGCGGGAACTACCTGCCCGAGTTCGGGCCGTACCTGCACGACGCCGCCGCCAACACGTGGGGCCAGTCGCTCAACCTGGACGGCGAGGACTCCGACGAGGTCCGCGACTACATCCTGTCGAACGCGCTGATGTGGCTCGACGAATACCACGTCGACGGCCTGCGACTCGACGCCGTGCACGCGCTCGTCGACTCCCGCGCCGTGCACCTGCTCGAGGAGCTGGGCGAAGAGGTCGCCGCACTCTCCGCGCACGTCGGGCGGCCGCTCACGCTGATCGCCGAGTCGGACATGAACAACCCGCTGCTCATCCGCCCGCGCGAGGCGCACGGCTACGGGCTCGACGCGCAGTGGAGCGACGACTTCCACCACGCCCTGCACGTCAACCTGACCGGCGAGTCCACCGGTTACTACGAGGACTTCGACTCGCTGCGCGCGCTCGCCACCGTGCTCGAGGAGGGCTTCTTCCACGCCCGCACGCTGTCCACCTTCCGCGGCCGGGTGCACGGTCGTCCGATCGACACCGAGCGAACCCCCACCTGGCGCCTCGTCGTGTTCTCCCAGGACCACGACCAGATCGGCAACCGCGCGACCGGCGACCGGCTGTCCGAGACGCTCGACGAGGGCGGGCTCGCGATCGCCGCTGTCCTCACTCTCACCTCCCCGTTCACGCCCATGCTGTTCATGGGCGAGGAGTGGGCGGCTTCGACACCTTGGCAGTTCTTCACCTCGCACCCCGAGCCCGAGCTCGGCGAGGCGACCGCGAAGGGCCGCATCGAGGAGTTCGCGAAGATGGGCTGGGACCCGGCGGTCGTGCCGGACCCACAGGACCCGGAGTCGTTCCAGCGGTCGAAGCTCGACTGGTCGGAGCCGTACCCGGACGCCCGCGAGCCCGGCGTGCATACACGGATCCTCGACCTCTACCGGGAGCTGCTGGCGCTGCGTAAGCGCGTGCCGGAACTGACCGATCCGCGTTTTCGCGAGACCTTCGTCGACTTCGACGAGGACGACCGCTGGCTCGTGATCGGCCGAGGCGCCGTCACCATCGCGGTGAACTTCGGCGAGACCGCCGTCGAGCTCGGCGTCGAAGGCGAGGCGCTGTTCGCGACCGACCCCGGCGTGGCCTCGCTGCCGGACGGTGCGGTGCGCCTGCCCGCCCGCTCCGCCGTCGTCCTCGCCTCGTCGGGGGACTGAGTTGGGAACTCAGCGGTCGCCGCGGGGTGCGCGTGAGTAGCTCTTCGCGTCCGGCTCCTCGCCGCGGCGCCGCCTGCCGAGCAGAGCGGCCGGCGTGATCGCGCCCTTGCCGAACCGGGCGGTCGCCGCGTCGACGACCTGCTCCGCCTCGCGCCACTCGTCGTCCTCGCTCCACAGCGACAGCCCGTCGCCGCCGGGCGGACCCAGCTGCTCGGCGCGCACCCCGATCAGCCGGATGCGCCGGCCGCCCAGGTGCTGCTCCTCCAGCAGCGCCACGACCTGCTCGTAGATGCGGTGCGCCACGTCGGTGGGCTCGCGCAGTGTGCGAGACCGGGTGATGGTCGTGAAGTCGGCGAAGCGCAGCTTGAGCGCGACCGTGCGGGCGACGACGCCGCCGCGCCGCAGCCGGACGGCGACCCGCTCGGACTGGTCGAGCAGCTCACGGCGGAGCAGCACCGGGTCGGCGGTGTCGACACCGAAGGTGTTCTCGTGGCCCACGCTCTTCTCGGAACGCTCCGGGTTCACACGGCGCGGGTCGCGGCCGCAGGAGAGGTCGTGCAGGGCCGCCCCCGAGGCCTGCCCCACCCACGTCTGCAGCACGTCGCGGGGTGTGTCGGCGAGGTCACCGACGGTGCGGATGCCGCGCTTGGTGAGGTTGTCCGCCGTCGTCTTGCCGACCCCCCACAGCGCGCCGACCGGCAGCGGGTGCAGGAACGCGAGCGTCTGCTCGGCGGGCACGATCAGCAGCCCGTCGGGCTTGGAGCGGGTGGAGGCGAGCTTCGCGACAAACTTGGTGGAGGCGGCACCGATGGAGCAGGTGAGGCCGGTCTCCCGGCGCACCCGCGCCCGCAGCTCGCGCGCGATGGTGCCGGGCGAGCCGAGCAGCCGAAGGGCGCCGGCGATGTCGAGGAACGCCTCGTCGATGCTGAGCGGCTCGACGAACGGGGTGACGTCGCGGAAGATCGCCATCACCTGGCGCGAGTAGTGCGAGTACTTCGCGCCGTTCGGAGGCACGATGACCGCCTGCGGACACAGCCGCATCGCCTGGCCGACCGGCATGGCGGAGCGGACGCCGAACCGCCGCGCCTCGTAGGTGGCGCTCGTGACGACGCTGCGCCCGGACTCGCCTGCGACGATCACCGGCTTACCGACCAGCTCCGGCCGGTCCAGCAGTTCGACGCTCGCGAAGAACGCATCCATGTCGATGTGCAGGATGGTGGCGGTCGTGCTGTCGGCACTGTCGGCCGACACCTGTCGGTCGCCCTGGCCGCCCTTGACGCTCACTGGTCCATTCTCGCCGCCACCAGCGACATCCCGCTCGGTGCCGGTTCATCGAACTGCCCGCTTTTCGGGCAACTCGGTGCCAAGTTGCCCGAAAATTGGGCAAGTCGCGGGGTCAGGCGGCGCCGGACAGCTCCAGCAGCGCGACCTCGACCGACTCGGACCAGGCGAGCAGGTTGCCGGCGGAGTCCTCGGCGAACCAGGCGCCGCAGGCGCAGCTGACGACGACCGCGCCAGGACCGAAGTCGGCGGACGCGTCATCGATGGTGTGCTCGCCGATCAGGTCGGAGGCGAGCGAGCAGATCTGGGCGATGTGAGGGTGATTCATCGCTTCTTCCTTCCGTCGCGGGTGGCGTGTCCTCCATGGTTCCCCCGGCCGGCCGGACCGACGGGATGCCACGCCGCACAGCCTGACTCCTGCCACCGACATCGCTATCGCTATCGCTATCGGGCGAGCCGCTCCACGAAGCCGCCGTACAGGCCGGGCAGTGCCACGGCGGTCGGCACGATCGCCCTCCGCAGCGGCGACGTGGCCGCCGTCACGAGGGCGCCGGTCAGCACCCGGAAGTCCCGGGTGCGCGCCGCCCACTGCCGCTCGTAGGCCGCCGGCGTTCCCGCCGCGAGCGCGGCGATCGCCGCATCGGCCTGGGCGAAGCCGACCCGCATGCCCTCCCCCGTCAGGGCGTCGACGTAGCCCGAGGCGTCGCCGGCGAGCAGCACCCGCCCGGCGACGCGTCCCCGCGTCCGCTGCCGGAGCGGTCCCGCGCCGCGGATATCGTCGGCCGGTTCGCCGCCGCGCAGCCGGTTCTCGAGCTCGGGCACCTCGGCGAGCGACTCCTCGTAAGCGGCGCCGCGTGGCCCGAGCACCGCCACACCGACGGCGCCCGACCCGACGGGGGTGACGTACGCCTCGATGCTCTTGCCCCAGTGCACCTCCACGAGGTCGCTCCACGGCTCCAGCCGGTAGTGCCGTCGCAGGCCGAACCGCCTCCCCTGCCCGTGTGGCCGCTCGAGACCGACCGTCCGGCGCACCGACGAATGCAGGCCGTCGCAGCCGAGCAGCCAAGGGGCGCGCACGCCGGCGGCGCTCACCGCGGCGTCGTCCTGGCTGATGGCCCCCACGCGTTCGGCGACGAACTCCACGCCTGCGTCCCGCGCCGCGTCCGCGAGCGCGACGGACAGCTCCGTGCGGCGCACGCCGAGGCCGCCGGCGCCCCGCAGCCGGTGCTCCACGCTGCGCCGACCGTCCGTGTAGCGGAAGCCGCCGATGGGCATCCCGTTCGGGTGGACCCCGACGCCGGCGAGGGCGGCGACCGCGCCCGGCATCAGTCCCTCGCCGCACGCCTTGTCGATGGGGCCGCTGCGGGGCTCGGCGACCACCACGCGCATGCCGGCGCGCCGCGCGACGAGCGCGGCGTACAGCCCGACCGGACCGCCCCCGGCGATGAGGAGGTCGGCGTCGATCACCGCGTCGCGGCGAGGCTGCGGAGCGCCCGCTCCTCGACCGGGATGCGGAAGCGCAGCAGCAGGATCGCGTTGAGCACGGTGAAGGCGATCGCGGTGACCCACGCCGTGTGCACGAGCGGCAGCGCGATGCCCTCCAGTACGACGACGACGTAGTTGGGGTGGCTCAGCCACCGGTACGGGCCGCGGGTCTGCAGCTGGAGGCCGGGGACGACGATGACGCGTGTGTTCCACTGCCGGCCGAGCGAGGCGATGCACCAGTAGCGCAGCACCTGGGCGGCGACGACGAGCGCGAGCGCCGGCCAGCCGAGCCATGGCAGGAACGGGCGCTCGGTGAGCACGGCCTCCGCGACGCAGGCGGCCAACAGGCCGGTGTGCAGCGCCACCATCCAGGGGAAGTGTGCCTTCCCGTACTCGACGCCGCCGAGCTCGAACGCCCAGCGGGCGTTGCGGGCGGAGAGCACCATCTCAACGAGGCGCTCGATCCCGGTCAGCAGCACGAGGGCGGCGTACCAGGCGAGCCCGACGGCGTACTCGCTCACGCCGCCGCTCCCACCGCCGCGTCCTGCGCAGCCGGCCAGCGCAGGAGCACGAGCTCGGCGCTGACCCCCGGCCCGAGCGCGAACAGCAGACCGGCGTCGCCCGGGAGATGGGCTGCCCCCGACAGCGTGCCCGCGAGGATGTGCAGCACCGCAACCGATGACAGGTTGCCGACCGCGGCAAGAGCGTCCCAGCTGGGCTGCAGCGCCCCGTCCGGCAGTTGAAGCGCCGTGGAGAACGCCTCGAGGACGCGCGGGCCGCCCGGGTGCGCGATCCAGGTGCCGATGTCCGCGGGGGTCAAGCCGTTGGCGGCGAGGAAGGAGCGCACATCGTCGCCGAAGTACTGCTCGACAACGCCCGCGACCTCGCTCGTCAGGATGATACGAAAGCCGGTGGAGCCGGGGTTGAAGCCGAGCACGTGCTCGCTGTGCGGGTAGAGCGCGCTGCGGGCGCCGACCACGTCGGGTCCCCGGACACCATCACGGACGGCGCGCTCAGCGCCGACCGCCACGACGGCGGCCGCGCCGTCGCCGAAGAGGCCGCTCGCGACGAGGTTCGCGGTCGAGTTGTCGTCGCGCTGCACGGTGAGCGAGCAGAGCTCCACGGCGACCAGCACGGCGACATCGCCCGGGTGCCCCTCGAGGTAGTCGTTCACCCGCGCGAGCCCGGCGGCGCCCGCCACGCAGCCGAGGCCGAACATCGGCACGCGTTTCACGTCGGGTCGGAACCCGAGGCGCGGGACGAGCAGCGCGTCGACCGACGGCGCCGAGACCCCGGTCACCGACGTGAACATCAGGAAGTCGACCTCGTCGGCCCGGATATCGGCCTCGTCGAGCGCGGTGCGGACGGCGCGTTCGGCCAGGTCGGTCGCGGCCTCAACGAAGCGGCCGTTCGACTCGGTGAAGGTCTGCGGCTGGAGGTATTCCTCGAGCGGCATGACCAGGTGGCGGCGCTCGACGCGGGATCCCTCGTGCAGGCGGCGCATCAGCGACTGTTTCGCCGGGTCGGGCGTGATCATCGGTGCGAGCATCGCGGTGATCTCCGACTGGGCGTACGAGTGCTCCGGCAGCGCAGCGGCAACGGCCGCGATTCGGGTCACGTCGGCGAACGTACACCAGCGCGCTGGGGGCCGCATGCGGGGCGACGGAGGCCTTGCGGGAGGACGAGAATGGAGGGCATGACACGCATCGCAGTGGTCGGCGCGCACGGCCAGGTCGCGCAGCGCCTGATCAATCTCCTGCACGTCCGCGGCGACGAGCCGGTCGGGGTGATCCGCAGCGGCGAGCACGCCGACGACCTCGTCCGGCTCGGGGCGGAGCCTGCCATCGTCGACATCGAGACCGCCTCAGCGGAGGAGCTCGGGACCGCCTTCGCGGGTGCCGAAGCGATCGTCTTCGCGGCCGGGGCGGGCGCCGGATCGACCGCTGAGCGCAAGTGGACCGTCGACTACGGCGGCGCGGTGCTCTCGATCGCGGCCGCCGAGCTGGCCGGCGTGCGCCGGTTCGTGCAGATCTCGGCGATCGGCGTCGACGCCCCCCTTCCCGACGACACCGACGAGATCTGGGCGGCGTACGTCGCGGCGAAGCGGGACGCGGACGTGCGGCTGCGCGGGTCGGGACTCGACTGGACGATCCTGCGCCCCGGCGCCCTCACCACCGCCCCAGGCACCGGGCGCATCAGGATCGGCGACACCGTGCCGCGCGGCGCGATCCCGCGCGACGACGTCGCCGCGCTCGTCGTTGCTGTGCTCGACGAGCCGCGCTCGATCGGCCGGCAGTGGGAGGCGGTCGGCGGCGACGCGCCGATCGGCGAGGCGGTCCTCGCGGCGGTCAGCTGACGCCGAGCGTCGCTAGGGTTGCGGCGGGAGGTGGCATGCCGATCGTCGACAACGCCGTGTACGTGGCGGGCAAGCGCACGGCGAAGCCGCCGAGCCTCGAGGAGACGTTCGAGACGGTCGCCGAACGCGGCGGCTTCGCGTGGATCGGCATGTACCGGCCCACCTCGGAGGAACTGCAGGCGGTCGCCGACGAGTTCGGCCTGCATCGGCTCGCCGTCGAAGACGCCCGGAAGGGCCATCAGCGGCCCAAACTCGAGCGCTACGGCGACGTCCTCTTCATCGTCCTGCGGCCCGTGCGCTACCTGGAGGCGGCCGAGCGGGTGCAGTCGGGTGAGGTGCATCTCTTCGTCGGCAAGGACTTCGCGATCACCGTCCGGCATGCGGAGTCGCCCGACCTCGGCCGCGTCCGCAAGCGCCTCGAGGCGAACCCCGCGCTGCTCGCGCTCGGCCCCGACGCCGTGCTCTACGCCGTGCTCGATCAGGTCGTGGACGAGTACCAGCCGGTGATCGCCGGGCTGCAGAACGACATCGACGAGATCGAGGACCAGCTGTTCAGCGGCGAGGCCGAGGTGTCCCGCCGCATCTACGAGCTCGCCCGCGAGGTGATGGAGTTCCAGCGCGCGACGGCGCCGCTCGTGGACATGATCACCTCGCTCGAGCGGGGCTTCGAGAAGTACGGCGGCCAGGTGGAACTGCAGCGCAGCCTGCGCGACGTGCTGGACCACGCGATTCGCACCGCAGAGCGGGCCGAGGCGTTTCGGGTGCTGCTGCAGAACGCGCTGATCACCAACTCCACGCTGGTGACGGCCGCGCAGAACGACGAGATGCGGCGCCTGTCCGAGACCAGCCTGGCTCAGGGCGAGCAGGTGAAACGGATCTCGTCGTGGGCGGCGATCCTGTTCGCGCCCAGCCTGATCGGCGCGATCTACGGCATGAACTTCACCCACATGCCTGAACTGGACTGGGTGCTCGGCTACCCGTTCGCGCTGGCGCTGATGGCGGCGCTCAGCATCACGCTCTACGTCTCGTTCAAGCGGCGGGGCTGGCTGTAGGCTCGCCCAGCCGCGCGATGCGGCGCTCCGCGACACGCTGCGCGGTCGGCGGGGTGCCGAGCATCCAACCGGTGAGCGTGAGCAGCGCGCCGGTCGCGGGGACGACGGCGGCGGGCGTCCGGCGGAGCCGCAGGAGCTCCCGCAGGTCGTCGGGCAACGAGGCGACCGCCCCGTTGAACAGCAGCGGGTACATCGGGCGTAGCGCGGGCGCGAGCGGCGGCCGGCGCAGAAACTTCACCACGTCCGCCACCCGCTCGTCGTAGCGCAGCACCGGCAGATAGGAGCGCAGCTGGTCGCGCAGCTCCACGCGGCTCTGCGGCGGATCCTCGACCCGCATCAGCCGGCCGGCGGTCGCCCACTCCCGCACGTAGGCGTCCGGCCCGCCCGGGATCGGCACTCCCCACATCTCATGGGTGCCGAGGAACGCGTCCGTGAAGGCCAGATGCACCCAGCGCAGTAGCTCGGGGTCGTTGGCCGCGTACGGCACGGGCGTGCCATCCGCGGCCGGATACACCCCCCGGACCTTCTCGTGCAGTCGCAGCACCCACGCGGAGCCCGAGGCGGCCGCTGCGGTGTCGCCGTAGGTGACGGTGAAGATCCAGCGGATGGTGCCGGCGAGGCGGCCGAACGGGTCCTCCCGGTAGCGGGAGTGGTCGTGCACGCCGGCCATCGCGCCCGGGTGCAGCGCCTGGGTGAGGAGCGCGCGGATGCCGGCGACGAGCGTCGGCATGTCGCCGTGCACGGCCCACGCGGCGGAGCCGGGACCGAAGTGGCCGCTGTCGGTGCCCTGCTCGAGCGCGGTCACCCAGGCGGGGTCGCCCGCCGGCTGCCCCGACAGGGTGGACTGAATCCTGGCCCGCAGCGGTTCGGTGAGCTTCGGCACGCCCCTAGTCTGCGAGAAGACGGCCGGGAGGATTCCGAGCGAGGGTCTGCAGCCCCGCGCCGGCCCGCCCGGGCCAGGACAGGTGCCGGTCCGCGTGGACGCGCATCGCCTCGCCGATCGGTTCCGCCGTGCCCTCCGCGTGCACGTCGGAGTTCACCGTGAAGCGTGGATCACCGACGTACATCTCGCCGAGCCCCACGGAATACTCCTTCGTGGGGCCCGCCCGCGTCGTGCCCGGGTGTGCCGGGCACGCGCGCCAGCCAGTCGTAGTGCCGCTGCGTGATGGCCTGCACCTCGTCGTCCTCCAAGCCGAGCGCCGCCCGCTTCACGGCCCCGTAGTCGGCCCCGATGGTTTTCCGGGTACGCGCGAACTCTTCGCGCTCGGCGACGCTCTTCGACCGCCACCATCCGTCGGAGTCGGCGTACGCCTTCGCGCCCCAGCGCTGTATGACCTCCTCCCGTAGCGGGTGTGGTCGAAGCCGTCGGGACTCTCCTCTGCCATGAGCTGTTCCCCTCCTCTCCGTCGCTCGAGTGTCGTGCGCACCGATGCGATCCGGCGAGTCAGCCGGTCCCGCTCCTGCTCGAGCACCTCGAGGTGCACCGCGAGAGCGGATTCAGCGTCCCGCTCACCGGCGAGGACTTCGCCGATGGTCGCGAGCGGAAGCCCCAGGTCGCGCAGCAGCAGGATGCGCTGCAGCCGGAGGAGCCGTCCTCGTCGTAGCACCGGTAGCCGTTCTGGGCGACCCGCGACGGGGCGAGGAGCCCGAGCTCGCCGTAGCGGCGCAGCGTCCTGCACGTCGTGCCGGCGGCCCGCGCCAGCGTCTGGATGGACCACTCCATGACCGCCCCCTCCCCCATCGATGGGACGAGGATACGAGTTGCATCGATGGGGATCGCGGCGTCAAAACCCGCCGAAATCCCCCCCGCCGAAGTCTCCGCCGCCGAAGTCTCCGCCGCCGAAATCCCCGCCGCCGAAGCCGCCCGAGTCGCCCCCGCCGTCGCCGCCGCCATCCGCGCCGCCCGCCTCTGCGGCGCCCGCATCGTCGGCGCCCGCAGCGCCGTCCGCGTAATCGCCGCCGCCCATGTCGGGGAGGAAGGCGCTGACCAACGCCGAGCCGATCACATAGCCGGCGACCGTACCCAGAAGGCTGCTGCCCACCATCGAACCGAAGCTCGGTCCCATCCCGCCGCCACCCATTCTCGCGCCGCCCATCCCGCCGCCGAAGGAGCGCTCCAGCGTGCCGGGCCTGCGCATCTCGGTGCGCGTCGCCGATCGGGCGAGCGACTCGGGGTCATCGCCCGTGGGCGCTTCCGGCCCCCTTGTCAGCTCCTCGTAGACCTGCCGTCGCTGGTCGGGCGTGAGTTGCGCGAACGCCTCGGCGTGCACCTGCTCGATGGTCTCGGGAGGCGCCGTGCGCAACAGGTAGCGGTAGCGCTCGATGGCGACCTCGTCGTCGGAGCGTGCGCGGCCCCGTTGCTGAGGCCGCCCGTCGGGGCGGTACTGCTCCGGCTCGTCCCGGCCGAGCAGACGATCGAGGAATCCCATGGATTTTCCCTTCGAGAGGATGCCTCATCCTGGCGAGCCTGTCTGGGCGCGGACTGAAGAACACTCAGCGTGCGGCGGCCTCCCGGTCGAGCAGCGCCCGTTTGACCGGGACGCCCCACGCGAAACCGCCGAGCCCGCCGTCGGTGCGCACCACCCGGTGGCAGGGCACGAAGAGGGCGGCGGCGTTGGTCGCGCATGCGCTGGCGGCGGCGCGGACGGCAGCCGGGCGTCCGCTGGCCGCGGCGAACTCGGTGTAGCTGACCGGCCGGCCGGCCGGGGTGCGGCGCAGCGCCCGCCAGGCCTCCTGACGGAATGGCCCCCCGGGCTGCGCCACCGGCACCGCGTCGACGGCGGCGAAGTCACCGGCGTAGTAGGCGTGTACGGCGTCCGCGACGCCGGGGGCCCGACCCGCGACCACCACGGGGAGCGGGGCGCGCAGACGCGCCAGCAGCGCCTCAGTGCTCTCCGTCCAGCCCGATGCCAGCACGGTGCCGTCCTTGTCGGCCACGACGCCGAACGGGCCGTCGGGGGTGTCGAGGAACTCGATCAGGGCGGTCATGGAAGGTCCTTCCTGGCGGCGGCGAGTGCCGCGCGCCACAGGTGCAGCGATGCGTAGGAGCGCCACGGCGCATACGGCGCGAGCGCGGCGGCGACGTCGGAGCCGAGGCCGAGGCGGCGGGCCCCGGCGCGCAGCGCGACGTCGCCGGTGAGCACGACGTCGGGCGCGCCCAGCACTCGCATGACCGTGTAGCCGGCCGTCCACGGGCCGATGCCCGGCAGCTTCACGAGCGACGCGGTCAGCTCCGCCGGATCGGCGCCCGCGTGCACGCTCAGCGCGCCGGCCGCAAGCGCCTCCGCAGCCGTGCGCAGAGTGGCTCGGCGAGCGGCCGGGCCCCGGTAGGCGTCGTCGAGCACCGCGGGCAGCGCCGCCGGCTCCGGGAACAGGGTGGAGATGCCGTCCACCCCGCTGTCGAACGGCTCGCCCGCGGCCGCGGCGAACCGGCCGAGCATGGCGCGGGCGGACGGGACCGTCACCTGCTGGCCGGCGATCGCGCGGATGACGATCTCGCCACCGTCCACGGCGCCGGGCAGGCGGATGCCGGGCACGGCGCGCACCGAGGCCGCCAGGGCGCCGGCTCCCAGCACCTGGTCGATGCCGACCGGGTCGGCGTCGAGGTCGAAGAGCCGCCGGACGCGCGCGAGCAGAGCCGGCAGGTCGCGCAGCTCACGCAGCTGAGCGGTGAGGACCAGCTCCCCGGGCGCCACTTCGGACACCTCGAACACCGCGGGACCGCCGGACAGCCGGATCGAGCGCGCGTAGCTCGCCGGCCCCGCCATCTCGACACCGCTGACCGCCCGGTCGGCGAGGAACGCGAACACGCCG
>JAODAX010000102.1 GCA_025463675.1 Naasia sp. | reverse complement strand
CCCGACTTGTAATCGGGCGGTTACGGGTTCAAGTCCCGTAGTCGGCTCCAGAAACACTGGGAAGTAGCGGCATTCCGGGCCTAACCACCGGACCCGATCCGGCGCTTACCCAGCGGAATCACGTTGGAATGAGCGCAGGGCCGCCTCTCGATCCACGCGTCCAGGCAGGCCCGACGGATACTCCAGCGGCCACCCTTCACCCGCTGGAAGTCGTGCAGCTCGCCGGCCTCAAGCGCCCTCCGCGCTGTCACTGGGTGCCGCCGCGACTCTGCGGCAGCCTCGGGAGCGGTCAGCAAATCAGGCATTCGGTTCCCGCTCGGCTAGTTCGGCCTCGCTGCGTACCACTTCAGCCAGGTGCCCAGGCCCCCGCTCAGCTTCGATACGTGCGAGAGCCCGCAAGTAGACGCGCGCGGCGCGCTTCCAGGCCTCGGGAGAGGGCTCGTTCGCTTCTCTTTCACAACACCATCCTGGCCCGTTGCCGCGCCCCCCGCCGCTCCACACGCACAACAGCGAGGCGCCGCAGGCGATGGATGAGCAGTGGGTGCTCGCGCTCCGCTTCGGGGTCTGTGAAGAGCAGCTGCAGGCGGGCGTAGTAGAGGGTCGGCTTGAGGCGGAGCTCGACGAGGATGTGTTCCTCCTTGGGGCCGGTGTGGCGCGGGTGTCGATCCTCGAACGCCAGGGATCGCGCACTCCTCGAACGCGCGCTTCATCGGGCCGATGAGCTATGCCACCTCGGCAGAGCTACGAGCGGCCCTCGCGCGGAAGGGGTGGAACGCCCAACGACTAGCGCGAGAAGCGATGGTGCCGCTCTCCACCTTGCACAAGACGCTCAAGGGGCAGCGCGTCGTCGACGTCGAGGACCTCTACAACATCTGCTTCGGACTCGGAATCGACCCGACCACCATTATCGAAGCCGCAACTGCTGTCGTACGCGCCGATCCGACCTTCGGCATGCAGCCGCCACCGCCTGAGGAGTCGCTGCTTCTTCTTGATGACGATGATGATGACGATGTCGGACCCGGCGCTGAGGATGATGACTTGCGCGAGGAGTTGCCCGTCCTCGAAGAGACCCGCGACGGCTATGACGTCGCCGCTAGGAAGGGCGTCGACGAGGGAATCGAGCAACATGACGACGATGAGGAAGCTACTCGCTGAGGCCCGTCGACTCGGAGTCTCTGTCCACCTCGCGCACTTGGAGCCGCCGATGCTCGGCTACTACGACGACACCACCCGCCAGGTCGTTGTCGCGCTCGGCCTAACCATGGTGGAGCTGCGTGCGACGCTCGCGCACGAACTGTCGCACGCCTATTACGGGCATCCCTGCAGCAAGCCGGCGCATGAGCGGATGGCCGATCGACGTGCCGCACGTCTTCTCGTTGATCCGCGCGCGTACCGAGCGGCCGAGGCGATCGACCCTGACCCGCACTTCATCGCTGCCGAGTTGGGTCTGACGCCGAGCGTGATCAGGACCTGGCGCGAACACTGGTTGCCGTGTCACCTGGAGCAGGAGGTGAGCAGGTATGCCTAGGCCGCCGATGGTGGGCGGCACCTGGGGCAGAGTCGCCCGCGTGAAACGCGGCGACACCTGGGTCGCCTCCGCAAGATTCCGTGACTTCGACGGCGTGACCCGCCAGATCGAGCGGCGGGGGAGTACCGGCAGGAAGGCGGAAGACGCCCTGGTTACGCATCTGCGGGACCGGTCGAGGATCCCGGGCGCGGACATGTCCGGCGACTCACGGATCGCCGAGCTGGCCGAGGCGTGGTTCCTCGAGCTGCAGGCGCAGGGACGCTCCACGAACACGTTGCAGCTGTACCGGCGTGCCCTCGACCGGCTGATCATCACTGCCATGGGGGAGTTGCGGCTCCGCGAAGCGTCCGTGCCGGCAGTGGACCGCTTCCTCGCGAAGGTCGGCCGGACCTCCGGCTACTCGTCCGCGAAGGTGAGCAAGGTGGTGTTGACGGGCATGTTCGCGCTCGCCGTCAGTCACGGAGCCACGCCAGCCAACCCCGCCCGCGACTCGGCCGCGATCGTCATCCCGCGCCGGGAGGTGCAGACCGTCGACGTCGCCGAGGTGGCCGAACTCCGCCGGCGGCTCCGCGACTGGGACGCCGGCCGCACGCGGAAGCGCGGCGACACCACGTCGGACCTCGCCGACGTCATCGACATGCTCCTCGCCACCGGCGCCCGTACCGGCGAGGCCCTCGCGCTCCGCTGGAAGGACGTCAACCTGGCAGCGTCGCCGCCACGCGTGGACATTCTCGGCACTCTCGTCGACGTGGCGGGGGAGGGGCTACGCATCCAGACCCGCCCGAAAACCGACACCTCCAGGCGTGAACTGCTGCTGCCGCCGTTCGCGGCCGACATGCTCCTCCGCCGTCGCGTGAACGGGCACAGCGAACTCGTGTTCCCGTCCTCGACCGGGACGATCCGGTCACCGCACAACTTCCGGCGCCAGTGGCGCGAGTTCCGCCAGCATCACGGCTACCCGGACTGGGTCACCCCCAAGACCTTCCGCAAGGTCGTCGCGACCCTCATTCGTGACAGCGTCGACCTACAGACAGCATCCGCACAACTCGGACACTCGTCATCCACCGTCACGGCGAAGCACTATGCGGGGCGGGTGCATGAGGGGCCGGACGTGACCGCGGTGCTCGAACAACTCGGCGGTTAGTACGCGGGGAAGTCAGACCCACTCGTCCTTCCGACGGCGCCGCTTCAGGTACTCGTGAAATTTCGGTGCCGTGTACTCATAGATGCCCTTTGAGGTCCGGTAGACGACACCCTGTTCAGCGAGTCTCCCCATCAGCACGTTCACGTTCCCCTCCTTGCGCTCGGTGTGCTCGTGCACCTCGGCCGTACGCAGCGGCGGATAGGAGCACTCGCTCGTGAGCAAAAGCAGGTCCTGCTCTGCAGGAGTAAGGGACTCGATGCGAGGGTCATAGAAGTCGTTGTCGAGTCGGTTGTATATCGACTCACGGATCGCCTCCAACAGGCGAGCACTCAGCACTTCTTCGCCGGCCAGCTCGGCGTCCTCCCACAGAGACGCTCCCCAGAGCTGGATGAAATAGGGGTAGCCCTCGACGTCCTCTAGGACGGCTTCCACTAGTTCAGGCTCCGCGGTCAGGTCAGTGGACTCCAGGGGCTTGACGAAGGCGTCACGGGTATCGGAGCGCGAGAGCCGAGCGACCTCTTGGCCTCGGAACATCCGCTCCGTATAGGTGCGGGCCTTCAGCAGATTCGCCTTGAGCGTTGGCAGGCCGCATAGCACCAGGCCTATCGGGACCTGCTGGCCCTGTAGGACATTGACGGCGGCGATCAGCATGGACAGCGGGTGCTCGCCCTCACGATCACGCTCGTCTGTCAGCACTTGCGCCTCGTCAAGCATCAGCACGAAGCCCTCTTTGCCAGTGCGCCGAGCGAGGTTCGCTGTTTCGTACAGTGCTCGAGCTAGATCTAGGTCCTCGCCCGAGACGCTTCCGCCGATCGACACCTTGAAGTCGTTAAACTCGATCTCTACGGCGCTGCGCAACGCATCCCAGACGTTCCGCCCGGCATTGCGCATGGCAATTACCCGGGAGAGACCTTCCTGGGCTGAGGTGCAGGTAGCGACGATCGCGGCCGTGATCTTCGCTTCTGAGTTGTGGCGCGGTTCAACCTGGAGTCGTCCGGTTGCCCAGTTCATCTCGGACTTTGCGATGTCCTCGAGGTGCTGCAGAAGGACCGTCTTGCCTACTCCGCGCAGACCTGTGATGCGAAAGTTCGCTGGCAGTTCTGGAGCGCTTGAAAGTGAAGAACGAAAGCTCTTCTCCTCCTGGGTGCGTCCTGCGAGGAAGAGTGGTGGCGTCGATGCGCCAGGGCGGTACGGGTTGGAGGCCATCCCTACGCAGGTAGTGCCGTCGCAACGATCCTAAAGGGATCCCTGTTAGGACCGTTGCGACCGTGTTTGCTGAGATCAACGTCGCAAAACGCCTCCGGCCAGCGTTTACCCAGCGGAATCAACTCCGAACCTCCCCAGAACGTACCTCACTCGACCGGAGAGTAGACGAGACGTTCCCCCTGGTCTCCCGCATCTTCCCGACCTTGACGGGGTACATCCCGAACGTTGATCCACGACCGGGCGGTTACGGGTTCAAGTCCTGTAGTCGGCTCCAGTGACGGAGCGGAACTAGCAACCACGAAGTCCCATCGCGGAAGCCGTGGTTGCAGTTCCGGTTGCATTCGCTCCCCAGCGCGGTAGCGGCTGCAGTTCGGCCTGCCGCCCTCGACGAAGAGGGGGCTCTCATGGCCTGGAACTGGTGGGGTGACTGGACGACGACGAGGCGACGTGGGTCGTCCTGCCGTCGTAGGACGGCGGCGCCACGGCGCTATTCTCTGACGGCTCGTACCGACCCGGCTGGGCGCCGACGGAACGAGCGCCCGGAATGATGGCGTGGACCACTCCGAGGAGTTCCGGCTGGAGCGCGACGCTGACGGGTTGAGCAGGTCGAGCTCGCGACCCTCGAGTGGGTTTGGTGGTGGAACACCCAGCGCCTGGACTGCGAGCTCAACTACCGCACCCCGCTCGAGGTCGAGCAGGCGTTCTGCCCGGCCCTCGAATCAGCCCAGCCAGCGACCGCTGGCCAACGGAACCGAAAGGAACGGAACCCAGGCCGAATCACATCTCTCGTAGTGAGCGCGCTCAGGATGGCCATCGACCGGCGGGAACCAGTCAGGAGGGTTGTTCACTCCGACAGGGGCAGCGAGGGCGGATGAAGAAGTTCGTTCGCACCATCACCGACGCCGGCCTAGTCGGCTCCTTGGGCCGGGTCGGCGCCCGCGCGGACAATGCCGCCATGGAATACGTCTGCGCCCTGCTCCAGAAGAACGTCCTCGACTGGCAGCGGTGGACCTCACGTGAGCAGCTCCGACTCGCGGTCGTCGAGTGGGTCGAGGGGACCTACCACCGGAAGCGCCGACAGCGATCCCTCGGAAAACTCACGCCCGTCGAATACGAGGTAATACTGAAACCGCAGGCCGCACTCGCCGCCTAGTAAACCGAGTCAACCAAACCTCGGCAGTCCCCCTGCCCGAGCGCGGTGGCCCTTCGAGCGACCGAGTCCTCGATCGACACAAACACGTCCGTTCATCTGCACGGCCCACCCGCAATTCGATGTCCGCAGCCGTCGAGGCGGGCCGCCGGGCCGAAGGGTGTGGCGCGACGCAGTAATCTCTTGTCTGAGAGGTGGCGTCGCGTCTCGGCCGCGATTGCGAATCCCGGCCGCTGACGGAGCTCCGCGACGAAGTGCGCGTCCGACTGCCGATACCGCGCCCATGCGGTCCGGGCTCAGTGCATGTCCTGCTTCATCAGTGGTGAAGCGAACCCTTCGATCTTCGCGTCGATCACGAACGGCCGGTTGCGGGGCCCGTCGAGCCACGCTTGCAGGGGCGTCAGGTCGTCGAGCGCCCGTACCGTGATGGCCTCGCAGCCGTAGCCGCGGGCGATCGCCGCTACGTCCGTTTCGGGAAAGGTGACGGTCTCCTTCTGTGGAACATCAGCGAAGATGTGCACCTCCGCTCCGTAGGCGTTGTCGTTGAAGACGACAATGAGCATCCCGAGCTGGAGCCGCACTGCTGTTTCGAGCTCGACCGCGTTCATCAAAAGGGAGCCGTCGCCAGTCGCGACAACGGGGAGGCGGTCGGGCCGTGCAAGGGCCGCGCCGATGCCTTCGGCGAGGCCGCAGCCGATGGACTGCGAGGCGAGATCGAGGACATAGCCGTTCTCGTCGGGAACGCGAAAGAATGCGCCGCCGTAGGCGTTCACGTTGCCGCCGTCGGGGATCACCACGCGCTCGATCGGCAGCCGGTGGTCCAGTTCGACCGAAAGCTCTGCCGGATCGATGAATCCCTCGGTGCGCCGGAAGGTGAACTCCTGGTCGGACCAATAGCGGACTTCCTGCACACGGGCGTAAGTCGCGGGGGTCCGGTAGGCCATTCGGCCGCCGGGGAAGCGCGCCTCCATTGCCGACGTCGCGGCTCGGGCCACAGCTGCGGAGTCGCCGAGCACGCCGAGGGTGACGGGTCGGTGCAGGCCGAACGCCTCGGGTCGGTCGTCCACTTGAACGATGGTCTTTCCGTTAGTGAGCCACCCGCCGCGGGCGGTCCACTTCGTGAGAGCTACGCCGAAGACGACGAGCAGGTCCGATGCCCGAATGAGTTCCGCCGCGCCGTCGGTCGCGAAGCCGCCCATTACGTCGAGCGCCCAGTGCTCTCCTTCGAAGATGCCCCGCCCGCCACCTGAGGCGACGAGGAGCGCGCCCGATGCGGCTCCGAGGGCACGGAGTTCCGCCTTGGCGTGTTGTGCGCCGCGGCCTCCCACCACGACGGGGCGTTCCGATTCCGCGAGGAGGTCGACGAGGCGAGCGATGGAATCGGCGTCGGCGCCAGAGCGCACGACCGTTGGTGCCGCCGGTACCAACGCCGGATCCCAGTCCACGAGTTCCTCCTGGACGTCCACGGGCACCGAGAGAACGATGGGGAGCCGTCTGGTTCTGGCCTCGTGGACGGCACCGGCTGCGTCGTCGATTGCGTTCGTGGCGGCGCGCACGCGTCGCGCAACGGCGCCCACCGCTTCAGCGGCTCGGTCTTGGTCGAGCGCGAAATTCGAGACCACGTCGCCTCGCGCGACATCGCCCGCGAGCACCACGATGCCCGTGTGCGCCTTGACGGCTTCCAGGACGCCGGTGAGGGAGTTGAGGTATCCGCCGCCCTGGTGCACCGAGACGACCGCAACCCGTCCACTCAGACGCGAGTAGGCGTCCGCGGCAAGTGCTGCGCCCAGCTCATTCCTCATCTTCGTGTACTCCACGCCCGCGTCGATCAGCGCATTGGTCATGTGGAAATTACCGCTTCCCACCACGCCGAAGACACGCGCTGCTCCCGCCGCTGCGAGGGTCCGTCCTATCGCTTCCGCAACGGTGATCCGCTGGCTCATGCTCGACCTTCCTGATGACTGACGTGGCTTGCAAAGGCGCCACTTAGCGCAATGGGGGAACCCAGGGCGACCGCGTTTGCTGGTGTTTGGAGGTGTGGTGGCGGAGACATCCCGATGTTGGGCATCTTGAGTTCACGGATCGCATTGAGGACCAGGTCACGAAGCCAAACGGTCGGCGCCCGCGACAGGGAGCCCGCCCTCAGGTAGAGCCGAACGGGCACCGGCGCCACGTCGATCGGGAGATCAGCGATTGTCAGCGGCCAAGTGGCCAGCCACTCGGTTCCGACAGTGAGTGGCACCGAGGCGATGAGGTCGGTGGACGCGATCAGCAGCGGCAAAGCCGCGAAACGCTTGAGGGTGACGACAGGCGGGCCAAGTCCGCCGACGTGGACGAGCGCTGCGTCGAGCGCCGGGCGAGCGCTATCGCCCGTGACGACCGCGTGCGGCGCAGCCAGGTATCTCTGAAGATCGAGGCCGCGGCGCGCGAGCGGGTGATGAGCTGCCATGAGCACGACGTACGGCTCCGCCTTCAAGGTGGCCTGTTCGAAAGGCCCAACGTCAGGAGCGGAGGTGATCGCGATGTCGATCTCACCGTTCTGCAGCCAGTCCCTGACCTTCTCTCCCTCGAGCGGGACGGCATCAACCCCCGCATTGGGTGCCGCAGCCCGCAATGCGGCGACGATCGGCGCGAGATACGTGGTCTCTCCGAGCTCCGATAAGGCGATGCGAAAGCGGAGCGTCGTCGTGCCTGGATCGAAGGCGCGAAGAGCCATGGCCGTGTTGTCGATCCGGTCCAGTGCGTCGCGCAATGTCGGGTAGATCTCCCGCGAGTGAGCCGTGGGCTCCATCACACGCCCGCGGCGGACGAAGAGCTCGTCGGCGATCGCGGCGCGGAGGCGCCCGAGGGCCTGACTGATCGCCGGTTGCGTGAGATAGAGCCGCTCGGCGGCTCGGGTCAGGTTTCCCGTTTCGTAGACGGCCACGAAGACGCGTACGAGGTTGAGGTCCACGGCGGCCTCACCTCTCCGGGTCCTTGGCCACGGACGCCATCGCTTGGGTCGACTCGCGGATGCTGCGGTAGACGATACCGCGGAGATGCGCGAAGCTCGGGTCCTCCTTCGAGGTGATCTGGTCTCGCGGATGCGGCAGGCCGACTACGAGTTCCTGCTCGACGTATGTGGGCCGAGGGCCCATGATCAGGACCCGGTCGGCGATATATACAGACTCGTCGATGTCGTGGGTCACGAACACTATGGTGACCCCGAATTCATCTCGTACCCTCATTACGAGGTCCTCGAGCTCGGCCCGCGTCTGCGCATCGAGTGCGCCGAAGGGTTCATCCATGAGGAGGATCTTCGGCTGATAGGCGATGCCCCTGGCGATCGCGACGCGCTGCTGCATCCCTCCGGAGAGCTGCCATGGGTAGCTGTCCGCGAAACGCGTCAAACCGACCGACTCCAGCGCGCGCTCAACTCGTCCGGTCGCCTCGGCGGAGGAGACCCGCTTCGGGTCAAGCGGGAAGCGGACGTTCTCGGCCACCCGCATCCACGGGTAGAGCGAAGCGCTGTAATCCTGGAAGACGAGGGCGATCTCGAGCGGCGGCTTCACGAGTGGGCGGCCGTCGATTGTGACGGCGCCCGAAGACGGCGCAAGCAGTCCAGCCATCAGCTTGAGAATTGTCGTCTTTCCACAGCCAGAGGGCCCGACGACGGTCACCACCTCGCCCTCGCCGATCTCAAACGTGAGATCTCTCACCGCGAGGACCCCGGTGTTCTCGTCACCGTATCGCTTGCTCACCCCTTCGAGCTTCAGCATGATGTCACCTTTCTGCCCGCCTCAGCGGGTCTGTTCCCGGGCACCGCGGTGCCAAGCCAAGACGCGCCCCTCAATAAGGCTGAAGAGGAGATTGAGCAGGTAGCCGAGTATGCCCAGCAGGATGATGCCCGACCACATGTCCGGCAGTGCGAAGGTACGTTGCGACTGAACCACGAAATAGCCGATCCCGTCGGTGGCGCCGACCATCTCGCTGATGACCATGAGGATGATCGCGAGGGGCAGGCTCGTCCTCATGCCGGCGAAGATTTGCGGGGACGCAGCGGGCAGTTCGACGCGAAACAGGCTCCGCATTGCTCTGATTTGGAAGGAGCGTCCGGTGTCGCGTTGCGTGAGGTCGATGCCGGCGATGCCGTCCATGGTTCCCAGCAGGATGGGCCAAACGCAGACGAACGCGATCAGCGCGATCTTTGCGGGGGACTCGACGCCGAGAGCGATGATGGTGAAGGGCAGCAGGGCGGGCGGCGGGACCGCGCGGAGGAACTCGATCACCGGCGACGCCTGCCGGCGCAGCCACGCGACTCTTCCGAGCAGGACGCCGAGTGCGACGCCGAGAACTGCCGCCGTAAGGAATCCGGCGAGGAGTCGGAAGAGGCTCGGTAGAACGTCCGACGCGACGCGGGCGAACAGCCAGTTCTCCGCGAACGCTTCGCCGATCTCCTGGAGGGGCGGGAAGTAGAAAGAGCTCGCCGTGTTCGTCCAGATCGCGATCGCGGCCAGCAGCAGAACAGGGGTGAGGATCTCCGCGGCGACAAGGCCGATGCGGCGGCCGCTCACGTCGTCGTTCCTCGCTGTGACGCATGCCAGTGGAGCGCCCGCCGCTCGACGCCGGCGAACACAGCATTCAACATGACCCCGAGCATTCCGGCGATGAGCACGTACCCGTACATGAGTTCCACTGCTGCGCCTTCACGCGCCTCGTTGATCGCCTTGCCGATGCCTGGGGCCCCGAGGACGATCTCGCCGGTGATGACGAGGATGAGGGACACCGTTGATGCGATGCGGAGCCCGGTCGCAAGGTACGGAAGGGCGCTGGGAAGAAGCACTCGGAAGATGACTCGGTGGCGGGAGATCTGAAACGACCGTGCCGTGTCGAGTTGCAGCGGCAGGACATTGCGGATGCCGTATTGCGTCTGGACGAGGAGCGGCCAGGTGGCGGCGAACACGGCCAGGAAAACCTTGCCCTCCAATGACGGGGAGAAGAGGAGGAATACGAGGGGGATCAATGCGACGGACGGCACCGGCCGGAGGAACTCGATGATCGGCCGGGTCGCCCGGTACACAAACTCGCTGGAGCCGATCAGTATGCCGGCCGGAATGGCGATGAGCGCGGCGATTCCGAGTCCGAGCGCCCAACCGGCCAGTGTGTCAACGATCGCAAGCCAGAAGCGCCCCTGCGCCGCTTCTGCCACGATTCGGACAGCCACCGCCGTGGGCGGCGGCAGGAACCGACTCGGGATCAGCTCGGTCCGCGCTGCGAGTTCGATCACAGCCAGGACCACGATGGCCCCCCACGCAGACCCGAGCCGCGTCCGAGCGGACCTGAGGCGTGCAGGCCCTCGAGTGGTGCGCGCGGGGACGCGTGCACCACTCGCCAGGTTGGTCACTCGCTCAACCTCAGGGACGATAGAGCACGTCGTCGAGGGTGAGCTCATCCTCGATTACGCCGAACTCGCCGGTGGCGCCGATGAGGCGCTCTATCGCGTCGTCCTCCAACTCGGCAGAGAACACCGGGAGGTGCATGGCCGCAGCGACCTCGGCCGGCGTCTGCGTGAAGGTCGGGATCGCTTCCCGCACCGCATCCGGGTTCTCGGCACAGTATTCGAGCGCCTTCGTGATGGCACGGGTGAACGCATCGACCGTCTCCGGGTCCGAAGCGATGAGTTCGTCCGAGGCCTGCCAGGAGCCGTTCGGAACGCCGAGAGTGACATACGGAGCGTGGACGATCGAACCGCCCGCGCCCAGCACCGCTGACAGGAAGGGCTCCGACGCGTAGGCGGCGTCGACTGTGCCCTGCTCGAGTGCCGCCGGCATCTCGGGGAACGGGATCTCGACCAGGCTCAGCCCCGACGTGTCGATTCCGAGCTCTTCAAGGGACGCGCGGAGGGTCACCTCCTGGACACCCTTGAGCGCATTCACGGCTACCGTCGCCGTCGCCACATCCTCTGGGGTCTGGGGGCCGTCGGGCAGGGAGACGATTGCGTGCCAGTCCTCCTCGAGGGTTTCAGCACCACCATCGTTGCCAGCGATTATCTTGATGGGAAGGCCCTGGCTAATGGCGGTGAGGGTGGGGACTACCCCGGCACCGGTGAACTGGAAGGTTCCAGCGAGCAGGCCGGTGATGAGCTCGCTGCCCGACCCCACGTTCTGCACGGTCACCTCCAGGCCCTCTTCCTCGAAAAAGCCTTTCGTGAGTGCTACCTGTAGCGGCGCGAAGTTTGAGGTGGGGAGGCCTCCGACCGTGATCGCAGTCACGTCGTCGTCGCCTCCGCCGCTACTGCCGCTGGTGCTCGGTGAGCTGGGGGTGCTGGAGCAGCCGGCAAGGGCGATCGCGGCAAGCGCGAGCCCGCTAACGAGGCTGGCCAGGCGGCCCGGTTGACGGAGATCAGACATCATTGTGTTCCTCCTCTTCGGTGCCGAGGCCCGGTGCATCCGGGTCGGGTGATGCAGTCATTCTGTAGCGAGGTGCGAGCGTGGCGGTCGAGTTGGCCAGCGATTCGCGGACCAATTCGGCCGCTCGTGCCCCCTTCGCCGACAAGGCGAGTACTTAACTGCTGTTGTCCGGTTCTGGACGGCGATGTCCTCGCATGTGCGGCTCTTCAGCAGTCGAGTCCTGAAGCTACGTTGCTGGAGAGGGTAGATGGGCTTAGACATATCGCAGCCAACCATTACCGGCAGTGATGACTCGCGCCCGCTGGCTCGGGGTGCTGTCGGGCGACTCATAGGCGTCATGAAACCCTTCTAGGCTGCTCGGGTGCGCCGACGCCTTCCGCGAGGTCGGAGACGGTGTCCGAAAACGAAATCGCCCTCGGCGGCGGGAATTTCCGCGTCGTCGCGCGTCGGGTTCAGTCGGTCGAGTGGAGAAGCGCGCCGCGTCAGGTGGACCGCCGGGGTTTCGTGAGGGTCGGTTGCCCCCAGAGGCGGAGGTTGACGCTGGGACCGAGGAAGGTCCGCAGAGTTGCGGGAGCCGGCGGTTACGCCGGTGCAGGAGGCGCGCAAGGACGACCCGCGACTCGTTCACTGCGGCGGTGCAGAGCTCTGACACGGCGACGTGCCGGCCGGGGTCGAGCCCGGCCGCCTGGTGCTCACCGAGCATGGATTGGAGATCGCCCCATCCGCCTCCTGCGAGCCCGATCGGCGTCGACCAGATCGACCGGACGCGCCTCGATCGTCCGAACGACTCTGCCGTTGGCGTGCTCCAGCCAGTCGGTGAATTGCCACGTCGCGTCGCACGTGGTTGATCGGTGTCACGGCGCCGGGCGGATCCGGCGGTTGCGGGTTCAAGTCCCGTAGTCGGCTCCATCAACAGGACGGAGTGCCGCCAACAGGCCGAACCGACCAGTTCCAGCCTGTTAGAGGCCAAGCGGCCTGTTGAGCGCCAGTGCGCGGGTGACTTGCCTGCCCTCAACAGGTGACGGCCCTCCGGGTCTGTCACTGATCGGCCGTGCGGCGAGCGCCGGGCGAAGCCTGATTGACTGTTGTCCATGAGTGCGAGCGCAGCGGTCGACAAGGTCACCATCTACGGCGCCGACTGGTGCGGGGACTGCCGCAGGTCCAAGGCGCTACTGGACGGACTCGGCGTCGACTACGACTACGTGGACACCGAGGCCGTCGAGGATGCGGCGGACCGGGCGCGGGCGATCAGCGGGCGGACCAACATCCCGGTGGTCGTGTTCCCGGACGGCAGCCACCTGGTGGAGCCGAGCGATCCAGAGCTGCGCGCCAAGCTGCCCCGGAACTGACACCCGCGCCGGCCGCCGCGACAGCAGCTCACGGCGTCAGTGCATGTCCTGCTTCATGAGCGGAGACGGGAAGCCCTCGATCTTCGCGTCGATGAGGAACGGGCGCTCCCTCGGCCCGTCGAGCCAGGCCTGCAGCGGCGCGAGATCATCGAGGGAGCGGACGGTCACCGCCTCGCAGCCGTAGCCGAGCGCGACCGCGGCGATATCGGTCTCCGGGAAGATGACCGTCTCCTTCTGCGGGTCGTCCGCGAAGATGTGCACCTCCGCGCCGTACGCGTTGTCGTTGAACACGACGATGAGCATCCCGAGCCGGTTCCGCACGGCCGTGTCGAGCTCGACCGCGTTCATTAGCAGGGAGCCGTCGCCGGTGGCGACGACCGAGAGTCGGTCGGGGCGCGCGATGGCGGCGCCGATGCCTTCCGCGAGGCCGCCGCCGATCGACTGGGAGGCGAGGTCGAGCACGTAGCCCTTCTCATCCGGCACGCGGAGCATCGAGCCGCCGTACGCGTTCACATTGCCGCCGTCCGGAATCACGATGCGCTCGATCGGCAGCCGGCGGTCGAGCTCGATGGTGAGCTCGGCGGGGTCGATGAAGCCGTCGGTGCGCCGGAAGTCCAGCTCCTGGTCGGCCCAGTACCGAACGGCCTGGACCTGGGCGTGGACTTCCGGCGTGCGGTACGCGATGCGACCGTCCGGGAACCGGGTGAGCATCGCGGCGGTCGCCGCCGTCGCCACCGGAGCGGTGTCGCCCAGGACGCCGAGCGTGACCGGGCGGTGCAGGCCGAACGCCTCCTGCCGGTCGTCGACCTGGACGATCGTCTTCCCGTCGGTGAGCCAGCCGCCCCGGGCGGTCCACTTGGTGAGTGCGGCGCCGAACACCACGAGGAGGTCGGCGTCCCGGATGAGTTCCGCCGCCCCGTCGGTGGCGAACCCGCCCATGACGTCGAGCGCCCATTCGTCGCCCTCGAAGATGCCGCGGCCGCCGCCGGAGGCCACGAGCAGCGCCCCCGATGCCGCGCCGAGCGCGCGCAGCTGCGCCTTCGCGTGGTGCGCGCCGCGCCCGCCGACGATCATGGGCCGCTCGGCGGCGGCGAGGAGGTCGACGAGTCGCGCGATGGACGCGGCATCGGCCCCGGCCGGCACCACGGCGGGCGCCGCCGGAACGAGCGACTCGTCCCAGTCGATCAGCTGGTCCTGGATGTCGACCGGGACGGACAGGACGACGGGCAGCCGCTTCGCCGCGGCCGTGTGCACGGCGGACGCCGCATCGGCGATCGCGCTCCGGGCCGCGAGCACCCGCATCGGGACGGCGCCCACCGCCTCGGCGGCGCGGTCCTGGTCGAGTGCGAAGTTGGAGACGGTGTCGCCGCGCGCCACGTCGCCCGCGAGGACGACGAGGCCGGTGTGCGCCTTCACCGCCTCGAGGACGCCGGTGAGGCAGTTGAGGAAGCCGCCGCCCTGGTGCACGGAGACGATGCCGACCGTGCCGCTCAGGCGCGAGTACGCGTCGGCCGCGAGGGCGGCGCCGAGCTCGTTACGGGTCGCGGTGAAGGGGACGCCCGAGTTCAGGAGCGCGTTGGTCATGTGAAAGTTTCCGCTGCCGACGACGCCGAACGCATGCTGCGCGCCTGCCGCCGCGAGTGTCCGACCGATCGCCTCGGCCACCGTGATCCGCTTCGTCATCCTCGACTCCTCCGCCTCGGGGCTTGGCCCGCGACAGCGTCCAGGTTAGTCGCCCGCCGGTCCGTCGTGACCGGCGCGGCGCCGCGTGCCACCGTGCTGCCGGGCCGAGCGGGGCCCGCCGTCCGCATCCCGGTGAACACGCTCGCGAACCCGGTTCCCTCGGACCGAGTCAGCCGCTGCCGGCAACGCGGACGCCGGAACAGAAGCGCCGGAGCTTGTGAAGAGATGGACACCGACCGACTGACGACCGCCGCCGTCACCCTTCGCCGGGCGCTCGCCGCCTGCGGTATCGACCTCCGCTCACTCGCACGCGGCCGGGATCGTGGCGCGGCAGTACGGCGCCCGCGACTGGGATACCGCGGCAGTGGGCGCGCGCACCCCCGCCGGCGGCGTCCTCCCGCTGCTTGCGCCGTATCAGGCACCCGGCATTGACGAGGACTCGCCGGGCGGAACGAGCTTCGAAGTCCTCGATCCGTTCGGCCACACCCTGCGCTTCACGGGCGCCGCCCGATGACGGGCGCGGCAACAACGGGCGGGCGGGGCGCGGTCGGGCGGTCCGCGAGCTAGCGATGAGATCCGCGAGCCGTGCGCGTACCGTGGGGGAGAGAGGTGCGACGATGCTCGACGGGATGGATCAGTTCGGCTGGGTGTGGCCGGCCGGCGGCTTCGTGGCGGCGGCAGCGCTCGCGTCCACGGTCGTGATGGCCGCGCTGAGTCTCCGCCGGATGGGTGACCGGGACGACGACGCCGACGGCCACGACTGACTCACCGTCCCGGCCGGCCGGCCGTCTCCACCACGGAGCGGGCGAGCGCCGGCTGTGCGACCAGGCGGGCGATCGCCGCGGCGATCTTCGCCCCGCCGTGCGCGCTGGGCTCGATCGGGTTCGCGTAGTCCCGGTCGTCGTCGCAGATGAGGCGGAGGTCGACGAGCGGAATGCCGCGACGGAACGCCGCCCGGGTGATGCGGTCGTTGAACAGCGCGATCCCGGTGGCGACGGCGTCGTGCTGCGGAGCCCACGTCGGGGTGTCGTAGATGGTGCAGACCGCGACCGGGAGACCCGTCGCCGTCAGTCCGGCCACCATGACCTCATATCGAGTGGCGAACTCGTCCAGCACTCCAGCGAGCTGAGCCAGACCGTCGCCGACGCTGTCGGCGCGCTGCGTCAGCACGGAGGAGAAGCCGAGCGCGTCGTTGCCGCCCGCGCTCACCACCAGGTGTGTGGCATCGGAGGGCACGTGCCGGAGCTGACGCGCGACCCCGGCGGTCACCTCGCCGTCGACCGCCAGGAGCGTGGCCCTCCAGCCTTCCGGCAGGACGGCGCGCAGCTGGCTCGCGACGTCCGCTCCACCGGCCGCGTACGCGCCGTTGTCGAAGATCGAGTCGCCGAGCAGGGCGACATGCCCGGTCCCCGCACCTCCCCTGTCGGCGGGCGAGCGTTCCGCCCCGTCATTGGACCCGGCGTCGACGAGGTGGGAAACTCCGTTCAGGAGCGCTCCTCGAAGTCGAGTGACAGTGAATTCATGCAGTAGCGCTCGCCGGTCGGGGTCTGCGGTGCGTCGTCGAACAGGTGGCCCAGGTGCGAGCCGCAGGACGCGCAGAGGATCTCGGTGCGCACCATGCCGAAGGACACGTCGCTCTTCAGCTCCACCGCGTCGGTGTCGACCGGCTCCCAGAAGCTCGGCCAGCCGGAGCCCGACTCGAACTTGGCGGTGCTGCGGAACAGGCCGGCTCCGCACGCGCGACAGACGAAGATCCCGTCGCGCTTCTCGTCCAGGAGCGCCCCCGTCCACGGCCGCTCGGTCGCGGCCTCGCGGAGCACGCGGTACTCCTCCTCGGAGAGCTCCTGGCGCCACTCGGCGTCGGTCTTGTCCACCTGGTACGTCATATCGTCTCCTCGTGGGGCCTTCAGCGAACTGCCTGTCGCACCCCTCTCTACAGGGAAACCGTCCCTAGGATGGCCGTATTCCGGAGGGGGGATGCGGTGGGGGCTCAGCCTGCGGAGCGCTCGGGGTCGGACAGCCCGGCGCTCGGCGAGCGGGACATCGCGATCCTGGCCTTCGAGCGGACGTGGTGGCGCCACGGCGGAGCGAAAGAGGAGGCCATCCGTGAGGAGTTCGGCATCTCGGCCGCTCGCTACTATCAGCTGCTGGGGATGCTGATCGACTCGCCCGCGGCCCTCGCCCACGACCCGATGCTCGTGAAGCGGCTCCAGCGCCTGCGGGACGCCCGTGTGGCGCGCCGGGCGGCGCGCCGTCAGGTGCGTAGCGCGCGGTGACGACCATCGAGCGTGCGAGGGCACGTCCGAGTACATCCCGAGGATCGATGCCCAACAGCAGCTACCCCGAGGACCGGTTCGACCGGCCGCCTGTCGACCTGCAGCGCGTCGGCGCGCACCGCACGCCGCGTCCCGCCGGCCGCGGCTGGGTGGCGTTCGCCTGGGCGGCGCTCGCCACCGGGGTGCTCGTCGGCGTCGGAGTGCTCGCCATGTTTGTCATCAACGACCGGGTCTCCTTCTCCAACCCGGGCGGCGGTGCGGCCCCGCCGGCCAGTGAGCCCCACGTGCCCCCAGTGCAGCCGACCGTCGACCCGACAGTGAACGTGGTGCTCCTCAACGGCACGGACGTCGCCGGCCTGGCGGCGCGTGCCGGTGACCTCCTGACGACCCAGGGCTGGGCTGTGGGTGCACGCAGCAACGCGACCGGGACCGACGTCCAGTCCACCGTGGTGTTCTACACCGACGCCAGTCAGGAGGGCGCGGCGCTCGGCATCGCGCAGGCGCTCGGCGCCGTCGAGACGCAGCTCTCCGACCGCTTCGTGGTGGAGGGCGAGAACCGGATCACCGTCGTGCTCGGCGCCGACTACGCCGGCCCGGCCTGACCTTCGCCGCGACCGTCCGCGGGTCCTTTTGCGACGGGGATGTTTCGGCCGCGTTTAATGTGTCGACCGATCCGCGCGAAACCCGTGTGAGGTGGGAGATCCCGCCGCGGCGGGGTCGGACCGCTGGTTACGATTCCCCCGGTCCGGTTCCGCAGGCGCCCCTCACGTGGCTCGGCGCGGACCCGGGGTGGGCGGCATCGGCCCGGCTCGCGGCACCGGCAACAGGAGTGGCACATGACGCAGGGAACCGTGAAGTGGTTTAACGCCGAGAAGGGCTTCGGCTTCATCACGGTCGACGACGGGCAGGACGTGTTCGTCCACTACTCGGCCATCGACATGCAGGGCTACAAGTCGCTGGAGGAGGGGCAGGCGGTGACCTTCGAGGTCGGCGCCGGCGCCAAGGGGCCGCAGGCCGAGTCGGTCCGCCCCGCCTGACGCCGCGCCCGCCGGGCTGCGCCGTTCGGCGACCCGCCACGGCTAGCCTCGGCGCGTGACGGGGGAGCGGGGATCACGCCGCGGCGCGCTGCGCCTGCTCGCGGCCTTCGCGCTGCTGCCACTAGCCGGCTGTGCGGCGCCGCCGCCGCCGGCCGAGACGCCGCCGCCCGTCCTGCCCGCCGTCGACTACGCGGCGCCGGCCCCGACGGAGATCGCCCCGCTCCGCGGCACCACTGTGCCCGCCGGCAGTCTCGACCACCCCGCGCTCGCCGCCAAGATCGACGACCACGAGGCCGCCCGCCCACAGATTGGGCTCGAGCGCGCGGACCTGGTGTTCGAGGAGCTAGTCGAAGGCGGGCTCACCCGCTATGTCGCCGTCTGGCATTCGGATCTGCCGGAGCTCGTCGGCCCGGTGCGCTCCATCCGGCCGATGGACCCCAACATCATCTCCCCGTTCGGCGGCATCGTCGCCTACTCCGGCGGGCAGCCGCAGTTCGTCGAGATGATGCAGTCCACCGGCGTCCACAACGCGGTGCACGGCCAGCCGGACACCGAAGACACCTTCTTTCGCGCGCCCGACCGGCCGCCCCCGCATGACGTGCTCGTGCGAGCACCGGAGCTCGTGGCCGGGCACTCGGACCTCGCCGCCCCCGCCCACCAGTTCGCCTACGCGCTCGACGCGGCCTCGTCCTCCGCCGGGCGTGAGGGCGAGCCCATCACCCGCATCGACGCCGCCTTCTCCGAGTCCCGGTACCCCGCCTGGGTGTGGGATCCGGGGGGCGGGCGGTATCTGCGCCTCCAGGAGGGGGAACCGGACCTCGACATCTCGGGCGCGCAGTTCGGCGCGGTCAACGCGGTGGTGCTGCGGGTGACGATCGACTGGCGCTACGACTACGTGCCGGAGACCGTGCTGGAAGGCAGCGGCGAGGCGTGGGTCTCGACGGGTGGCCGCACGCTGCACGGCACCTGGAGCAAGGACGCCCCGGAGTCGCCGATCGCGCTCGTCGACGACCGCGGCTTCCCCATCCGGCTGGGTGCGGGCAACACCTGGTTCGAGCTCCTGCCGGAGGACGCAACCCTCACCCTCACCCCCTGACCGGTCGCCTTGCACTCTCCCGTGTCGACTGCCAAGATGAATTAGCACTCGCAAAGTCTGAGTGCCAAAGCACTTGCTCCAACGTCCGGGAGGGACGACAAGACATATGGCTAAGATCATTGCCTTCGATGAGGAGGCCCGTCGTGGCCTCGAGCGCGGCCTGAACATTCTCGCCGACACCGTCAAGGTCACGCTCGGCCCGCGCGGCCGCAACGTGGTGCTCGAGAAGAAGTGGGGCGCCCCCACCATCACGAACGACGGCGTCTCCATCGCCAAGGAGATCGAGCTCGACGACCCGTACGAGAAGATCGGCGCCGAGCTCGTCAAGGAGGTCGCCAAGAAGACCGACGACGTCGCTGGCGACGGCACCACCACCGCCACCGTCCTCGCTCAGGCGCTCGTCCGCGAAGGCCTGCGCAACGTCGCAGCCGGCGCCGACCCGATCAGCCTCAAGCGGGGCATCGAGAAGGCCGTCGCGGCCGTCTCGAAGGCGCTCGTCGCCAACGCCAAGGAGATCGAGACGAAGGACCAGATCGCCGCCACCGCGTCGATCTCGGCCGCCGACCCGGAGATCGGGGCGATCATCGCCGAGGCGATCGACAAGGTCGGCAAGGAGGGTGTCGTCACCGTCGAGGAGTCGAACACCTTCGGCACCGAGCTCGAGCTGACGGAGGGCATGCGCTTCGACAAGGGCTACCTGTCGGCGTACTTCGTCACCGACCCGGAGCGCCAGGAAGCGGTCTTCGAGGACCCGTACATCCTGATCGTCAACTCCAAGATCTCCGCGATCAAGGACCTGCTGCCGATCGTCGACAAGGTCATCCAGACCGGCAAGCAGTTGCTGATCATCGCCGAAGACGTCGACGGCGAGGCGCTCGCGACTCTCGTCGTCAACAAGATCCGCGGTATCTTCAAGTCCGTCGCCGTCAAGGCGCCGGGCTTCGGCGACCGCCGCAAGGCGCAGCTGCAGGACATCGCGATCCTCACCGGCGGTCAGGTCATCTCCGAGGAGGTCGGTCTCAAGCTGGAGAACGTCACCCTCGACCTGCTCGGCCAGGCCCGCAAGATCACCATCACCAAGGACGAGACCACCATCGTCGACGGTGCCGGCGACGCGGACCAGATCGCCGGCCGCGTGGCCCAGATCCGCTCCGAGATCGAGAACACCGACAGCGACTACGACCGCGAGAAGCTCCAGGAGCGTCTCGCGAAGCTGGCCGGCGGCGTTGCCGTCATCAAGGCCGGCGCCGCGACCGAGGTCGAGCTCAAGGAGCGCAAGCACCGCATCGAGGACGCCGTTCGCAACGCGAAGGCGGCCGTCGAAGAGGGCATCGTCCCCGGCGGTGGCGTGGCCCTCATCCAGGCCGGTGCCATCGCGTTCCAGGACGAGTCGATCACCAGCCTGACCGGCGACGAGGCGACGGGCGCGAACATCGTCCGGGTCGCCATCGACGCTCCGCTCAAGCAGATCGCGTACAACGCGGGGATGGAGCCCGGCGTCGTTGCGGAGAAGGTGCGCTCGCTGCCCGTCGGTCACGGCCTCAATGCCGCGACGGGCGAGTACGGCGATCTCTTCGCGCAGGGCATCATCGACCCGGCCAAGGTGACGCGCTCCGCGCTCGTCAACGCCGCGTCGATCGCCGCGCTGTTCCTCACCACCTCCGCGGTCGTCGCGGACAAGCCGGAGAAGAGCCCGGCCCCGCAGGGTGACCCCACGGGCGGCATGGACTTCTAGTCCGCGCGCAGTCCAGAGAACGGGCGGTCCCTTCGGGGGCCGCCCGTTTCGCGTTCCGGCCCACGGCCGCGCGGAGGCTGTCAGCCGGCGGCGGGGCTGCGGGGCGGCAGTCGCACCATGTCCGGCATGAGGTCCGCCAGGCGGGCGGCGCCGAGCAGGGCCATGGTGCGGACGAGCCCCTGCCGGAGTAGGTCGAGCGCCCGGTCGACGCCCGCCTCGCCGCCGGCCATCAGTCCGTAGACGTAGGGCCGCCCGATGACGACGGCATCGGCACCCGCGGCGACGGCCGCCGCGATGTGCGCGCCCGAGCGGACGCCGCCGTCGACGTAGACCTGCGCCTCCGCGCCGACCGCCGCGCGCACCTCCGGGAGCATCGCGAGCGGGGCGACCGCGTTCTCGAGCTGACGCCCGCCGTGGTTCGACAGCCAGACTCCGTCGGCTCCCCGTGCCTGCACCGCGCGCGCGTCCTCCGCGGAGAGCACGCCCTTCACGAGGATCCGGCCCGGCCACGCGGAGCGCAGCCAGTCGAGGTCATCCAGCGTCGCCGAGGGGTCGAGGATTCGGTTGGACTGCTCCACGAAGCCGGCGCGCCGCGTCTCGATCGCCGCGAAGCCGAGCGGCTCCAGGGTGAGTGCGTCGACCCACCAGCGGGGGTGCCGCGCCACCTGCAGCACCGACTTCAGTGTCAGGCTGGGCGGCAGCGTCATGCCGTTGCGGGCGTCGCGCAGGCGCGACCCGGCCACGGGCACGTCGACGGTGAGCACAAGTGTCGTGAAGCCGGCGGCGCGGGCGCGCTCGATGAGTCGCAGCGAGGCGGCCCGGTCGCGCCACAGGTACACCTGGAACCAGCGCTCGGAGTCGGGCGCATGCTCGGCAACCCTCTCCGGCGAGGTCGACGCCATGGTCGAGAGGACGTAGGGGATGCCGGCGCGAGCGGCGGCGCGTGCGGCGCCGATCTCGCCGTGCCGGTGCGCCATCCGGGTCATGCCGACCGGGCCCAGGATGACCGGCAGCGCCGCCCGAACCCCACCGAGCAGGGTCGAGGTGTCGATCGCCGACACGTCGCGCAGCACGCGCGGAACCAGCTCGACCGCGCGGAAGGCGTCCTCGTTCCGGCGCAGCGTGCTCTCGTCGCCCGCGCCGCCGTCCACGAAGTCGAAGATCGGGCGCGGCACCCGACGGCGCGCGAGTCGGCGCAGATCATCGATGTCGTGCGCATCGGCCAGCCGGCGCTCCAGCAGGGACAGCCCGCGCCGGGGCGGCTGCACCATGGCGAGCGTTGCCCGGATGGAGGGCACCCGACGGGAGCCGACCCACGGTGCACGACGCTCTGAACCCACCCGGCAACCCTAGGCGGCAACGGGGGCGCCGTGCGAACCCGAGCCTCGCGGCCGACACTGTCCGCCGCCGGTCAACGCCCCGCACTGTGCCATGCTTCGCCGGTCAACGCTCAGCACTGGGCCTAAGCTTCGCCGGTCAACGCCCAGCACTGTGCCTAAGCTTCGCCGGTCAACGCCCAGCGAAGAGCCTCGCGTTCGCCTGCTCCACCTCCAGGTACTGGTGGCCCGCCGCGCTCAGCGCCTGCGTGATCGCCAGCAGGCTCTCCTCCACCCGCGCCTGCGTCGCCCGCCAATCGCCGACGACGGACTGAAACGCGATCGCCGCGCCGCCCGTCCAGCTGTCCTGCAGCGCGGTCAGGGAGGCGAGCAGGGCGGCGACATCGCTCTGGATGCGGGGGATCGTCGAGGCCGCGGCGGCGGACGCCGCGAGGACGGCCTCGCTGTCGACCGAGTATCTGGGCATGGTGCTCCTTCCGGTAGGCCGCCACGGTAGGCGCCGCCGGCGCGGCCAGGAGCCGGTTCAGTCGGCGTCGGTGGAGTCGTCCGCCTCGGGCTCCATGTGGAGGAGCGGCAGTCGCACCCGGAACGTCGCACCGCCGCCCGGGGTCTCGTCCACCTCGACGGTGCCGCGATGCGCGGACACGATCGCCGAGACGATCGCCAGGCCCAGCCCGCTGCCGCCGGTGTCGCGCGCGCGAGAGCTGTCCGCCCGGTAGAAGCGCTGGAAGATCTTCTCGCGCAGCTGCGGCGGGATGCCATCACCGTGGTCGACGATTTCGACGATCGCGCTCGACTCGTCGGCGTCGGTGCGCACGACGATCTCGATCGGCGTGCTCTTCGCCGTGAACCGCACCGCGTTGCCGAGGAGGTTGGTGAGTACCTGGCGCAGCTTGTTCTCGTCGCCGAGGACGACGGCGGGCGGCGCGGGTCGGTCGCCCGGATGCGGGTGCTCCTCGTCGGCGACCACGACGAGCGGCAGGCCGGTTCCGGGGCGCCGGCGGCGCAGCCGCGAAAGCTGGGCACGCGAGAACGCGAGCGGCCCGGTCGTCGAGGTGCCGAGGCGCGGCATGCGCCGCCTCCGCCCCGCGGTCGCCGGTGCGCCGGCGTCCGACTCCACCTCCTCCGGATCCAGCACCGAATCGTCGTCGTCGTCCTCGTCGTCACCGATCAGGAGGTCGTCGGCGCGCGGGGCGCCTTGCTGATCGGTCACGACGCTCACGATGCGGCCCTGCGACGATGCCATCGTGTCCATCGCCGCGTCCTTCGCGAGCGGCAGCAGGGCGACGGGGGAGAGCTGCAGCGGCTTCGTCTCGTCGAGTCGCGCCAGCTCCAGCAGGTCCTGCACGAGCCCGGACATCCGGATCGCCTCCCGCTCGATCCGGTCCATCGCCTGCGCCACCTCCTCCGGGGTCTGCAGGGCGCCCATCCGGTACAGCTCCGCGTAGCCGCGCAGCGAAACCAACGGCGTGCGCAGCTCGTGGCTGGCGTCGCCCACGAAGCGGCGCATCTGCTCGATGGTGCGCGCGCGGTCGTGGAACGCGCGGTCGATGCGGCTGAGCATGGTGTTCAGCGACCGGTTGAGCCGGCCCACCTCGGTGTTCGGGGTCGCCCCGGCGAGGCGCTGACTGTAGTCGCCGTTCGCGATCTCCGCCGCGGTCCGCTCCACCTGGCGCAGCGGCCCGAAGGCGCTGGTCACGAGCAGCCGGGTGAGCACCGCTCCCAGCACGACGACGACGATGCCGAACAGCAGGAAGAGGGTGAACATCCGCGCGACCGCCTTGTTGGTGGTCTCCAGCGGCAGGGCGACGAGCACCGTCTGATTGGTGGTCGACATGAGGGCGACGGCCCGCCACTCGTGCGTGCGGTCGGCGGTGCGGATGGTGAACGGCTCACCGGCCTGGGAGACGGCGAACTCGAGATCCACCGCGTGCACGTCCGGGTCGGCGCCCTGCAGCCACGCCGGGTTTGCCCCCAGCACGTCGCCGTCCGCGTCGAGGATCGCGATCGCGTAGTCCGTCGGGCCGCTCTCGCCCAGCATGTCCTGCTCGACCAGGTCGACCAGCTCCTGGGCCGCGTCCTTCACCTGGCTGTCGACCTCGGCGTAGAGAAAGTTGCGCATCACGGTCATCGTGCCGAGGCCCGTGACGAGCAGCCCGAAGGTCAGGAGCAGAACGGTGACGCCGGTGATCTTGGTGCGCAGCGAGATGCTGTTCCACCACTCCACCAGCGATTCATGCACGGTCGACCAGTGTACGGACGCGGCCTGCGCGACGGCCGGGGGCGGCTCAGGCCTTGGCGGCCTTGAGCATGTAGCCGAACCCGCGCTTGGTCTGGATGATCGGCTCCGCCGAGTACTGGTCGAGCTTGCGCCGCAGGTAGGAGATGTAGGACTCCACGATGCCGGCGTCGCCGTTGAAGTCGTACTCCCACACGTGGTCGAGGATCTGCGCCTTCGACAGCACCCGGTTCGGGTTGAGCATCAGGTAGCGCAGCAGCTTGAACTCGGTCGGGCTGAGCTCGACCGACTGGCTGCCGATAGTCACCTCGTGGGTGTCCTGGTCCATCGTCAGCTAGCCCGCCCGGATGATGGCGTCCTCCTCAGCGTGCAAGGTGCGGCGGAGGATCGCTTTGATGCGGGCGACGATCTCGTCGAGGCTGAACGGCTTGGTGACGTAGTCGTCGCCCCCCACGGTGAGGCCGGTGATCTTGTCCTCGGTGTCGTCCTTCGCGGTGAGGAACAGGATCGGCGAGGTGTAGCCCGACGAGCGCAGGCGCTTGGTCACCCCGAAGCCGTTCATGTCCGGCAGCATCACGTCGAGAATGATGAGGTCCGGCTCCTCCTCGAGGACTGCGGAGATGGCGGCAGCGCCGTTGCCGACGGCCCGCACCGCGAAACCCGCGAACCGGAGGCTCGTGGTCAGCAGGTCGCGGATATTCGGTTCGTCGTCGACGATGAGAATGCGAGGACCGTCAGCCATGCGCCCATTATCTGCGCGTCGCCTGGACGCGGTCTGGGAGTTGACGGAATGCAGTCAGCGAGCCGAGCGGGCGGCGCGGCCGCGCCGGATCGCGCTCATCACGATCAGCGCCATCAGCAGCACGAAGCCCACCGGCAGCCCGAACAGCGGCAGCAGGGTGATCGTCGTGAGCAGCGGGTTGCCCGCGGTCGTCCACCCGACGACGGGGGAAATCACGAGCACGAGGAAGCACACGACCGACAGTGCGATCACGGTCAGGCTCATCACCGCGAGGACCCGTTCGGTGCGGGTGATTCCGTCGTCCGGTCCGGGCGATGTCGGTCGAGCCATGCCCCCAGGATAAGAGGCTCCGGCGCCGCCCGGCCGCAGGCCCCGTAGACTGGACTGTCGCACCATGAGAAAGGCGATCGACATGCCCACCGGTAAGGTGAAGTTCTTCGACGAGGCCAAGGGGTTCGGGTTCATCAGCTCGGACGACGGCCAGGAAGTCTTCCTGCACGCCTCCGTGCTGCCGGCAGGCGTCACCGCGGTCAAGCCGGGGACCAAGCTTGAGTTCGGGGTCGTCGACGGCAAGCGGGGCATGCAGGCGCTCTCCGCACGGATCATCCAGGCTCCGCCGAGCCTCGCCAAGGCGGCGCGCAAGCCGGCCGATGACATGGCGGTCATCATCGAGGATCTCGTGAAGATGCTCGACGGGATCGGCGCGAACCTGAAGCGCGGACGGTACCCCGATGGTCAGCACGGCCCCAAGATCGCGGCGATGCTGCGCAAGGTCGCGGACGACCTGGATGCGTGAGGCGGGCGCCGGCGACGCGGCCGTCGTCGACGCTGCACGCGCCGCGCTGCTCGAGACGACGGACGAGCTCACCGTCGGTCCGGTGACGGGCATCGAGGAGCCCGTCGAGGGCGTCCTCGACGTGCACTTCGCGACCGGCATGCCGGGCTACCCGGGGTGGAGCTGGAGCGTGGGCGTCTCCACCATCGACGGCGCCAACGCGCCGTCCGTGCTGGAGGTGAGCCTCGTTCCGGGCGAGGGCGCGCTCACCGCACCCGAGTGGGTGCCGTGGTCCGACCGGCTCGCGGACTACCGTGCGGCGCAGGACGCCAAGGCCGCGCATGGCGGATCCGATGAGGACGACGTGGACGACGACGACCTCGACGACGACGACGACGAGCTCGATGACGTCGACGACCTGGACGAGGAGGACCTCCTCTCCAACGGCGACGACGACCTCGACGGCGTCGACTTCGAAGGCTCCGATGACGCCGACGACCCCGGGCAGAACGACCCCGGGCAGAACGCCCCCGCCGAGAGCCTCGGCGCCCACCGGTAGTCCCGGTGACGGCCTGGGTCGGCACGTCCGGCTGGAGCTACGACCACTGGGCGGGCGCGCTCTACCCGGACGGGCTGCCGCCGCGGGAGCGGCTCGCCAGGTACGCGGAGCGCCACCGCACGGTCGAGCTCAACGCGAGCTTCTACCGCTGGCCCCAGGATCGGTCGTTCCGAAGCTGGAATCGGCGGCTGCCGCCCGGCTTCCGGCTGTCGGTCAAGGCGCCGCGCGGGCTCACCCACGGTCGTCGGCTGTACGCCCCGGAGCCGTGGATCCCGCGCATCGCCTCGGCGTGGCACGAGCTCGGCGACAAGCGCGCCGTGCTGCTCGTCCAGCTTCCCCCAGGCCTCGCGCGGGACGACGCTCGGCTGGCCTACTTCCTCGACGCGTTGCCCGATTGGATCGACGTGGCGGTCGAGTTCCGGCACGACAGCTGGCACACCGAGGACGTGTTCCGGCTGCTCGAGGAGCGGGGTGCCGCCTACTGCGTGATGAGCGGGGCGGGCCTGCCCTGCGTGCTCCGGGTCACCTCCCGGATCGCCTACGTGCGGCTGCACGGCCCGGACATCGGCTACCTGTACGCCGGCTCCTACAGCCACCGGGACCTCGGCTGGTGGGCGGACCGGGTGCGCGAATGGGAGGCCGCAGGCACGGAGGAGGTCTACCTCTACTTCAACAACGACGGGAACGCGAACGCCGTGCGGAACGCGGCGACCCTAGCCGCCATGCTGGGCTGAGGACGGTCAGCCCCGGCGCCGCCGGCGCTCGGCGTAGACCAGCAGGACTAGCCCGACGGCGATGCCGCCCGTGCACGCCCAGACCGGGGTGTCGTCGAGTCTGCCGCCGCCCAGGCTCGTAGCGAGCAGCACGGCGACGAGGGCCAGCACCCAGAGGACGAGCCCGGTGAGGATCGCCTTGCGGTCGTCGGTCCGCACCGGCTCGGGGTCGGGACGGCGCTCGCTGTCCTTCAGGTACAGCCGCACGGCGTCAGCCGATGCGCTCGAGCGTGTAGTCGAGGCACGCGATCAAAGCGCGCACATCGTCCGGCGGGGTCGCGACGAAGGTCGCCACCCGGAGCTGGTTGCGGCCGAGCTTGCGGTACGGCTCGACATCCACGATCCCGTTCTCGCGCAGCGACGCAGCGACGGCGGCCGCGTCGACCGACTCGTCGAAGTCGATCGTGACGACCACCTGGGAGCGGGCGGCCGGGTCGGCCGCGAACGGCGTCGCCGAGGGCGTGCGCGCCGCCCAGTCGTAGAGCAGCCCCGAGGACTCCCGCGTGCGGGCGTCGGCCCACGCGAGCCCGCCGTTGCCGCGGATCCAGTCGATCTGGTCCGCAAGGAGCACCAGTGTGCCGATCGCAGGTGTGTTCAGCGTCTGGTCGAGCCGCGAGTTGTCGACCGCGGTCTGCAGGCTCAGAAATTCGGGGATCCACCGGTCGCTTGCGGCGATGCGCGCGACCCGTTCGACGGCCGCCGGGGACATCAGGGCCAGCCACAGCCCGCCGTCGGAGGCGAAGTTCTTCTGTGGGGCAAAGTAGTAGGCGTCGAACTGGCCGGCGTCCACGGCGATGCCGCCCGCGGCGCTCGTCGCATCGATAACCGTCAGCGCGCCCGGGTCTCCGGCCACTCGCTGAACGGGCGCCATCACGCCCGTCGAGGTCTCGTTGTGCGGCCAGGCGTAAACATCGACCCCGGCAACCGGCTCAGCGCCGATCCGCGAGCCGGGTTCGGCCTTCCGCACGTCCGGTGCCTCCAGGAAGGGGGCGCCGGCGGCCTTGGCGAACTTCGCGCCGAACTCGCCGAAGGTGAGGTTCTGGCTGCGCCGCTCGATCAACGAGAAGGTCGCGGCGTCCCAGAAGGCGGTCGAGCCGCCGTTGCCGAGGACCACCTCGTAGCCGTCGGGCAGGGAGAAGAGATCGGCGAGACCCTCGCGCACGCGGCCGACCAGCCGCTTCACCGGCTTCTGCCGATGCGACGTGCCCAGCAGGGCGGCGCCCTCACCGGCGAGGGCCGCGAGCTGCTCGGGGCGCACGCGGGAAGGACCGCAGCCGAAGCGGCCGTCGGCGGGAAGGAGGTCGGCGGGGAGGGGAACGGCGGCCATGGTGTCTCTAGCCTATGGGGGGGTACGACGGGGCGACCGCCCGCCCCGGTAAACTCGGGCCGACGCGTGCGGACGGAGGCGCCTTGACCGACCTGGTGGACACCACCGAGATGTACCTGCGGACGATCCTCGACCTCGAGGAGGAGGACATCGTCCCCCTGCGCGCCCGGATCTCGGAGCGCCTCGGGCATTCCGGCCCCACCGTCTCGCAGACCGTCGCCCGGATGGAGCGCGACGGCCTCGTCGTGGTGTCCGGCGACCGGCACCTCGAGCTCACCCCGGGCGGGCGGCTCAAAGCGCTGCACGTGATGCGCAAGCACCGTCTCGCGGAACGTCTGCTCAGCGACGTCATCGGGCTCGAATGGGAGTTCGTGCACGAGGAGGCCTGCCGCTGGGAGCACGTCATGAGCGAGCAGGTCGAGCAGAAGCTCATCGCGATGCTCGGCAACCCGACGGAATCGCCGTACGGCAACCCGATTCCCAGCCTCGACGACGTCGACATCTCGCCGGCCGTCGCCTTTCTCGCGGGGGTGCAGAGCATCGTCGAGTTCGCGCGTGCCGGCGGCGGAACCGCGACCGTGAGACGCCTCGGCGAACCGGTGCAGTTCGACCCCGAGCTGCTCCTGCAGCTCAAGCAGGCAGGGATCCTGCCCGGCGCCAGTGCGTCGGTCGCCCTCGCCGGCAGCTACGTCGCCGTGTCCGTCGAGGGCGCCGGCCCCGGCCTGGAACTGCCCATCGAGGTGGCGGTCCACATCTTCGTCAACCGCTAGAAGCGTTACCGATTTGTTGGCGTGTCGCCGACATGAATCGACATAGCGCCTGCTAGCGCGTACCCTCATGGAAGCCCGGACGCCACGAAGGCCGGTTTCCGGGCGGGAATCGCGACGCCTCACCCCTACCCGTCTCGCGATCTCCACCCGATACGCCTGACTACGTACGGACGGGTTGTCGCTGCCCTGCGACAGGGGGCGCCGGAGGTTCAACTTGGCCCTTTCGTGTGACCAGTCCGACGCATCCGCGTCGGCCGACCCCACCCCCGCGCCGCGCAGCGCTCTCGCGACGCGTGCGCCGGCATCCCCGCCGCAGGCCACGCGGCGCCCGATGCGGCAGCCGACCCCGCGCCGAGTGTCGACGGACGAGGTGCGGCCGCCGCGGCGCGTGCGCCGCAGCATCCGTGCCAAGGGCGCCCTCAACGCGGTCGTGATGACGCTCGCGGTGGCGCTCTTCGCAACAATTGCGATCCCGTCCTACGCGTTCGATCCGGCGGCGAACGCCGACCCCGAGTTCGCCGAGTCCGAGGTGGAGGCGCTGAAGGCCACCGACTCGCAGACCCTCCAGGTCGCTGCGGGCGTTGCGGACGCCACGGTGACCCGCGACGACTTCGGCGCCACCAGCCAGGAGGAGCTCGATGCCCGCACGGCGGCCGCCGAGGCGGCGGCGGCGGCCGCCGCCGCTGCCGCGGAGGCCGAGGCCCGGCGGGCCCAGCTCGCGACCAGCTACGGTTCCTATTCGGGCCCGTCGGCCGGCGACCTCCTCGCCAATCCGCCGTACCCGAACTTCAGCCTTGCGCAGGTGTATCAGGTGGCCCTGCAGTACCAGGGCGTGCCCTACGTCTTCGGGGGATCGAACCCGTCCGGCTTCGACTGCTCCGGGTTCGTCATGTTCGTGTACGCCCAGTTCGGTGTCTCACTCGCGCACTCGGTGCGCAGCCAGGCGGCGTCGGGGACCGTGATCTCCGCCGCGGACGCGCAGCCCGGCGACCTCGTCGTGTGGAGCGACGGCAGCCACGACGGCATCTACGCCGGCAATGGCCGGGTCGTGCACGCACCCTACGCAGGGACGTCCGTGCGCGAGCAGCCGCTCTGGGGGAGCTACTACTTCGTGCGACTGGGCATCTGACCCGGTGCACCGCGCGCGCCGCGACATCCGCCGAGGGGACGCGCGGCGCGCGTGCATTACCCTGTCCTCACGTCGAGAGAGGACGGCAGCTGTGGAAGCGTTCGCCAGCACCCCTGCCAGGGGCGTCTGCGCGTCCGCGTGCCACTGGCACGCCGGCCGGATACCGGGGTGCGGCTCGTCCGTGTACCGAGGAGAAGGGCGCCGTTCCTAGAACGGTGCCCTTTTTCGTGTCCAGCGCCTCTCCAACGGCGGTTCGGGTGCCTGCAAGCCGTGCAGGCCGTCTGGAGAGGACGCAGGTTGCGCACACTGGTACTCAATGCGGGCTACGAGCCCCTGGCCGTCGTCTCCTTCAAGCGAGCGCTCGTGCTTGTCATGGGCGGCAAAGCGACGATCGTCGCCGCGGACACCGGGCATCCGGTTCTCGGTGCGTCCGCACAGTGGGAGCGGCCGAGCGTCATCCTCCTCACCCGGTACGTCCGCATCCCGCTGGCCCGGAGGGTTCCGGTGTCACGCCGGGGCGTGCTGCGTCGGGACGGCTCGCGCTGCGCCTACTGCTCCCGGTCCGCCACAACCGTCGACCACGTGCTGCCTCGCTCGCGCGGCGGGGCGGACAGCTGGGAGAACCTCGTCGCCTGCTGCCTGCGATGCAACAACGAGAAGGGCGACCGCACGCCCGCCGAGATGGGGTGGCGGCTGCGGGTGCGGCCGCGGGCCCCGCACGGTGCGGCCTGGGTGGTGCGCGGCGTGGAGCGTCCCGCCGAGGAGTGGTCGCCCTACCTCACCGCCGCCTGAGCGCGGAACGGGCCGCCCGCGCGGCGGCATGTCGGAATTCCGACGCGCCGCGTGGAAACGCGGCGAAAGTTCGCGCGTTCGTTACCGTTCCGTGACAGGATCGTTCGCATCGTCTAGCCTCGGGTAGGCGACGGCGGGGGCCGTCCTGATGTGCTGTGTGCGCAAGACGGGGGTGCTGTGAGCGAGTCGGCCATGCCGGGCGGGTCCAGTGCTGCCGCGCCTGGAACCCCGCAGCAGCCCCTGCCGCGTCGGCGCGACCTGCGTCCGGCCGCCCAGCGGAGCGCTCCGGCTTCGGTCGACGTCCTCGCCCAGTCGAGGCGTCCCGCTGCGCCGCCCGTCTCGCGGGGCGGCAAGCGCCGCGGCTTCGCTGCCGCCATGGCGGTGCTGATCGTGCCCGGGCTGGTCGCGACCGCCGGACTCCCGGCCTATTCGTCGACATCCGCCGACCCGGGCGCCGAGCGTCCCATCGCCCGTTCACTCGGCCAGACGCTGTCCGTGTCGGCGGATGTGGTCAGCGCCGACATCGACCGCAGCGGCGTGAGCGCGACCTCGCCGGAGGAGCTGGCCCAGCGGGCCGCGGCGGCGGC
>JAODAX010000108.1 GCA_025463675.1 Naasia sp. | reverse complement strand
AACTGCACGCCAACATCTGAAAAGAACCATTCTCCATTCTGACGATACGCTTCAATTTGAGACTTTAATTTTCCGCTTCCTTTGAACTCTCCACAACCTTCAATCATCCACCAACCGTCCTCTGCTGTGCCGAGCAACAAATATGCAGCTTTAGGAGTAAACCTTTTCAAAATAAGATGCGAAGGCTTTTCAAGATAACGCTCACGACTCAAGCCGCCACCGATTGACTGTTTGTATTGCTCGCCAAGCAAACCGTAAGCCCTGTTCCAATCTTTTGCAATTTGATACTCAATGAAAAGATTGAGCCGCTCAACTAAATTCTTGCGCATATTTTCCGAAACATCGGCAAAAGCGTCCTGTTTTGTTTTCTCTTTACTCTGTGAATAAGTTGGCAAAACAGAACCGAGCAGTATTGCAATAAAGAAAACAACTTTAAGGTTTAGCATTTTCATTAGAAAAGAAAGACGCACAACGTTTGAGATGACGTAGGGCGAAACCAATTATACGCAACTTCGAGTTTGACGGACAACGCGATAAGAAAGTCGCTGTTTTTGCCTCACGTCCATTGATTTGTTCGACAGCGCGTTTCATTTTAGCTCATCTTCCGTTGGCGCATTGTGAACTGGGTCTGAATGGTCAAAACGTTCTTTCCACAATTCCTTGCGCCAAAAATCTGCAAACTCTTGGGCTTTGGTTTCACCGGCAAACTTCTGCCGAAAATCGTTGCTCTGCGGTTTGATGATCTGCAAATGCCCGATTTCGTGCAGCAATACATCGTAAAGCAGAAAACGTCTGACTGCTAACTCTGACCACTGACAACCGGACTTTGCACCGAAAGTGCCGGGCGTTTGACCTGCGACCAAAAAGCGCGTCAAGCTAACTCGCGGAGGCAACGCACAGATTGAAACTTCTCTGCGTCCGTGAGTAGTTGTATAGCCTAAAGTCCGAACGCCCCAACTTCTGTCGTTGAAGTGAACGACACGAAGCCGAGTATAAAGTTCTTCCGGCAAACGACCAAGAACAATTTTCACGTCTTCCCAGAAAACATAGTGCTTTCTGTCGCAATAAGGTTGAGCGTATGAGTATTTTATCTTGTTCATCTAAATCACTTCGAGTTCAAGAAAAGCCGTCGAACGACCGAATTAACCGGGCGCGACGAACCGCCATAAAAATATGGTCTCGCGCATGAAAGCCCCGCTATTTGCGCTCCGGTTGAATGCGTTGTCAGGCGGCGGGTTATCACCATTCTCTTTTCCTAATCTTCTTCACTCGCCTCCAAATCTCAGGGGAAATTTCGTTTTTCCGAACTCCGCCTAAAAGCTCGTTGAAATCGGGATTATTTTTCGCCTCTATCTCAACGCGGTCGATATCCTCTTTCCCATGATAGACAAGAAAATCCTCAAGGGGTCCAGCGGCTAAATTCTCGAAAGTTACATCAGACTGATCGGCAGCCAATATCTGAAGAATCAAGTCCCAAGCCAACGCGGGGTCATTGCGAACAATGTCAGAGAGCCTCTCCCATGCCCAGAATGTCTCTGTAGGTGGCTTGCCCATAGCACGCCCCTTCTTATGATATTCAATCCATGTCTCAACAAGTTGGTTTCGCTCTTTAGAATCCATAAGTTTGTAATCATTGAAAGATGCTGCCTAACGATTGAGATGATGTGAGGCGAAACCGCCAACACGAAAACGGAATGCTAAAAGACCTGTTTGATAAGAAAATAACTGTGCGCGCCCTCAAGTCCATTGAATTATTCGATGCGGCATTATTATAAAAGCAAATCTTTTGCGTTCGCTTGTAATAAGTCGTTAGATTTCTTGAAAAACTCTAAAAAGTTTTCGGCAACATAATAAATTGCGTCTGGGTCGTGCTGATAAACAATAATCTGTCCGTATTTTCCTTTATCAGTTGGGTCGCCGTCGAAAAGCACACTCGTTGAAAAGCCGTTAAACTCCGCAAACGGAAACCAAAGCCGATGATGCAAAAAAGCTGGTTGTACCCGTTCGTCTCGCTCAGCTTCATAGTCGCTCCATTCTTCGTAGGTGGCTTGGTCATATGGCTCAAACCAAGACCAACATTCGAGTGCATCTTCAAGTGATGTAAAAGAGCAAGGCGTCAGTTCATCGGAGAAAACGGAAAACCAAGTATCGCTCTCTTTTGAGCCGTTTGACAATTTCCACAAATCTTTCAAATCAGAATCAAAGGTAACGCCGACTTTTGCTTCGACTTCAGCAATCTGCTCATACGTCGCACCTTCGCTCGGGATAAATTCTAAACCGTTCGATTCTAAAATGTGTTGCAATCGCTCAAGCTCGATTTTTAGTTCCGGTTTCATACGAGTTTTTTACCACGAAAGCATCGAACGGCGGCGTTGACGTGGCGCAAAACACACGCAAGCTGGTAAAGAAAACACGTCGCTGTTTCGCGCTTCGGTGCAATGACTTGTTGGGTGCGTTTTTACTGACGCTCACACAAGTAAAGCGACGAAGTCTTTTCAAAGAAATTTGGTTCGTCGTTTCGGTTTGCGCTGACTTCATAACCGCCGGCAACTTTAACATATTTGCCGTTCCGAAAGCCGTAGGTTATAACCAAACTGTCCGAAGAACTTAAATGAGAAGAAGCCGTCAGTGCCGCCCAACCATCAACGCGCCGCCGAATAAAAATATGTTCTGCGAAAATAACACCGAGAAAACGTGCAGGTTTCAGCGCAAATACGCCCCAATAAACATTGTCCCCGATGCCTGTATCTTTCAACCAAACAAAATATTCTTTATGACCGTCGCCGTTGAGGTCGTAAGCAACGGCAAACTTACCATCTTCCGGGTGCGAAACTGCATCTTTTAGTTGAAACCTCGCCTGTTTAATTGAACCGCGCAACTGCTGTTTTGGAAAGATATCTGTCGCACATTGTGAGCCGAAGGCAGCAACGACTTTAGCTTTCCAATCGCGCGCGTTTCCGTTTTGCGCGTCTGCCAAAGAAACTGTGCCGAATAATAGAAGCAAAGCGACAAAAAGATTAGAAATTTGAAGATTAAACCGTTTCATTAACAATTGTTTCGCAAAACCGCGAAGTACCCAACGGTTGATATGACGTGGGGCGCCCCCCGCCATGCCCGCTAAAGTTTACCCCGCAACTCGATAACAAAGTCGCTGTGCGCGCCCTCACGTCCATTGATTTGTTCGGCGTTTCGTTATTTAGAATTCGCCGCTTCATCTTCACTCAACTTGAAAGTTTCGTCAAAAACTCCGGCTTCTATTTGAGCGACAATTTTCAATCTTTCTTCCGCACCAATTTTACAACCTGATTGTGTCTGCA
>JAODAX010000071.1 GCA_025463675.1 Naasia sp. | reverse complement strand
GCGCCCGCCGCGGCGGGGCGCGTCGCGCGGGCCGAGCTGGCCGCGATGCGCGCGCCCATCACCCGGCGGGCGCTCGCCGAGGCGGTGTGGCGGGCAACGTGGCCGCACGACCGGCTGGTCCTGGCCGCGTCGCGCCTGGTGCGGGAAGCGGACAGTTCCGTGCCGGGCAAGCGCATCCGGGTGCACTCCAACCGGGGCCTCGCGGGGATCGACGGCACCCTCGCCACCGCGTGGGGCGTGGCAGCCGCGGCCGCCGAGGACCCGCGTGCCGCCTCCGGCACGACGCGCGTGCTCGTGGGCGACCTCGCCCTGCTGCACGATGCGGGGGCGCTCCTCGTCCCGCCCGGCGAGCCGCGGCGGCGGGTGCAGGTGATCGTCGGAAACGACGGCGGGGGCACCATCTTCGACGGCCTCGAGGTGGCGGGCACCGCTGACCGTGCAAGGTTCGACCGGGTCCTCTATACGCCGCACGAGGTCGATCTCGCCGCGCTCGCCGCGGCCTACGGCTGGGCGCATTCGGCGGTCACCGGGCGCGGCGACCTCGACCGCACCCTGACGTCCCCGCCGCCCGGCCCGAGCATCCTCGAGGTGCCGCTTCCGCGCTGACCGGCGTGTCCGCCCGGGGGAGCCTGCCCCCGCGGCTTAGCGTGAGCGCGGAAAAGGGGGAGCCATGGCGCCGCACGACGTCCTCGGGTTCACGATCATGTTGCTCTCGGGCAGCGCGATGGTCCTGGGCCTTGTCCGCCAGTTCTCGCCGACGCTCCGCCGCCGGCGCGACCAGGCGTAGCCACCACGCGATTCCACCCCTTCGACGGGTTCCGCGGCTCTCGCCGCACCGGTCAGGCCTCCTGGCCGAACGCCCCCACGATGGGCGCGAACTTGAGGTCCGTCTCGGCCAGCTCCTGCTCCGGCTCCGAGCCGGCGACGATGCCCGCCCCGGCGTAGGCGGTCACCCGGCCGTCCGCGGTGAGCTGGGCGCAGCGCAGCGCGACCGCCCACTCGCCGCTGCCGGAGGCGTCGATCCAGCCCACCGGTCCTGCATACCTGCCCCGATCGAAGGGCTCCAGCTCGGCGATCGCCGCGAGGGCGGCGGGAGTGGGGAAGCCGGCCACGGCTGCCGTCGGGTGCAGGGCGTCGACCAGGTCGAGCGCGGAGGAGCCATCCGCGAGGACCCCGGCTACGTCGCTCGCCAGGTGCCAGAGGTTGGGCAGCTCGAGCGGGAACGGGGCATCGGAGGCGCGCAGACCGGAGGTGTGGGAGCGGAGTCCGGCGAGGACGCTGCGCACGGCGAAGCGGTGCTCGTCGCGATCCTTGGCAGAGGCGAGGAGCGCGGCGACCGAGTCGCGGTCCGCGTGATCGGTGGAGCCGCGGGACGCGCTGCCCGCCAGCACCCGGGAGGTGACTCGGCCGGCGTCGACGCGCACGAGCGTCTCCGGACTCGATCCGATCAGCCCGTCGACCGCGAACGTCCAGCAGTCGGGGTAGTCGGCGGCGAGGTCGCGCAGCACCCGCCGCAGGTCGCTCGTGCGTGGGAGCCGGGCGGTGAGGTCCCGCGCCAGCACCGCCTTCGCGAAGGCGCCCCGCTCGATGCGCAGGACTGCCTCGGCGACGGCGGCCCGGTAGCCGTCCGGGGAGAGCGTGCCGGGGGAGAAGCGCAGGCGCGGCGCCGACCCCACCGGGCCGACGGGGTCTCCGGCGGCGGTGGCTGTGCCGCCCGCGATGCGGGTCCGCCACTCGATGCCGCTCCGCCGCCCGACGAGCAGTCGGGGGACGATCAGGACGCTGCGATGCGCGGAGACGTCGCCGAACGCGAACGCACCGAAGGCCACCAAACCGCTGCCCGGAACCCCGACCTCGTCGCGCATCTCGGCCGCGTCGACGAGCGCCCGCCACGCTGCGGCAGCCTCGGCGACCCGGTCCGGACCGGTGAATTCGAGCCGCACCGCCTCGCCCACTCCGACGAGGCCGTCGCCGCCGCGCAGCCAGACCAGCGGCGCGCGGGAGGAGGCCGTCTCGAGCAGGGTGCCGGCGGGGGCGGCGGTGCTCACGACGGACAGGGGCGCGGCCGTAAGCACCGCAACAGCCTACGCCGCGCGCTCCCCGCCTCCCCGCGGGCCTTCCGCCCGGACGGTCCGTTCCGGCCGGGACCCTAGACTGTTGGCGTGAATCAGGCCGACCTCACCAAGAGGGGCGCGGACGTCGCCGCGATGTTCGACCAGGTGTCGGCACGCTACGACCGCACCAACACGGTGCTCTCCGTCGGCAACGACATCCTCTGGCGGGCGGCCACGACTGCAGCGGTCGCGCCTCGGCGGGGCGAGCGGATCCTCGACCTCGCGGCCGGGACGGGCACCTCGAGCGCAGCCCTCGCGCGCAGCGGTGCCGATGTCGTCGCGGCCGACTTCTCGCCCGGCATGCTCGAGGTGGGCCGCCGACGTCACGCCGGCAACCCCCGTCTCACCTTCGTGCAGGCCGATGCGCAGGACCTGCCCTTCGATGACGGCGAGTTCCACGCGACGACCATGTCGTTCGGGCTGCGCAACGTGCAGGACCCGCGACGGGCGCTGCGGGAGCTGCACCGGGTGACGAAGCCGGGCGGCCGGGTCGTGATCTGCGAGTTCTCGACGCCGCCCCTCGCACCGATTCGTGCCGGCTACCGCCTCTACCTGAGGCGCGTGCTGCCGCTGATCTCGAAGGTGACGAGCTCCCACGCGCCCGCCTACACCTACCTTGGCGACTCCATCCTCGATTGGCCGGATCAGGGCACCCTCGCCGACTGGGTCCGGGACGCCGGGTTCCAGGATGTCCGTTACCGTAACCTGACCGCGGGCATCGTGGCGCTGCACCGCGGCGCCAAGGCCGAGGCCGAGGCCGCGCCGGCGGGGGCCGGGGAGTGACGCCGGCCGTGCCGGTCGCCCGCCGGAGCAAGGCACTGTCCGCGCAGATCGGCCTCACCGACCGGATCTTCGCCAACAGCGAGGACCGGCGGGCCGCCGCGTCGATCGAGGACGGCCTCGCGCAGGTCGAGGCCGGACTGCTGCGCGAGGTGGCCTTCGCCGACAGCATCGCGGACGTCACCTCGCGCTACCTGCTCTCGGCCGGCGGCAAGCGGGTGCGGCCGATGCTCACCCTGCTGACGGCGCAGCTGGGTCGCGGCGTGGTGCCCGAGGTCGTCATCGCGGCGGAGGCCGTCGAGATCACCCACCTCGCCTCGCTTTACCACGACGACGTGATGGACGAGGCGGAGAAGCGGCGCGGGGTGCCCACGGCGCAGGCGGTGTGGGGCAACTCGGTCGCCATCCTCACCGGTGACCTGCTGTTCGCGCGCGCCAGCAAGCTGGTGACCTCGCTCGGCGACCGCGCGATGCGCCTGCAGGCCTCGACCTTCGAGCGGCTCGTCCTCGGGCAGCTGCACGAGACCGTCGGACCGCAGCCGGGCGAGGACGAGGTGGAGCACTACCTCCAGGTCCTCCGCGACAAGACCGGCTCCCTCATTTCCACCGCGGCGCAGCTCGGGGTCGTGTTCAGCGCCGCCCCGAGCGAGTACGAGGAGCCGGTGATGACCTTTGGCGAGAAGATCGGCGTCGCGTTCCAGCTCGTCGACGATGTGCTCGACCTGTCGCCGAAGGCCGAGGAGACGGGCAAGGTGGCGGGCACCGACCTGCGCGCCGGCGTGCCGACGCTGCCGCTGCTGCACCTGCGCAGGCAGGCGATCGACGACCCCGGATCGGCGGAACTGCTCGCGCGGATCGAGCAGGGCATCGAGACACCCGGGTCGCCGGACCTGACCGCCGCCATCGAGGCGCTCCGTGAGCATCCCGCGACCGCGGTCACGCTCGATGCCGCGCACCGCTGGGCCGCCGAGGCGGTCGCCGCGCTCGACCCGCTCCCCGACGGCTCGGTCAAGAAGGCGCTCATCCGCTTCGCCGATGTCATGGTCGAGCGCTCCAGCTGAACCCCGGCCGCGGCGCGGCTCGAGAACACGATTGAGGAACACACCCATGACCAAGCTCCGGCTGGCCATCGTCGGCGCGGGCCCTGCAGGCATCTACGCCGCCGATCTCGTCCTGAAGGCCGAGCGGTCGTTCGACGTGTCGATCGACCTGTTCGAGCGGCTCCCCGCGCCGTACGGCCTCGTGCGCTACGGCGTCGCGCCCGACCACCCGCGCATCAAGGGCATCATCTCGGCGCTCCGTGAGGTGCTCGACCGCGGGGACATCCGGCTGTTCGGCAACGTGGAGTACGGCGTCGACCTCACCCTCGACGACCTGAAGAAGCACTACAACTCGGTCATCTTCGCGACCGGGTCGACACAGGACGCCCCGCTCGACATCCCCGGCATCGACCTGCCCGGCTCTTACGGCGCCGCCGAGTTCGTCAGCTGGTACGACGGCCACCCCGACGTGCCCCGCGAGTGGCCGCTCGACGCCAAGGAGGTCGCGGTCATCGGCAACGGCAACGTCGCGCTCGACGTGGCCCGCATCCTCGCCAAGCACGCCGACGACCTGCTGCCCACCGAGATCCCCGACAACGTCTACGCCGGCTTGAAGAACTCGCCCGTCACGGACGTGCACGTCTTCGGCCGCCGCGGACCCGCCCAAGTGAAGTTCACGCCCCTGGAGCTGCGTGAGCTCGGCGAGATCCGCGACGTCGACATGATCATCCACGAGGAGGACTTCGACTACGACGAGGCCTCCCGGACGGCGATCGCCACGAACAAGCAGGTCCTGGTCATCGACCGGGTGCTGCAGCAGTGGCGGAAGCGCGAGACCGGGACGGCGAGCCGCCGGCTGCACCTGCACTGGTACGCGAAGCCGCTCGAGATCGTCGGGAACGGACGCGTCGAGGCGTTCCGCTGGGAGCGCACCGAGCCGGACGGCCAGGGCGGCGTGCGGGGCACCGGCGAGATCCGCGAGGTCGCCGTCCAGGCGGTCTACCGCGCGGTCGGCTACTTCGGCTCACCGCTCCCCGGGATCCCGTACGACGAGCGCCGCGGCGTCATCCCCAACCGCGAGGGCCAGGTGATCGACGACGCCGACGAGCCCGTGAACGGCGTCTACGCGACCGGCTGGATCAAGCGCGGGCCGGTGGGCCTCATCGGCCACACCAAGAGCGACGCGATGGAGACCCTGCAGCACGTGCTGTCCGACCAGGCGAACTGGTGGATCCCGGCGGAGCCCGACGAGGCCGCGGTGCCCGCGCTCCTCGAGGCGCGGGGCGTCCCGTTCACGACCATCGACGGCTGGCACAAGCTCGACGCGCACGAGCTGGCACTCGGCGAAGGGGTCGGCCGTACCCGCATCAAGGTCGTCCCCCGTGAGGACATGACCGAGATCTCCCGCGCCTGACGTCGCGGGAGTCGGCGGCTACTGCAGCGCCGAGGTGAGGCGGGCCAAGTTGTCGACCACGGACGACCAGGCGCCGCGCTTCTCCCACTCCGCGATGGTCAGCTTCCGGGCCTGTCGCCGGTAGTCCTCCTCCACCAGCCGGAGCTGGTCGACGAAGTCACGGCCCTGCACCATGAGCGACACCTCCAGGTTGAGGCTGAAGGAGCGCATGTCCATGTTGCTCGAGCCGATGACGGCGACCGTGTCGTCGATGGTGAAGTGCTTGGCGTGCAGCACGACCGGGCGGCGGTACAGCCAGATCGTCACGCCGACCTCGAGGAGCTGCTGATAGTAAGAGCGTTGCGCGTGATGCACGAGGAACTGGTCACCGATCTCCGACACGAACAGCTCCACGGCGACGCCCCGCTGCACTGCGGTGGTGACCGCATAGAGCATCGACTCGTCGGGGACGAAGTAGGGCGACGCGATGACGATGCGCTTCTGGGCGTAGTAGAGCAGCGCATTGAACAGGCGCAGGTTGTTCTCGCTCTCGAAGCCGGGACCGCTCGGCAGCAGCTGGCAGTCGAGCATGTCCGGCTCCACCCGGTCGATCATCGGCCCGGTCTCGCGCAGCAGCAGTTCCCCGGTCTCCGAATACCAGTCGGTGATGAAGACGGCGTCGACGCCGCGCACGATCGGCCCGTGCAGCCGGGTCATGATGTCCCGCCACTTCAGGCGCCTGCGGCGGTTGATCCAGCGGTTGTAGGTGCGGTCGATCATGTTCTGCGAGCCGAGGAAGGCGACCCGGCCGTCGACGACGAGCAGTTTGCGGTGATTGCGCAGGTCGGGCCGCTGGTACCGGCCGCGCAGCGGCTGCACCGGCAGGAGCAGCCGCCAGTGCACCCCCGAGCGCTTCAGCCGGCGGATCGTCCTGCGGTAGCCGGGGTACTGGATCGACGCGACGTGATCGAGCAGCACGCGCACCGTCACCCCGCGCTGCACCGCCCGCTCGAGGGCGTCGAAGAACGGCGCCGTCGTATCGTCGAGGTTGAGAATGTAGAACTGCGCGTGCACGTAGGCGGAAGCGCGGTCCACCTCCTCGGTCATGGCGCGGATCGACTCGTCGTAGTCGGAGTGCAGCGCCGCCCGGTTCCCGCCCACCAGCGGGATGGCGCCGAGGTTGCGGTTGAGCTCCACCACCGACTCCAGCCAGTCGGGCCACTCGTCCGTGCGGTTGACGAGGTCGACGCCCTCCGTGGTGTCCCGGATGATGCGGTCGATCTGCTGCTGGCGCTCACGGCGCCGCTTCGGCAGGCGCGGGCTGCCGATGAGGAGATAGAGCAGCACGCCGATGTACGGCACGAACATGACGAGCAGCAGCCACGCGGTCGCCGAACTGGGCTTGCGGCTGCGCGGGATGATGATGAGCGCGCCGATCCGGATCAGCAGATCGGCGACCAGCAGGAGGATCGTGACGGCCAGCGTTGCACTGGCGGTGTCCATGGCGGGAGTCTAGCCAGCACCTTCGGTGCGGACGATTGCCCCGATGGGAAGTACCTCTGGGTTCAGCGGAAGTTGATGAACTGCAGGTCGAGGTCGAGGTCTGCGCCCTTCAGCAGCGCGATGGTCGCCTGCAGATCGTCGCGGCTCTTCGAGGTCACCCGCAGCTCGTCGCCCTGGATCTGGCTCTTCACCGTCTTCGGCGCCTGGTCGCGGATGATTTTGCCGATCTTCTTCGCGTGCTCCTGGTCGATGCCCTGCTTGAGACTGGCGGTGATGCGGTACTCCTTGCCGCTCGGCTGCGGGTCGCCGGCGTCGAGGCTCTTCAGCGAGATGCCGCGCTTCACGAGCTTCGACTGGAACACGTCGAGCACCGCCTTCACCCGGTCCTCGCTGCTGGCCTTCATGAGGATGCCCTCGCCGCTCCACTCGATCGACGCGCTGGTGCCCTTGAAGTCGTAGCGCTGCTCAACCTCCTTGCGGGCCTGCTGCAGCGCGTTGTCCGCCTCCTGATGCTCGACCTTGCTGACGATGTCGAAAGAGGAATCTGCCATGCCGCCATCGTAACGACGCCCGCGGTCGGCGACTCCGGCGAGGGGCGCCGGAGCAGGGCATCGGGGGCGTTGCCGTGCGGGTCCGGTAGGCGCATCATGTAGCCACCGATCGGGCAACGCTGCCCGGGGAAGGCAGGTGCGTCGTGGACCAGAAGCAGGAGCCCCGGACGCAGGTGCAGGCGCCGGAGTGCCCCGGCTGCCGCACCAGGATGCAGGAGACCAAAGTCGCCTGGTGGTGCAGCGACTGCGGGTATCTGATGCTGTAAGTCAACCGCCCGGGTTTCCCCGGTTCCGCACCTACGGTGTGGAGGTGCTCCAGTTCGACGGTGAGACGGCCATCTTCGCGGCCGTGGGGACCGCCACCCTGGCCGCTGCCCTCCTCCCGCGAGCCCTGGGGCGCCTGCCGATCTCGACGCCGATGGTGTTCGTCTCGGCCGGGCATGGTGGGCTTCTGGGTGCTCCCGGACCTTCCCGACCCGCTCCCCGAGCAGCACCCCGAGGTCGCGCTGCACCTCACCGAGATCTGCGTGATCGTGTCCCTGAAGGGGGCGGGGCTCGCGATCAACCGAGCCATCAGCTGGCGGGGCTGGTCCACCACCTGGCGGCTCCTCGGCATCGCGATGCCGCTGACCATGATCGCGGTGGGCTTCCTCGGCGGCGCGCTGCTCGGTCTGGGGGTCGCGAGTGCAGTGCTCCTCGCGGTCCCGGCGGCGGCGCTCGCGCCGACCGACTCGGTGCTGGCCAACGAGGTGCAGGTGAGCGAGCTCATCACCGCGGACGGAGCTGCCGACGACGAAGCCCGCTTTGGCCCTGACCTCTGAGGCCGGGCGCAACGACGGGCTCGCCTTCCCCTTCACCTACGCGGCGATCGCGGTCAGCATGGTCGGCGTCGCGCCCGGCGCCTGGCTGGGCGAGCGGCTCCTCGTCGACGTCCTCTGGCGGCTGACGGTCGGAGTCGCCGCCGGCCTGGTCGTCGGCTGGGCGCTCGGCCGGCTGTTCTTCTCCCCCGTGGCCGAGCGCCTGCAGCTGGCCGAGAAGGCAGAAGGGTTCGTGGCGCTCGTCGCGGTGTTCCTCGCCTCCGGAGTCGCAGAATTGGCCGAGGGCTGCGGCTTCCCCCGCGGAGCGGAGCGCGTGCTTCCACAGCCACCAACGAAGAAAGCCGCCCTTATGGGGCGGCTCTCTCCGTCTGTGGCGAGTGAGGGATTCGAACCCCCGAAGGCTACGCCGGCTGATTTACAGTCAGATCCCTTTGGCCGCTTGGGTAACTCGCCAAGCTGCTCCGACCACATCATTCGATCTGACCGGAGGCGCTCAGAAAGGATACCCGCGCGGACGGGCGGGAAGAAATCACGGCCGGAGGGATTCCCTCCGCCGACCGAGACAGGACGCCGCGGACAAGAGTCGGGTTGGATGGAGCCATGACGCTCGCACCGCACGGCCTCGACGAACTCCTCCTGATCGGGCGCGACACGGCGCTCGCCGCGGGCGCCCTCGCCCTGCGCCGCCGCCGGGAAGGGGTGGAGGTCGCCGCGACCAAGAGCTCGCCCATCGACATCGTCACCGCCGCCGACCGGGAGACTGAGGACCTCATTCGCGGCCTGCTGGCCGAGGCCCGCCCGGACGACGGGTTCCTGGGTGAGGAGTCGGCGGCGACCGGTGGCACGAGCGGCCTGACCTGGGTGGTGGACCCGATCGACGGCACCGTCAACTTCCTCTACGACATCCCCGCCTGGGCGGTCAGCATCGCCGTGGTGGAAGGCGATCCGGAGCCGCGCACGTGGCGGGCGCTCGCGGGCGCCGTCGTCAACCCGACGAACGGCGAGGTGTTCACCGCGGCGGTCGGCCAGGGGGCCTTCCTCGGCCACCGGGAGCTGCGGGTGACGCCGGACGTCGCGTTCGATCGTGCGCTCGTCGGCACCGGCTTCTCCTACAGCCTCGAGTCGCGCGAGGCGCAGATCGCGGTCGCGTCGGGACTGCTGCGCCGGGTGCGCGACCTGCGCCGCATGGGCGCCGCCTCGCTCGACCTCTGCAGCGTTGCGGCGGGCCGGCTGGACGCTTACTACGAGTGGGGCCTGCAGCCGTGGGATCAGGCGGCCGGCGCGCTGATCGCGGCCGAGGCGGGCGCCGACATCTTCGGCGTCGACGGCGGCCCCGCGGACCGCGACCTCCTCGTCGCGGCCGCTCCGGGACTGGCGCGGGAGCTGCTCGAGTTCGTCACCGAGCACCGCCCCTGACCTGCGCCCCCGTCCCCGTGCGGGGGCGCGCGCCGGCCGCCCACGGCGACCCAAAAGTCCCGGCTCGCTCGCTTTCCAAGCGATCTTTGTTTACCGTGGTCAAGTTGCCGGTTCGCCGGTAACCGACCCCGTGCTCGTCGGCGGGCCCCTTTCGAGGCCCGCCCCGAACCCCCAAGAGACTTATTCGTGCGCTCCACTTCCCGCTCCGACACCCGTCCGGCGACTCCGCGACAGGCAACGGATCCCGGGTCCGAGCTCGTCGTGACCCGCCGTTCGCTGCGCCACGGCGAGCAGGCGGCGCGGGCGTCCCTCCGCCGCGGCGGGGTCCGCCGGAGCACCCACCAGCCGACGTCGGGGCGCACCGCTCCGGCACCGCGCCCCGGCCGGTTCGCGCGGCTCGCCCGCCCGCTCTTCACGGCCACCACCATGCTCGCGGTCGCGGCGATGGCCCTCGTGACCTCGGTTCCCGCGAACGCGCTGCTGACGGACGAGGACATCGTGACCGCGCGGCTCGCGAATTTCGCGTCCGCCGGCGAGGAGCAGGAGCTCGGCACCATCGCGGGCGGCGAGGCGGTCGTCACCCGTGACGGCTACTCGGTGCGGACCGCGGCGGAGAACGCGCTGGCGGACCGCTTCGGCGGCGTGGACAGCTTCGTCAACAACCGGCAGTCGGCGATTCAGTGGCCGTTCGCGGTCGCCGTGCCCGTCTCCGACGGCTTCGGCTACCGGAACTCGCCCTGCTCCGGCTGCTCCAGCCAGCACCAGGGGACCGATTTCGTGCCCGGCTCGGGGGCCCCGATCCAGGCGATCGCGGATGGTGTCGTCCGCACCGTCGTGCAGTCGGATAGCGGCCTCGGCGTCTACGCGGTGATCGAGCACCTCGTCGACGGCGATCTGGTCACCAGCACGTACGCCCACATGCAGTTCGGCTCCGTGCCGCTGCGCGAAGGCCAGGCCGTGGCGGTGGGCGACCTCGTCGGGCTCGTCGGCAACACGGGCGCCTCCACCGGTCCGCACCTGCACTTCGAGCTCAGGCTCGGTGGTACGAAGGCCGTCGACGCCTACGCCTGGCTCCAGGCGCACGCCGGCTGAGACTCGCGGGGCGGCTTCCGCCCCAGCCGGGAATCCCGGCCATAGTGTGACGCTCGCCAGGCCACCATGGACGAGACTCCTCCTTCCCCCCGCCGACGCGCCCTGCTCATCGAGGAGCGCGGCGCTGCCGGTGCCCCAAGGGCCTCGGCGGATCGGCGCGAGGTGCCGGCGACCGCCCCCGTTGCGCACGTGCGTCTGCCATCGGCGCCGCCCGCCCCTCCCGTCCCGGTGCTTCCGCCCGCCGCGCGCCCGGCGCCGACGGTCCCGCCCCGCCTTCGGGCCGCACCCCGGTTGCCGGCCCGTCCCGCATCCGGCGGCGCCGCTCCGCGCACTCCGCGCCTACCGCGGCGCGGCCGCTCGGCCGGTCGCTCGGTGCTCACCTTTCTCACCATCGCGGCCGTATTCGCCATCACGCTGGTGACCAGCATCCCGGCCGTCTCGCTGCTGACTCCGGCCGACATCGCGGCCGCCAGCGCGCCCAGCTTCCGCACGATGACCGCTGTGCAGCCGCAGGAGCTCGGCATCGTGAGCGGCGGCGCCGACATCCCCATCGACCGCGACGAGTACACCGTCACGTCACTGCGCGAGAAGCTCAAGGCGATCAGCGCCGGACGCGGTGCCGCCTTCTACAACGACCCGTCCTGGAAGATCCAGTGGCCGATCGCGATCGGCGTGCCGATGACCGACCAGTTCGGTCCTCGCGTGCTCTGCGACACCTGTGGGGTGACCATGCACCGCGGCGTCGACTTCCTGCCCGGCCGCGGCGCGCCCATCCAGGCCATCGCCGCCGGGACCGTCCGCTACGTGGAGGAATCGGACAGCGGGCTCGGGGTGCACGTGATCATCGATCACCACATCGACGGGCGGCTGGTCTCCAGCGTCTACTGCCACCTCGAATTCGGCTCGATCGCCATGGCTCCGGGCGAGACCGTGCACGTCGGCCAGCTGGTCGGCACGACGGGCGACACCGGGTTCGCGTTCGGCCCGCATCTGCACTTCGAGATCCGGGAGGGCGGCACCACCAACGTCGATCCCGTCGCCTGGCTCGAGGCGCACACGGGCTGACGCCGCGCCGACCGGCGGGCGCGCGACTACTCGCGGACGCGCAGCCAGACGGTGGTGTCGGCGGGCAGGGCCGCCTCCGCGGTCGGCTCGCTCGCCACCAGCACCTCGCCGACCGGCAGCTCCACCGGAGTCTCGCCGACGTTCGCGATGATCGTCACGTCGCCGTTGCGGTAGGCCACGACGTCGGTGCCGTACCCGTCCAGCCATTCCACCGAGCCGGTGCCGAGGCCGTGCGCGCGGCGCAGCTCGAGGGTGCGCCGGTAGAGCTCGAGGGTCGAGTCGGCGCCGAGCTGCGCGTCCCGGGCGAGCGGCGCCCAGTCAGCCGGCTGCGGGAGCCAGCTCTGCCCGGTCCCGTTGAAGCCGTAGGCGGGCGCGTCCCCCTCCCACGGGATGGGCACCCGGCAGCCGTCTCGGCCGTACTTCTCGAAGTCGGTGCGGAACCAGGTGGGGTCCTGCCGGGCGTCGCCAGGGATGTCGATGACCTCGGGCAGGCCCAGCTCTTCGCCCTGGTAGATGTAGGCGCTGCCCGGCAGCGACAGCATCAGCAGCGTCGCCGCCCGCGCCCGGCGGAGGCCCAGCACCGGGTCCGGCTGCCCGGGGCTGTCGGGGCCGAGGCCGGCGCCCTGCGGGTTCTCCGCGGTGAGGGCGAGCCGGGATGCGTGGCGCACCACGTCGTGGTTGGACAACACCCAGGTGCTCGGTGCGCCGACGCTGCCGAACGCGTCCAGCGACTCGTCGATCACCGTCCGCAGGGCCGGAGCGCTCCACGGCGTCATGAGATAGCTGAAGTTGAAGGCCTGGTGCATCTCGTCGGGTCGCACCCAGTCGGCGAGCTTCCGGAGCGGCTCCACCCATGCCTCGGCGACGAGGATCCGGTCGCCCTCGTACTCGTCGAGCACCCGACGCCATTCGCGGAAGATGTCGTGCACGCCCTCCTGCGCCCAGTAGGGCGGGCTCGGGTGCTGCGTGTCGGCCTCGAGCTCGGGTTCGAGCGGGAAGGACGCCCCGCCCATGGAGCCGCCGGTCGCGGGCTTGGTGTAGTCGGGCAGGCCCTCCACCTTGGCGAGGCCGTGAGCCACGTCGACCCGGAACCCGTCGACGCCGCGGTCGAGCCAGAACCGGAGCACGTCGAGGAACTCCTCATGCACTTCGGGGTTGTCCCAGTCGAGGTCGGGCTGGCTGGCGTCGAACAAGTGCAGGTACCACTGCCCCGGCGTGCCGTCCGGACGTGTCACCCGGGTCCAGGCGCGGCCGCCGAAGACCGACTCCCAGTTGTTGGGCGGCTCGTCGCCGCCTGGACCCTTGCCGTCGCGGAAGATGTAGCGCCCGCGCTCGGGGCCGCCTTCCGGCGCCGCGAGTGCCGCCTGGAACCAGACGTGATCCGACGAGGTGTGGTTCGGCACCAGGTCGACGATCACCTTGAGGCCCAGCTCGTGGGCGCGGGCGGCCATCCGGTCGAAGTCGTCGAGGGTGCCGAAGACGGGGTCGACGTCGCGGTAATCGGCGACGTCGTAGCCGGCGTCGCGCTGCGGGGAGACGTAGAAGGGCGACAGCCAGATGGCATCGACGCCCAGTTCGGGCAGAGCCTCGAGGCGGTCGGTGATGCCGGCCAGGTCTCCGACGCCGTCGCCGTCGGCGTCCGCGAACGAGCGCGGGTAGATCTGGTAGATGACGGCCGAGCGCCACCACTCGTCGGCGGGTCGGGTGGCCACCGGATCCAGGCCGGGATCGTTCTCGGGAGGGGTCCCGGTGGCGGTGTGCTCGGACTCGGGCGGCAGGCTGAGGGTCACCCGGTCCACCCTAATGAGGGGGCCCGGGAGGGGCGAATGCCGCCCGGTGCGAGGTGCTATTGTCTTCTGGTGCCCGAGGGGGACGGCTCTGGCCGGTCGCCTCGAAGCGCCCCGATAGCTCAGTGGTAGAGCATCTCCATGGTAAGGAGAAGGTCAAGGGTTCAATCCCCTTTCGGGGCTCGAACTCCGCAGGCATCGCCGGCGGAGCCGCGGCGGGGTAGCTCAGGTGGTTAGAGCACACGGCTCATAATCGTGGTGTCGCGGGTTCGAGTCCCGCCCCCGCTACGCATGGAACAGGCCCCGTCAGGGGCCTTTTTCATGCGTAGCGCCGGCTGATCTGTTCCCGTATCCGCGGTGGGCCCCCGGCGTGCGCCGGGGATCGAGTCCCGGCCGCCCCGCTACGCACGCGAGAGGCCCGCCATCGGCGGGCCTCTCGCGTTACTGGACGATCCGGTTCAGCCGAGCCGCTCGGGTCCCGCCGTCGAGACGGTGACTGCGCCGAGCGAGATCTCGGCGTTCTCCAGAGGCACGTGGTTCTCCTCGAACGGGGCGTCCGCGACCGCGACGGCCACGGCGGTGGCCACCGCTTCGGGCTCGCTCATCTTCACGACCCCTTGGGAGGTGGGCAGACCATCCCGCAGGTCCTCCGACGGAGTCACGCGCACCTGCACGTTGAGGACGACGCTGTCGTCCTCGGCCGACTGGGGGCGGGCGGTGTCGGCATCGCGGAAGAGTGTCATTGGAAGAATGTAGACCAGTGAGAAGTCGTTTCGGCGACGGTCTGTCGATTCTCCAGTATCACGGCGGTGAAAACTTCGGCAGCGGCGATCGGTGGCCAAGCGCGGTCGTGCCGTGCGATGCGGTAGCCGTCGGGATCCGTGGAGGTGAACGTCCGCGCCAAGGGGCCGCCGAACGGGACCGTCGTGATCGGGATGCCGGCTGAGCGCATCGTGGATCTCCTGTGCGACGGCCTCAGCTGACGGGTCTCAGTGCGGTGCTTCCTGCTCCTCGTACACGTAGATCGCGGGCTCCCCGGACGGGGAGTCGGCGGCGCCCACCCTCCGATACGTGCGGCCCTCGTGCTCGAGGGTGTCCGCGAGATCGTCGACGTGGAGACGGATAGGACCGCCGTCTGCTGGCTCGAGCTTCACCTCATGCATGGGTCCCATCGTGTCGGGCCCGCGGGTCCGCCGCGAGGGGTGGCGCTCAGCCGCCCGATGCGCCGTCGGCAGCGACCGCCGTCCGCAGCGCGGCGAGCCTCCGCTCGCGCAGGGCGAGGAAGAGCGGGAAGGTGACGGCGAACGCGGTGAGCGCCGAGCCGAGGATGTAGAGCCAGGCGAAGCGCATTCCGAGCCGCTTCGCCTCGACGGCGATGAGGACGCTGCCCGCGATTGCCACGACCAGCAGGTCCACCGTGAGCGAGGAGACGGCCGGCCCGCTCACCGAAGAAGTCGCGGCGCTCGAGGATCGCGCTCACGGTGAACGTCCACGTGCCGACCCGGCCGAGCTCCAGCTCCAGCTCCGGCTCCTTCTCGCCGTCCGCGGCCTCGCCGGCGACGGCGAGGTCCGGCTCCGACTGGAGGAACGCGACGATGCCGCCGCGCACGATCGGATGGTCGTCGGCGACGACGACCCGCAACGGGGCGGTCACGCGCGCACCGGGTGCGGCAGCTCGACGGTGAGGGTCGTGCCGCCCGGGCCGCTCGCGATCGACGGGCGCCGTCGGCGAGCGAGCCGGTCGCGCATCCCGGTGAGCCAGAAGCCGGCGGCCCGCGTCGCCGGGTCGAAGCCGGTGCCGTCGTCGCGGACGGTGAGCCGTGTGCGGCCGGCGGCCGGAAAACGCATCCACCGACCGGTTGATGGCGGCCGCGGTCCGCTACCCCCTCGCGTCAGGTGCCGAGCGGGACGCGCAGCGTCCGTCCGTTCGCGCGGAGGTCGAGGGTCGCGCTGAGCGGCAGCTCGAGCGGGATCCACGCGGTGGCCGGTCGGTCGAACCGGACGCTCGCCCGCCACACCCCCCGCCGGAGCGTGCGGCGCACCGAACCTTCCGCGCGCACCTCGACGGGACCGTCTGCCGAAGCGCCGGACAGGCCGATCGCGGCGCGCACCGCGGAGGGCGCCACGTCGATCCCGGCGAGGGTGAAGTCCACGGTGGCGGTGGTCCGGGTGCCCGAGCGGTCGACCTCCGCTGCCCGGACGGCGACCGTGAAGCGGCGGCCCGTCGAGTCCCGCCGCCGGCGCGACTCCGCGAGGACCTGGGCCCAGCGGCGCAGCACCGCATCGTCCGTGTACGCCTCGGCCGCCCGTGCCGCGGCCGCCCGTAGCGCGGCCGTGTCGGCCCGCCCGGCGACGTCCGCGATCGCGGACGCGAGTGCCCCGACGTCGCCCGAGGGCACCAGGACGCCGTTCGTGCCGGGGTCGATGATGTCCGCCGGGCCGTAGGGGATGTCGTAGGCGAGCGGGATACAGCCGCGCGCCATGCCCTCGACGAGGACCAGCGGGAAGCCTTCGGTCGTGCTCGTCAGCAGGAAGAAGGACGCGCGGGTGAAGCTCTCCGCGGCGTCCGCGTGGAAGCCGAGGAAGCGGATTGCGTCGGCGGCCCCGCAGTCCTCTGCGAGCCGCTCCAGTTCGGCCCGGGGCGCCCCGTCCCCGTACACGTCCAGCCGCACCTCCGCGCCGGCGCGGCGGGCGGCGGCCACGGCGCGCACCGCGTGGTCGATCCGCTTGCGGTCCTCCAGCTGCGCGACGACGACGCCCAGCCCCGGATCGCGCTCCGCCGGCGGCACCGGGCCGAGCGGTGCCGCCGCGTTCGGCACGACGTCGAGGTTGTCCGCCGGGCCGAGCATGCGATGCAGGTCGGCGCGCTGGCGCTCCGACAGGATGACGACCGAGTCGAAATCCTCCAGGTTCGTCAGCACCGACCGCCGGGCATCCTTCACCAAGCCGAACGGTCGGCTGTCGCCCGCCAGGTGCGAGCTGTGCATGATGTGCACGCGGGTCGCGCGAGGGTTGCGGTAGCCGAGCAGCCTCGCTGCGGTCGTCTTGCTGTCGATCAGCAGGAAGGACTCGGTATCGCCGATGACGGCGTCCAGCCACCACGCGTACAGGTCACGGGCACGGCGGAAGCCGCCGAGCGGCTCGCCGGCCGCGTCGCACAGCACGATCGACCGTCCGCCCGGCGTGCCCCGCTGGGCGGCGTCGCGGCGGTCCGACACCGCGAGAGTGCCGTCGGTCCGCCGGCGGTCGAGCTGCAGCAGCGTGCCGTCCGCGCCGACGCGCGTCGCCGTCCGGGCGGGCGAGGGAGGCAGCGGGTCGAACGCGGACAGAGTCCGCGGCGGCGGCGGGGTCGGTGCGTCCGGAGCGCCGTCGGCCAGTTCGTCCCACAGGTTGCGCAGGCGGAGGGCGTCGGGGAGGCGTCCGCCGTCGCGCAGGTGCGCCGCCACCGCCGCGTAGTCGTCGCGGACGTCGAAGGTGAGGATGTCGACGCGTTGGCTCGTCGCCTCGGCGATGGCCTGGGAGCGCCGCAGCATTGCGGCCGTCATGCCGCCGAACTGGCGCTCCACGGCCCACGTCACCGCGAACTGCCGGCCGGGCGGAAACGGCGCAGGACCGAGGGGGTTCGAGGCGTTCACCGGCCCCCTTCCGACGCGTTCCGGGCGGCGCGCGCCAGCCTAGAGGCTGCCGTGGACGATGTCAGCGGTGCCACCTAAACTGGGGGCACGAAACACCCCCGCGACACAACATGTTGAGTAATGACACCCCTGTCATTACCGGTATATAGTGGAGACCCGCCGCAAGGTGGATCACAGCACACAGCACGTCCGAAGGGGAGATGGCTCATGGATTTCGACAACGACAGCGTCGGGGGATACGCGGTTCCGGTTGACCCGATGGACCTGCTGCAGTGCGAGAGCTGCCAGTAACCGCAGCCCACAAACACACGCAGAGAGCCCCCGAGCGCACCACGCGCCCGGGGGCTCTCGCGTTGCCCGGGGAGATGCGCCGTCCAACCGCCGTCGGGGCCGCAAATAGACTGACCGGGTGGCAGTGAACCCCGAGCTCGCCGGACGCACCTACCCGCCGACGGAGCCGTACCTGGTCGGCCGCGAGACGGTCCGCGAGTTCGCGCGCGCCGTCCTCGCCGCCGACCCTCGCAGTCTCGACCCGGAGGCCGCGCGGGCCGCGGGCTTCGCCGATGTCGTCGCCCCGCCAACGTTCGCGGTGGTCGTCCAGGAGCACACGCTCGCGCAGCTGCTCGCCGACGAGGACGCGGGGATCGACTTCGCTCGGGTCGTGCACGGGGATCAGCGCTTCAGCTTCAGCCGGCCGATCGTCGCCGGCGACGAGCTGACGGCCCGCCTCACCGTGACGAGCGTCAGGACCCTCGGCGGCAATGCGATGGTCACCGCCGAGTCGGACATCCGCGACGCCGGCGGCGAGCACGTCGTGACCGCGACCTCCACCCTGGTGGTGCGCGCATGAGCACCCTTCCCGCCGTCGGCGAGGTGGTCGCCGAGCGCACCGTGGCCATCAGCCGCGACAGCCTCGTCCGGTACGCGGGCGCGTCCGGCGACTTCAACCCGATCCACTACCGCGACGACGTCGCAGCCGCGGTCGGCCTCCCGGGCGTCCTCGCTCACGGCATGCTGACCATGGGGGTCGCCGTCCAGCCGGTCGTCGACTGGGCGGGAGGCGCGGACCACATCGTCGACTACCAGGTGCGCTTCACCCGGCCGGTCGTGGTCCACCCGGAGGAGGGCGCGACGCTCGAGATCACCGCGAAGGTCGGCGCGGTCGACGCCGACGCCGGCACCGTGCGGGTCGACCTGACGGTGCGCTTCGACGGGGGCACCGTGCTCGGCAAGGCGCAGGTCGTCGTCCGCCCCGCGGCATGACCGACGCCGAGCGGCGCATCGCCGAGCTCACCACGCTACGTGTCGGCGGGCCGGCCGAGCGCATCCTCACGCCGACGACGCGGGATGAGCTCGTCGCGGCAGCACTCGAGGTCTGGGCGGACGGCGAGCCGTGGCTCGTCGTCGGCGGCGGATCGAACCTCCTCGTTTCCGACCACGGCTTCCCGGGCACCGTGCTGCGCACGGCGACCCGCGGCATCGCCGAGCTGCCCGCGTCGGGAGCCGGCCGCGTGCGGCTGCGCGTCGAGGCCGGCGAGGACTGGGACACCCTGGTCGCCGCCACCGTGGAGCGCGGGTTGGCTGGCATGGAGGCGCTCTCGGGCATCCCGGGGTCCACCGGCGCCGCGCCCATCCAGAACGTCGGCGCGTACGGCCAGGACGCCGCCGGCACGCTCGTCGCCGTCGAGTTCCTCGACTACCTGACCGGTGACCTCGCCCGCATCCCTGCCGAGGATCTCGGGCTCGGCTACCGCACCAGTGTGTTCAAGCACGGCCGCGAGGGCGTCGTCACCGCTGTCGAGTTCGACTTGGCCGCGACCGGCTCCGATCGGAACGCCCGGAGCGCGCCCGTGCGATACGCCCAGCTCGCCTGCACGCTCGGGATCGCCGTCGGTGAGAGCGCGAGCGTCGGCGCCGTCCGCGACGCGGTGCTGGCGCTGCGGCGCGGCAAGGGCATGGTCGTCGACGCCGCCGATCCCGACTCGGTGAGCGCCGGCTCCTTCTTCACCAATCCCATCGTCACCGAGCGCTTCGCCCGCACGCTGCCCGCCGACGCGCCCCGCTTTTCGGTCGACCCCGAGCCGGCCGACGTCGTCGTCCCGCTCGGTGAGCCGCTGCCCGCACCGCCCGCGGTCGCCGAGGCGCGCGTGAAGCTGAGCGCCGCGTGGCTGATCGAGCGCTCCGGGATCCGCCGCGGCTTCGCGCTCGCCGGCTCCCGGGCGGCGATCTCCGGCAAGCACACGCTGGCCCTCACGAACCGCGGCGGCGCGACGGCCGAGGAGATCGCGGAGCTGGCCCGCTACGTCCAGTCCGTGGTGCGCAACGAGACGGGCGTGCTGCTCCAGCCGGAGCCCGTCCTGGTCGGCCTCACCCTCTGACGAACTCGACGCACCCGAAACGACCTCGGCGCGGTAGTTGTTTCTGGTGCGCCGAGGTTGTTTCTACCGCGGCGACCGCGGCGGCCTCAGCCGAGGAGGCGCTGGAGGCGCCGGATGCCCTCGAGGAGGGCGTCGTCGCCGAGCGCGTAGCTGAAGCGCAGGTAGCCGCTCGGGCCGAACGCCTCGCCGGGCACCGCGGCGACCTCCGCCTGGTCGAGCAGGATGTCGGCGAGCTCCAGGCTGGTCGACGCCGTCGCGCCGCCGATGTCGCGGCCGAACAGGCCGGTGACGTCCGGATACACGTAGAACGCGCCCTTCGGGGTCGGCGTGACGACGCCGTCGATCGCGTTCAGCTCTGCCACGATCCGGCGGCGCCGGCGATCGAAGGCCTGGCGCATCGCCTCGACCTCGTCCTGCGGCCCGGTGAGTGCGGCGATCGCCGCACGCTGGGAGACGTTCGACACGTTGCTCGACAGGTGCGACTGCAGGTTCGCCGCGGCCTTCACCGCGTCCGCGGGGCCGACCATCCAGCCGAGCCGCCAGCCGGTCATCGCGTACGACTTCGCCACCCCGTTGACGAGGAACGTGCGGTCCGCCAAATCCGGCACGGCCTCGACGATGGACAGCGCCGCCTTCGGGGTCTGCCCCGCCGGCAGGTCGTCTGGGTAGACGAGGTTCTGGTAGATCTCGTCGGAGATCACCCAGAGGCCGTTCTCGAGGGCCCATTCGCCGATCGCCTTCACCTGCTCGGGCGCGTACACCGAGCCGGTCGGGTTCGACGGCGAGACGAACAGCAGCACCTTGGTGCGCGGGGTCCGCGCCGCCTCCAGCTGCTCGACGGTGACGAGGTAGTCCTGATCGGCGCCCGCGAACACCTCGACGGGCACGCCGCCCGCGAGCTTCACGACCTCCGGGTAGGTGGTCCAGTACGGGGCGGGCAGGAGCACCTCGTCGCCTTCGCCGACGATGGTGGCGAACGCCTGGTACACGCCCTGCTTGCCGCCGTTGGTGACGATCACCTGGCCGGGCGAGACCTCGAGTCCGCTGTCGCGCAGTGTCTTCGCAGCGATCGCCTCGCGCAGGTCGGGCAGGCCGACGGCGGGCGTGTAGCGGTGGTTCTTCGGGTCGTGGACGGCCCTCGCCGCGGCCTCGACGATGAACTCGGGGGTGGGGAAGTCGGGCTCGCCCGCGGCGTAGCTGATCACCGGTCGGCCCTGCGCCTGCAGTGCCTTCGCCTTCGAATCCACCTTGAGCGTCGCGGACTCCGTGATGGCGGCGATGCGAGGCGAGATGCGGGGCGCGTCGGTCATGCCTGCAAGACTAGCGAGAGGCGTCGTGGCGTCCTGTCGGCAAGGGGACTCCCCGGTGTTAGACTGGATGCCGCTGGTCGGAAGAGGCCAAGCTTTGCCGCGCCCATCCGGCGGACGGAACCCTCCAGATTCGCGGCGGAGCCATGCTCTCTCCCGTCCCTTAGGGCGGTGGCTCAATTGGTAGAGCAGCGGTCTCCAAAACCGCAGGTTGCAGGTTCGAGTCCTGTCCGCCCTGCAGCCCCCGCGCACCCGCGCGGAACGGCACGACCCGGACGCTGACGCGGCCGGGGCCGGCCCGGACGTATGAGCCGAGCAACCGGACGCAAGGAGTTCCACGTGGCGCGAAAGGTCGTCGACGAGCCCAGTGAGGACGTCGTAGCCCTGGCGAGGCAGGAGCGGCAGGCCAGGCGGTCGCCGTTCGCTCGCATTGCGCTGTTCATCCGGCAGGTGATCGGCGAGCTGAAGAAGGTCGTCACGCCGACGCGGAAGGAACTGTTCGGGTTCACCGCCGTCGTGCTGGTCTTCGTGATCATCATGATGGCGATCGTCACCGGCCTGGACACCGTGTTCAGTGCCCTCGTGATCTTCGTCTTCGGCGACCCGTCGGTCGCCAGCTGATCCGTCCACCCGGACGGAAGGAAAGAGAGCTACTTACTGTGTCGGACACCCATCGCGACCACCGCGACGACATCGACCTCGTCCCCGCCTTCGAGCAGGACTCCGAGGTCGGCGAGGCGCAGTCGGGCGACGCCCTGGGCTTCGGTGAGGACGCCAGCTCCGCAGAGGGCCCCGGCGACATCCACATCGTGAGCGACGACGAGGAGAACCTCGACGAGATCCTCGAGGCCGTCGAGGAGGCGGCGGACCCCGAGGCCGACCGCGTCGTCGACGAGGCGCTCGAGGTCGACTCGCTCGACGAGGCGGAAGCCGCCGAGTCCGCCACCGACGACGAGGCCGACGACGCCGTGCAGGCGGATGAGGGCGCCGACGAGGTCGAGGTCGACCCGTACGAGGCGTTCCGTCAGGAGCTGCGCGGCAAGCTCGGCAAGTGGTACGTCATCCACTCCTACGCCGGGTTCGAGAAGCGCGTGAAGCAGAACATCGAGCAGCGCAAGGGCAGCCTCGGCCAGGAGGACGCCGTCTTCGAGGTGCAGGTGCCCATGGAGGACGTCGTCGAGATCAAGAACGGCCAGCGCAAGCTCGTCAACCGCGTGCGCATCCCCGGTTACGTCCTCGTCCGCATGGACCTGAACGAGGAGTCCTGGTCCGTCGTCCGGCACACCCCCGGCGTCACCGGGTTCGTCGGCAACTCGCACAACCCGACGCCGCTGCGCTTCGAGGAGGCGTTCAACATGCTGAAGAGCACGGTGCAGGTCGCCGAGGCTCCGAGCAAGGCCGGCAGCGGCGCCAAGGGCTCCGCGACCCAGGCCCGTTCCATCCCGGCCGAGGTCGACTTCGAGATCGGCGAGACCATCACCATCAAGGAGGGCTCGTTCGCGGGCCTGCCCGGCACCATCAGCGAGATCAAGCCGGAGAGCGGCAAGCTCACCGTCCTCGTCTCGCTGTTCGAGCGCGAGACGCCGGTCGAGCTCAGCTTCGACCAGGTCAGCAAGCTCTAGGACACCATCGGCGCATCCGCGCCACACGACCACCGCACCCCGGAACCGCCGGCGACGCGGGAGAGCGGCTCCGGCCGCTCGATGAGAGGAAAACACCGAAATGGCACGTCAGAAGAAGGTCACGGGGCTGATCAAGCTCCAGATCAAGGCAGGAGCGGCGAACCCCGCCCCGCCCATCGGGCCGGCGCTGGGTCAGCACGGCGTCAACATCATGGAGTTCTGCAAGGCGTACAACGCGGCCACCGAGGCGCAGCGCGGCAACGTCATCCCCGTCGAGATCACCGTCTACGAGGACCGCACCTTCACCTTCATCCTCAAGACGCCCCCGGCGGCTGAGCTGATCAAGAAGGCCGCGGGCATCACCAAGGGCTCCGCCACCCCGCACACCGCCAAGGTCGCCAAGCTGACCAAGGCGCAGGTGCGCGAGATCGCCGAGCAGAAGCAGCCGGACCTCAACGCGAACGACATCGAGGCGGCGGCGAAGATCATCGCCGGCACCGCTCGTTCCATGGGCAACACTGTCGAGTAAGGCGAGGAAGAGACAATGGCACAGAAGTCCAAGGCCTACCGCGCCGCAGCCGAGAAGATCGAAGAAGGTCGGTTCTACACGGCCGATGAGGCCGTCGGCCTCGCCAAGCAGACCGGTTCGGCCAAGTTCGACTCGACCGTCGAGGTCGCGCTCAAGCTCGGAGTCGACCCCCGCAAGGCGGACCAGATGGTCCGCGGCACCGTCATCCTCCCCCACGGCACCGGCAAGACCGCCCGCGTCATCGTCTTCGCGCAGGGCCCGGCCGCCGAGGCCGCCCGCGCTGCAGGCGCCGACGAGGTCGGTGGCGACGAGCTGATCGAGAAGGTGGCCGGCGGCTACACGGCGTTCGACGCCGCCGTCGCCACGCCGGACATGATGGGCAAGGTCGGCCGCCTCGGCCGTGTCCTCGGCCCCCGTGGCCTCATGCCCAACCCGAAGACCGGCACGGTCACGCCGGATGCGGCGAAGGCCGTCTCCGACATCAAGGGCGGCAAGATCGAGTTCCGCACCGACAAGCACGCCAACGTCCACTTCGTGGTCGGCAAGGCGGGCTTCAGCGAGGAGCAGCTCAGCGAGAACCTGAAGGCGGCGCTCGAGGAGGTCCAGCGGCTGAAGCCGTCCGCTTCCAAGGGGCGCTACATCCAGAAGGGCGCCGTGTCGACCACGTTCGGCCCCGGCATCCCGCTGGACGTCAACGCGCTGTAACCACCACCCGCGATGCCCACTTCTGCTGCGGATCCGACCGGAGACGCAGCAGAAGTGGGCATTTCGCTGTCCGCCGGAGTGCGCGCGGTGACGCCTAGTAGTCGCTGACCTTCAGCACCACCTTGCCGCGGACGTGGCCGTCCTCCACCAGGCGGTGCGCTGCGGCGGCCTCGTCGAGGCTCAGCACGGTGTCGACACGGATCCGCACGTCGCCGGAGGTGAGTAGCCGCCCGATCACCGCCAGAGTGGTCGCGTCGGGCGTCACCCAGAACCCGGTGGCACGCACTCCGGCCGCCGCGGCGTCCGCCGCCATCGTCGGCCAGTCGGCCGAGGGCAGGGTGATCAGCTGGCCGCCCGGCCGCAGCACGCCGAGGGAGCGCCGCGCGGTGTCACCGCCCACGGCATCGATGACGACATCCAGGTCGGACGCGGTCTGCTCGAAGCGCTGCGCGGTGTAGTCGATCACCGCGCTGGCGCCGAGCTCCCGCAGCCACGTGATGTTCGGTCCGGACGCCGTCGAGGTGACGCGCGCGCCGAAGTAGGCGGCGAACTGCACCGCGAGGTGGCCCACGCCGCCCGCGCCCGCATGGATCAGCATCCGCTGTCCCTCGTGCGCCTTGGCGAGGTCGACGACCGCTCCCCACGCGGTGAGAGCGGCCAGCGGCACCGCGGCTGCCTCCAGATGGGAGAGCACCCGCGGCTTCGGCGCCACATTGAGCGCCGGCACGCTCACGTACTCGGCGTAGCTGCCGGAGGTGCGCGGGAAGGCGGTCATGCCGTACACCTCGTCGCCGGGCTGCAGCGGGAACGCGGCGTACGGTGACTCGACGACGACGCCGCTGAAGTCGTAGCCGGGCACGAGCGGCCAGGACGCCGCGGCGGCGACCCCCCGTCCCGCCCGCGTCTTCGCGTCGACCGGGTTCACCCCCGCGGCCACCACCCGGACGAGCACCTCGCTGCCCACTCGGACCGGGCTCGGCACCGTCGCGTCCACGAGCTGACCGGCGGGCCCGGGCGACGCGGCCGCGGCGGCTCGCATGGTCAGCGGGACCGCCCCGGCGACCGGGGCAGCGGCGGGGATGTTCGTCATCGCCGTCCTCCGATTCCCGCCGGGCGCCCGGCGTCATCAGTCAAACGCGCCAATGATTCGGCGGTGTTACGCCCTTGTTCCGAGTGGGGACAGACGGGTTCACCCCCGTCCCACGCGATTGCGGTCTCCTCATCGGCGGCCCTCAGTGTGTTCACGGCTGGTTCATAGGCTCCTCGGCAGAATGGAGGCATGGCTTCCGATGCCGTTCCCGCACGCCACGTGCTGCGCCGCGCCGATGGCAGCCCCGTCCGAGTGCTCGTCGTCGACGACGAGGCCACCCTGACCGACCTGCTGTCGATGGCGCTGCGCTACGAGGGGTGGGAGGTGAAGACGGCGGCTGACGGTCGGAGCGCGCTCGCCCTCGCCCGAGAGTTCCGCCCGGACGCGATTGTGCTCGACATCATGCTGCCCGACATCGATGGCCTGCAGGTGCTCAGCCGGGTCCGGGCGGACGGCTCGGACACCCCCGTGCTGTTCCTCACCGCGAAGGACTCCCTCGACGACCGGATCACCGGGCTCACCGCCGGGGGCGACGACTACGTCACCAAGCCGTTCAGCCTGGAGGAGCTCGTCGCGCGACTGCGCGGGCTGATCCGGCGCAGCGTCGCGACCACAGTCGCGGGGGACGATCCGGTGATCACCGTGGGCGACCTCACCCTCGACGAGGACAGCCACGAGGTGTTCCGCGGCGGCGAGCCGATCGAGCTCACCGCGACCGAGTTCGAGCTGCTGCGCTACCTGATGCGCAATCCGCGCCGGGTGCTCAGCAAGGCGCAGATCCTCGATCGGGTGTGGAGCTACGACTTCGGCGGCAAGTCGAGCGTGGTGGAGATTTACATCTCCTACCTGCGGCGCAAGATCGACGCCGGCCGCGCCCCGATGATCCACACCGTCCGCGGCGCCGGCTACCTGCTCAAGCCCGTGCCGTGACCGGGCCGCGATCGCTCCGGTTCCGGCTGGGGGGAATCGTCGTCGGCCTGCTCGCGGCGGTGCTCGTGGCGGTGCTCTCCGCGTCGGTTCTGGTGCTGCGCGAGAACCTGATGGCGCAGCTCGACGCGCAGGTCGAAGCGTCCGCCCGGCGGGCGGCCGCCGAAATCGGCGCACCGGTCGGCCCGCCGCCGGACGGCAGCGGCTACGTGTCCACCCCGGGCCAGAGCGCCGAGACGGTCGCCGCTCTGCTGCTCGGCGGCGAGGTCGTGTCGTCCGGCTACCTGGATGCGGAGGGCGAGCAGCGCGAGCTCGACGCCGACGCGCAGGCGGCCATCGTCACGGTGCCGGCCGACGGCGAGCCGCACACCGTGGATCTCGGTGGGGAGCTCGGCGGCTACCGGGTGCTGGCGGTGGAGGGACGCACGGGGATCGTCCTGGTGATCGGGCAGCCGATGCGGCAGGTGGAGAGCGCGGTCGGCACGGTCACCGCCGTGGGCGCCGTCATCGCCCTGGTCCTCCTCGCGCTCGCCGGGGCCGCGGCAGCCCTCAGCGTGAACGCCGCGCTCCGGCCCCTGCGTCGCGTCGCCGCGACCGCCGCGAGCGTCGCCGAGCTGCCGCTCGACCGGGGCGCTGTCGACCTCGCGATCCGGGTCCCGCCGCAGGACACCGACCCGCGCACCGAGGTCGGGCAGGTCGGCGCTGCGCTCGACCGGCTCCTCGGCCACGTGGGCACCGCGCTCGCCGCCCGCGCCGAGAGCGAGGACAAGGTGCGGCGGTTCGTCGCTGACGCGAGCCACGAGTTGCGCACCCCGCTGGCCTCGATCCGCGGGTACGCCGAGCTCACCCGCCGCACCCAGCCGGACTTGACCGAGGACGTGCAGCGCAACCTCGCCCGCATCGAGTCGGAGTCGATCCGCATGCAGGGCCTGGTGGAGGACCTGCTCCTGCTCGCCCGGCTGGACTCCCGCCGGGAGCTCGAGTGCGAAGAGGTGGACCTCTCCCAGGTCGTCGTCGAGGCCGTCGGCGACGCGCACGCGGCGGGGCCCGCCCACGCGTGGGTGCTCGATGTCCCGGAGGAGCCGTTGACCGTGACGGGCGACGAACCGCGCCTCCGTCAGGTCGTCGTCAATCTGCTCGCCAACGCCCGCGTGCACACGCCCGCCGGGACCACCGTGACCATCTTCCTGGCGCGGCAGCCCGACGGCGCAGTGACGCTCCGGGTGGCCGACGACGGTCCCGGGATCGACACCGGGGTGGCCGCCGACCTGTTCGAGCGGTTCACGCGCGGCGACGCGTCCCGCCACCGCGCGACCGGCAGCACCGGCCTCGGCCTGTCGATCGTGCGCGGCGTGGTGGAGGCGCACGGCGGCGCCGTCGAGGTCGCGAGCGAACCCGGATCGACGATGTTCACGGTCACCCTGCCCCGCCGAGAGCCGACGCGCTGACCTGCCGAGACCGACACGGACGACGCGCGCCCCCGGCGGTATCGGCGCCGGGCCACGGAGGACGTAATGTTTCCTCTCGCGCCCCCGTCGCGGGGGCAGAAAGGGATGGTCAATGGAGATCATCGAGAAGTCGGTCTACACGGGCCCGAACCTCTACAGCGGATCACCGATGATTCGCTTCCAGCTCGATCTGGAAGCGCTCGAGGACCACCCAACGGACCGGCTCCCGGGCTTCGCCGACGCGCTGCTCGCCGCCCTGCCCGGGCTCGCTCGGCACCGCTGCAGCCTGCGCCGTCCCGGCGGGTTCGCGGAGCGGATGAGCGACGGCACGTGGCTCGGCCACGTCATCGAGCACGTCGCCCTCGAACTGCAGACGGAGGCCGGCGCCCCGTCCGGGCGCGGCAAGACGCGCTCCGTCGCCGGCTCCCCAGGCCAGTACAACGTCCTCTACGCCTACCGCGACGCCGTGCCGGCGCTGCTCGCCGGGCGCCTGGCCGTCGAGCTGGTCGCCGGGCTCCTGCCGTGCGAGCTCGCGGAGGTGCGCGGGCTCGACCTGCTCGCCGAGCCGGCGTCCCGCGCTGCCGAGGACGGCACGGTTCCGGGGTTCGGGGCGCTCCGCCGCGCCACCGTGCGGGCAGGCCTCGGACCGAGCACGCGCGCCCTCGTCGAGGAGGCGGCGCGGCGAGGCATCCCGCACCAACGGCTCGACGCCCAGAGCCTCGTGCGGCTCGGCTGGGGCGGCTCCCAGCGGCTGCTGCGGGCGAGCATCACCGGCGCCACCTCGCACCTCGGCGTGGTGACCGCCGGAGACAAGCACCTCACCAAGACGCTGCTCGAGGAGGCGGGCATCCCCGTTCCCCGGGGTCGCGTGGTCAGCACCGCCGACGAGGCCGTCGAGGCCGCCGCCCGGCTTCGCAGGCCCGCCGTCATCAAGCCGCTCGACGGTAACCACGGCCGTGGCGTCAGCCTGTCCGTTGTCGGAGAACAGGCCGTGCGCCGCGCGTTCGCCGAAGCCGCGGCGATCAGCCGACGGGTCATCGTCGAGGAGCAGCTGTCCGGCCGGGACTACCGGCTGCTCGTCGTCGACGGCCGGCTGGTCGCGGCGGCGGAGCGCATCCCCGCGCGCGTGACCGGCGACGGGGTGCTTTCGGTCCGCGAGCTCGTCGACCGCCTGAACGCCGACCCCCGGCGGGGCGCCGGGCACGAGAACATCCTCACCCGGGTGCGGATCGACGCGGACGTGGAGGCGGTGCTCGCCCGGCAGGGACTCACGCTCGGCGACGTGCCGGGGGCGGGCCGGCTCGTCGCGCTGCGGGACACCGCCAATCTCTCGACGGGCGGCGAGGCGATCGACCGCACCGACGAGGTGCATTCCGACACGCGCGCAGCCGTGGAGCGCGCCGCGCGGATCGTCGGCCTGGACGTGGCGGGCCTCGACGTGCTCACCGCGGACATCGGCCTGCCGCTCGCCGAGGCGCGTGGCGGCATCGTCGAAGTGAACGCTGCTCCCGGCCTGCGCATGCACCTGCAGCCGTCGGCCGGCTCTCCGCGCAATGTTGCAGCACCCGTGATCGATCGGCTCTTCCCGGGCCGTTCCCGCGGCCGCATTCCGATCGTCGCCGTCACCGGCACCAACGGGAAGTCGACCACCGTGCGGATGGTCGAGCACATCCTGCGGGCGGACGGCCGGATCCCGGGCATGACGACCACCAGCGGCGTGTACATCGGAGGCCGGAAGGTGCGCAGCGGCGATGCGAGCGGGCCGAAGAGCGCCCGGCTCGTGCTCGGCGACCCCACGGTCGACTGCGCCGTCCTGGAGACGGCGCGGGGCGGCATCCTCCGCGAGGGTCTCGCCTTCGACCTCGCCGACGTCGGCATCGTCCTCAACATCGCCGCCGACCACCTCGGCCTGAAGGGCATCGACACGCTCGAGGACATGGCCGCGGTCAAGAGCGTCGTCGTGCGACGGGTCGCGCGACGCGGCACCAGTGTGCTGAACGCCGACGACCCGCTGACCCGTCGGATGGCGCGGGTCGCGCGCGGCCGCATCGCCTGGTTCACCAGCGCCGCCGAACTGTCCCCGGCACTGCGGGAACATCTCGCCGGGGGCGGCCTCGTCAGCGCCCTCGAGCCTGGCGAGTCGGGCGACGGCCTCGTGCTCTGGGACGGCGAGCGGCGCATCCCGCTGCTGCCCGTCGCCGAGATCCCGACCACGCTGGCCGGCTGGGCGAGGTTCAACGTGCAGAACGCGCTCGCCGCGGCGGCCGCGACCTACAGCCTCGGCGTGCCGCCGGCGGCCATCGCGGATGCGCTGCGCGGGTTCGAGGGCTCGTTCGAGCAGAACCCGGGCAGGCTGAACATCACGCGCGCGCCGGGATTCACCACGATCCTCGACTACGCCCACAACCCCGCCGCGCTGCGCGCGCTCGGCGCCGCGATCGACGGGCTGAGGCCGCACCACGACCGGGTGATCGGCGTGGTCAGCACGCCCGGCGACCGCCGCGACGAGGACATCCACGAGGTGGGTCGGATCGCGGCGGGCATCTTCGACGAGCTCGTGCTCCGCGAGCGGCCCGACGGTCGCGGACGGCAGGCCGGAGCCGTCGTCGCACTCCTCGCCGACGGGGCAATGGCCGGCGGCGCCGCCCTCGAGCGCGTGCACCGGCTGCTCGACGAGCGGGAGGCAATGGGTGCCGCCCTCGCCATGGCGGGCCCGCGCGACCTCGTCGTGCTCCTTCCGACCGAGGTCGAGGCGGTGTGGCGGCAGGTGCTCGCGCATCGGCCCGCCGAGTTCCCGGGCGACGGGATCGGCGTCCTCGAGCCGCGGGACGCCAATGTCTGAGCGCCTGGACTGGTCGATCATCGTGCACGGTGGCGCGCGCCCGATCCCGCCGGAGGATCGGCCCGCCTTCGAGGAGGGCTGCCGCCGGGCGGTGCGCGCCGGCCGGGAGATCCTCGACGGCGGCGGCTCCGCGGTCCGCGCGGTGGAGGCCGCCATCCGCGTGCTGGAGGACGACCCGACCTTCAACGCCGGCACCGGCGCGGTCCGCAACGCCGCCGGCGGGGTGCAGTGCGACGCCGCGATCATGGACGGCGCTACCCTCGACGTCGGCGCGGTCGGCGCTGTCCCCGGGCTGCGGAACCCGGTCGCCGCCGCCGCGCTGCTGCTGCGGGAGCAGCCGATCCTCCTGGTCGGGGAGGGAGCACGCCGGTTCGCGCTGGATCGTGGCGCGGCACCCGCGGACCCCGACGTCGTCGGCGCTTCCGACCCGGCCGACGGTCCCGGCGTCGCCGGCTGCGACACGGTCGGCTGCGTGGCGCTCGACCGGGACGGCCACCTGGCCGCGGCGACATCGACCGGCGGCCTCGACGGCTCCGCCGTCGGGCGGGTGGGCGACAGTCCGCTGCCCGGCTGCGGCCTGTACGCGGACGACGAGGCCGGCGCGGTCGCCCTCTCCGGGACGGGCGAGGAGATCGCGCGGGTCACTCTCGCGAGCCGGGTGCTCGCGGCGCTCCCGGGCCGCACCCCGGAGGACGCGGCGAGCACCGCCCTGCGCACACTCGAGCGGGTCGGCGGCGAAGCCGGCGTCATCGCGATGGATCCCGCCGGCCGGACCGGTTGGGCGCATACCAGCCCGCAGTTCGCCGTCGCCTGGGCGGACGCAGTATCACCCCTCCAGGCGAGAACCGCGCGCATGACAGAAGGGGCACAGGGGTGAGCGAGCAGGCAGGGCCGCTGGTCATCATCGGCGGGCACGAGGACAAGGAAGGCGACCGCGCCATCCTCCGTGCGGTGGCCGAAGCCGTGGCCGGCCGCAGGCTCGTGCTGGCGACGATCGCCTCGCGGCGGCCCGAGGGCTACCTCGACGCCTACCGCACGGCGTTCGAGGGGCTCGGCATCGGCGAGCTCGTCGAGCTCTACCTCGACAGCCGGGAGGACGCGTACGCGGAGGAGACGCTCGCCCTCCTGGACGACGCGGGCGGGGTGTTCTTCAGCGGCGGCGACCAGCTGCGGATCACCAGCCAGATCGGCGACACCCCCGTCGAAGCGCGGGTGCGCGAGGTGCGGGAGCGCGGCGGAGTCATCGCGGGCACGTCGGCGGGGGCGTCGGCGATGAGCGACACGATGCTCGTGCGCGGCGCCGGCACCGAATCGCACCGCCTCGGAGACCTCCGCATGGCGCCGGGGCTCGCGTTCCTCACCGGGATCACCGTGGACCAGCACTTCGCCGAGCGGGGCCGCATCGGCCGGCTGCTCGGCGCGGTCGCGCAGAACCCCCGCGTGCTCGGGGTCGGCATCGACGAGGACACCGCCATCGTGGTCCGCGGGGACCGCTTCGAGGTGCTCGGCTCCGGTGGCGTCTACGTCGTCGACGGTTCGGGCGTCACCCGGTCGAACATCGCCGAGTCCAAGCCGGAGACGACGCTGTCCATCTCCGACGTGCGCCTGCACCTGCTGTCCGCGGGCGACGCGTTCCGGATGTCGGAGCGCCGGCCCGAGTCGGCATGCTGATCCGCTAGCCGATGAGGTGGGTGGGTTCCCGAAGCGGCCGGTCGAGCTCGGGCGCGCTCACCGTCGGCACCGGCGCCGCGTCGAAGCTCGAGATCAGCGTCGTCGGCAGCGACACCGCGAGGGCGCCCCAGGAGCAGGCGTAGCCGAGCGCATCCGGGAGGGTCAGGTCGGCTGGCACGCCGTCGCCGCCCGTGCCGGCCACGATCGAGTGCGCGAGGAAGCCGGCCAGCGTCGCGTCGCCCGCCCCGGTCGTGTTGACCACCTCGGTGGCCACGGCGCGTCCCCAGTGGGCCGCGTCGTCGGTGATCGCGAGCGCACCGTCGACGCCGAGGCTCACCAGTGCGATCTCGATCCCACGCCCGTTCAGCTCGCGCCCCGCCTCGAGGGCGTCGCCCACCGTGTGCAGGTTGTGGCCCACCAGGTTCGCCAGCTCATCGGCGTTCGGCTTGATCAGATTCACCAGGCCGCTGTTCACCCAGCGTTCGAGCGGCGGGCCGCTCGTGTCGAGCGCCACGCGCGTGCCGCGAGCCCGGATGGCTTCGAACAGCCGCGTCATGTCGAGGTGCTCGCCGTTGCCCGCCTCCTGCGGGTGCACGCCGGAGACGACGAGCCAGTCGGCATCCGTCTCCTCGACCTGCTCGAGCGCGAGGTCGCAGACGCGGGACCAGTCCGCGGCGCTCATCGGGATAGCGGTCTGGTTGATGTTGGTGGTGCGTCCGCCGCGGTCGACGACGGTGGTGTTCACCCGGACCCGGCCGGCGATCGGCACGATGCGCAGGATGTGCGGGTACGGCGTGCGGAACAGCAGGTGCTCGTCCTCCCGCCCGATCGGCAGGATGCCGGCGACGGTGACGCGCGCGAGGTGCAGCGTCCGAGCCACGTTGAGGCCCTTGCCGCTCATGTATTCGTGCAGCTCGTACGAGCGGTTCACCTTTCCTTCGGCGAACGAATCGACGAGGTAGGTGCGATCGAGCACGGGGGCGGGCGTCAGCGTCACGACAGCGGTCAACGAGGATCCTTGCGCTGGGGGCGGAGGGCTCCGGACACTCTATCGAGGCGGGGGCACGCCCCCGGACGCGCCCCGCTCCACCCGTCGCAGGGACGCGATGGCGCGCGGGGGCACGTCTCATACCGGAAACGTGACTCGCCTAGGGTGGCGCAGGTGACCGGCACCGACTTCGACAGCGCCGGGGTCGAGGCCCCGGGGAGTCGCCCTCCCGCTCGCATCCGGAAGGCGGTGCAGCATGCCTGATCGCTCCTCCGTCCACGCCGACGGGCCGGTGCCCGACGGCCTGCTCGCGGCCTTCGACCGCTACGAGGCGGCGCTGATGGCCGACGACGTGCCCGTGCTCGACGAGCTGTTCGCGCCCGGCCCGCACACCCTGCGCGGCGACGCCTCCGGCCTGCTCGTCGGTGCCGAGGCCATCGCGGCCTTCCGGCGCGGCGGCGGCGGCGCTCCCGCCCGGCGGATCGCCGCCGCCCACGTCCGTGTCCTCCGGGACGACGCCGCGCTCGTGATCGCGGTGGTGCTGCCCGACGCCGGCGGCCGCGGTCAGCAGACTCAGCTGTGGCGTCGCCTCGATGCCGGTTGGCGGGTCGCCGCCGCCCACGTCAGCGCCCCCGCGCCCGCCGTCGACTCCCGCATCTGGCGGACCGTCGGCACGCCGCTCCTGGAGGGCGCCGCGCGCGGCCCGCTGCAGGGGGAGCGCGTCGCGGTCAAGGACCTGTTCGCCGTGGCGGGGCATCGGATCGGCGCCGGCGTCCCGGCCTACCTCGACCGGGCGGCCGTGGAACAGCGGACGGCGCCGGCGGTCGCCGCCCTGCTCGACGCGGGCGCTGGGCTCACCGGCATCGCCCGCACCGACGAGTTCGCGTACAGCATCGCGGGCGCGAACCCGCACTACGGGACCCCGCCGAACGCCGCGGTGCCGGGCGCGCTGCCCGGCGGCTCGTCCAGCGGACCGGCCAGCGCGGTCGCCGCGGGGCAGGCGAGCATCGGGCTCGCCACCGACACCGCCGGCTCCATCCGCGTCCCGGCGTCCTACCAGGGCCTGTGGGGCCTGCGCACCACGCACGGCGCGGTCGACCGGGACGGGGTGCTCCCGCTGGCCCCCTCGTTCGACACCGTCGGCTGGCTGGCCCGCGATCCGCAGGTGCTCGCTCGGGCCGCGGCCGTGTCGCTGCCCCTCGACACCGCGCCGGTCCCCGCCGCGGTCGCCGTCGCACCCACCCTGCTCGAGGGCCTGGCTCCGGCGGTACGCGACGCGTTCGACGACGCGCTGCGGCACTTCGTCGCCGACGGGCTGATCGCGGCCCCCGACGAGGTCGACTTCGGCGACCCCGACGCACTGGTCGTCGCCTTCCGCACCGTGCAGGCCGCGGAGGCGTGGCGCAGCCACGGCGCCTGGCTCACCGCCCGCCCGGACGCGGTGAGCGGCGCGGTGGCGGAGCGTTTCCGGATCGCGGCCCAGGTCACCGGCGACGAGGAGGCGGCCGCGCGCGAAGAGCTGGCCGCCGCGGGCGCCCAGCTGGACACGCTCCTCGCCGACCGGATCCTCCTCCTGCCGGCCGCCGCCTCCCCGGCGCCGTCGGCCACCTCGCCCGCCGCGGTCGTCGACCAGCTGCGCGCGGCCACCCTCCGCCTCACCTGCGTGGCGGCAGCGGCGGGGGCCCCGTCCCTCTCCGTGCCGCTCCTGACAGTGGCGGGCGCGCCCCTGGGGCTGGCGCTCGTCGGGCCGCCCGGAAGCGACCTCTCCCTGATCGAGGCGGGCGCCCGCCTCGCCGACGCCGACTGATCTCGGCTCCTAGAGTGACAACGTCCGCACCGCTGAGGAGACCCGTGCACCCGCTGCCGATCGCGCCGCCGCCCCGCCTGCTGATGGGACCGGGGCCCATCAACTCGGACCCCCGGGTGCTGCACGCCATGTCGGCGCAGCTGGTCGGCCAATTCGACCCGGCGATGACCGAATACATGGCCGAGACGCAGGAGCTGTACCGCCGCGTCTTCCGCACCGGCAACGAGGCCACCCTCCTCGTCGACGGCACCAGCCGGGCCGGCATCGAGGCCGCCATGGTTTCGCTGGTGCGCCCCGGCGACCGGGTGCTGGTGCCCGTGTTCGGCCGCTTCGGCTCCCTGCTCGTCGAGATCGCGGAGCGCTGCGGCGCCGAGGTGCATGCGCTGCACGCCGAGTGGGGCACCGTCTTCGCGCCCGAGCAGATCGAGGCGGCGATCCGGGAGGTGCGTCCCACGCTGCTCGCGGTGGTGCACGGGGACACGTCCACGACGATGGTGCAGCCGCTCGCCGACCTGGGCCGCATCTGCCGCGAGAACGGGGTGCTCTTCTACTCGGACGTGACCGCGAGCCTCGGCGGCAACGACGTCCGCACCGACGAGTGGGGCCTCGACGCAGTCACCGCGGGGTTGCAGAAGTGCCTCGGCGGCCCGTCCGGCAGCGCGCCTCTCACGCTGTCGCCCGCCGCGGTCGCGGTCCTCGACGAGCGGCGCAGCATCGAGGCGGGGCTCCGCGCGCCGGGGGCCGGCGACGCCGACTCGCCGGCACCGGCCGAGCGCATCCGCAGCAACTACTTCGACCTCGCGATGATCCTCGACTACTGGGGCCCGAAGCGTCTCAACCATCACACCGAGGCCACCACGATGCTCTACGGGGCGCGCGAATGCGCGCGCATCCTGCTGGAGGAGGGCCTCGACGCGGCGATCGGCCGACACGCGCTGCACGGGTCCGCCATGCTCGAAGGCGTGCGCGGACTCGGTCTGGAGGTCTTCGGCGACGTCGCGCACAAGATGACGAACGTGGTCGGGGTCGCGATCCCGGACGGTGTGGACGGCGACGCCGTGCGCGGCGAGCTGCTCACCGACTACGGCATCGAGATCGGCACCTCGTTCGGTCCGCTGCACGGCCGGATCTGGCGCATCGGCACGATGGGCTACAACGCCCGCCGGGACGCGGTGCTCACGACGCTCGCCGCCCTGGAGCAGGTGCTGCGCCGAGCGGGGGCGGCCGTGACCGCGGGCGGCGGCACCGGCGCCGCGCTCGACGTGTACGCGGCCACCGCGTGACCGGCGCCGTCCGCGCTCTCGAGCGCTGCGCGCTGCTCGCCCGGCTCAGCTCCCTGCCGGGTGGCATCGAGCGCGTCACGCTCAGCGCCGAGCACGCCGCCGCCAACGCGCTGGTAGCCGGCTGGCTGCGCGAGGCGGGGCTCGAGGCGCGCCAGGACCCGGCCGGCAACCTGATCGGGCGGCGGGAGGGCCGCGCCGCGGGGCTGCCCGCGCTCGTCCTCGGCAGCCACCTGGACACGGTGCCGGACGCGGGCGCGTTCGACGGCATGCTCGGCGTCCTCCTCGCGATCGAGGTGGCGGACCGGCTCCGCGGCGCCGACCTGCCGTTCGCGCTGGAAGTCGTCGGCTTCACCGACGAGGAGGGCACGCGGTTCGGCACGGCCCTCGCCGGCTCCCGGGCGTTCGCCGGGCAGTGGGATCCGGCGTGGGCGGAGCGGGTCGACGCCGACGGGGTCGCCCTGCGCGACGCTGCGGCCGCGTTCGGGCTCGACCCGGACCGCATCGCGGACGCCGGCCGGCGGGCCGACGAGCTGGCCGGCTACCTCGAGGTGCACATCGAGCAGGGCCCGCAGCTGGAGGACGCCGGTCGTGCGCTCGCCGCGGTGTCGGCCATCGCCGCCGCCCGCCGCTTCGAGCTCACCGTCACCGGTCGCGCCGGCCACGCCGGGGGAACTCCCTACGACCGTCGCCGGGACGCCCTGGTCGGTGCGAGCGAGATCGTCCTCGCCGTGGAGCGGATCGCGCGCGAGACCGGCACCATCGGCACCGTCGGGCGCATCGCCGTCGAGCCGGGCGGGGTCAACGTGGTGCCCGGCGCGGCCCGGCTCTCGCTCGACCTCCGCGCGGAGACGGACGCCCGGCGCGACGAGGTGTGGCAGCGCATCGACGGCTTCGCGCGCGAGGTGTGCGGACGCCGCGGGCTCCGGTGGGAGGCGGCGGAGACCTACCGGGCCGACGCTGCCGTCTGCGACCCGCGCCTGCGTGCCGCGGTTGAGGCGGGCATCCGCACCACCGGCGACGCCGACCCCTTCGTGCTGTGGAGTCGGGCCGGCCACGACGGGCTCGCCGTGTCGGCGGCCACGCCGTTCGCGATGCTCTTCCTCCGCTGCGGCAACGGCGGCGTCAGCCACGCCCCCGAGGAGACGGTGACCGCCGGGGACGTCGCGGTCGCGCTCGACGCCTTCGAGGCGGCGGTGCGGGCGGTGGCGGCAAGCGGGCCCGAACCGCGGTGAGTCGGGAGCTGCGCCGCGTGCCCTGCTCGCCGACCACGCCGGGCGCACACGCTGCGCACACGCTGCGCACACGCTGCGCTCCCCGACGTGCGGCGACGAGGTGACGGTGCGCCTCACGGTCGACGGCGACCGGATCTCCGGCGACGCGCGGGACGGCCGGGGCTGCGAGATCTCGGCTGCGAGCCCGTCCATCCTGGCGGGCGTGCTGCCCGGCTGCCGCCTGGGCGAGGTCGAGGGCCTCCTGACGCGCGTGGCCGGGGTCGTCCACGGCACTGAGGAGGCGGCGGACACTGCGGAGGCAGCGGACACCGCGGGGCCGAGCGGCGCGCGGCGGGCAGTGTGGACGACAGCGGTCAGCTGGGCGACGTGGAGGCGCCCGCCCGGGATCGGCCGCTATCCGCTGGGCGCCGGTTGTGCCCTCCTCGCGTGGCGCGCCGCGGCCCTCGCCGCCCGCTGACCCTTGCCCTCAACAGGCGCCCACCTTGCCCGCAGGGCAGGGCAGGGCAGGGCAGGGCAGGGTCAGGCGCGGCGTGGCCTGTCCACGTCGTCGCCGGGCCAGAGGTCGCCGCATTCGACCTCCTCGACGCCGGAGGCGACCAGGTAGGGTCGGGCGCCGGTGTCGCCGCTCAGAGTCTGGATGAGTCGTGGCCAGTGGCCACGACCGAGAACCACCGGGTGCCCCGGCCGGCCGTCGTACACCGCCTGACGCAGGGTGGCGTCGGTCAGGGGCGGGGCGAGAAGTCGGGCGACCGCGGCAGCGGGCATCGCCGGCAGGTCGACGAGGGTGACCACCACCGCGACCGCGTCGGGGTTTTCGCTCACCTCGTCGAGCCCGGCGCGCAGCGAGGCGCTCACGCCCTGCTGCCAATTGTGGGCCACGATCGACTGCGCTCCCGCCGGCAGCAGGTCCTCGGCCTCCTCCGCCGCGGCGCCGAAGACGGCGATCACCGGGTCGGCGCCGCCACGTCGCAGCGCGGCGATCGAACGCGACAGCCACGGCCCGCGGTCGTCCTCGGCGAGCACCTTGGGGCCGCCGAAGCGGGAGCCCGCTCCGGCCGCCAGGACCAGCCCGGGAATCCGCATGTCGCCCACAGCTACAGTTAACGGCACGGCGGGAGGAGACCGGTGATCGACGTTCCGGACAGCGAACTGCGGCAGCGGCTCACCGCCGCCCTCGGCGTGACGCGCTTCGTCGACGAGGTCGCCGCCCGTGCGCCGTTCCCGGACCTCGACGCCCTCATCACGACCGCCGTCGACGCCGCCACCGCCCTCACCGACGCGGAGTTGGACGAGGCGGTCGCGCATCACCCGCGCATCGGGGAGCAGCCGACCGGCGACGGCACGTCGGCCGCTCTGTCCCGTGGAGAGCAGGGTGGCCTGGACGCGGCGGCAGAAGGTGTCGACGCGGCGATCGTCCGCGGCAACCGGGTGTACGAGGAGCGGTTCGGCCGCGTGTTCCTGATCCGGGCGGCCGGTCGCACCGGCCAGGACATGGCGGACGAGCTCCAGCGCCGCCTCACCAACTGCCCGGAGGAGGAAGCCGAGGAGGCGAAGGAGCAGCTGCGGCAGATCATGACGCTGCGCCTGCGGGCGCTGTTCGCGGAGGAGGCGGCATGAGCCAGATCACCACTCATGTCCTGGACGCGGCGCTCGGACGCCCGGCTGCCGGCGTCACCGCGGCGCTGCAGTGGCTGACCCCGGACGGCTGGTCCGCCGTCGGCAAGGGCGAGACCGACGCCGACGGCCGCCTCCGTGAACTGGGACCCGCGCTGGTCGACCCCGGCGTCTACCGGCTCACCTTCGCCACGGGCGACTATTTCGCCGCCGCGGGCCGCGAGAGCTTCTACCCGGAGGTGGTGCTCGTGTTCGAGGTGACCGGGCCCGATCACTACCACGTGCCCCTCCTGCTGAGCCCCTTCGCATACTCCACCTACCGCGGCAGCTGAGCGCCGCTCCGCCCCCCGCACGCCGTCGCAGACGCCCCGTCGAACGCGGTGCGTGCACCACTCTGCGCGGTACGAAACACCGAACGCGGTGTGTGCACCTACCGCGCTCGGTGCCTCGTACCGCGTTCGGCGGAACGCGGTGAGAGTGCGTCAGTAGTCGGTGCGGCCGTCCACGGCGAGCCACGCGTCGAACGGGGCGGGGGCCGCGTCGATGCGGAGCGCGTCGATCCGCACGTGCCACTCCGACCGGTCGCGGCCGAACAGCTCGTAGAACTCGCGGTCGTCGAAGCCGCCGCGGGCGGCGTCGTGCCGGTCGGCGGCGTACACGATGCGGTCGATCCGCGCCCAGAGCGCCGCCGACAGGCACAGCGGGCACGGCTCGCACGAGGTGTACAGGGTGCTGCCCGGCAGCGCGAAGTCGCCGACCGCGAAGCACGCGGCGCGGATCGCCTGCACCTCGGCATGCGCGGTCGGATCGAGGTCCCGCGTCACGCGGTTCTGGCCGGTCGCGAGCAGCGCGCCGTCCCGCACGATGAGCGCGCCGAAGGGCCCGCCGCCGTCGTCGACGTTCGCAACCGCGAGGTCGACCGCGTGGGCGAGCCAGGCGCCGTCCGCGGCGGTCACGCGAGTCCCGCCGAGCTGCGCCAGGCGCCGCGGGCGGGCGGGGCGTCGTCGCGCAGCACGCTCGCCTGGATCAGCCCGTACGGCCGGTCGTCGGCGTGGAACACCTCGCCGTCGTTGCTGAGCCCGAACGGCGTGAAGTCGACGAGGAAGTGGTGCTTGTTGGGCGCCGCGAGGCGCAGCTCGGCGATCTGCGGGTACGCCTCGAGCGCCGCGCGACCCATGTGCCACAGCGTCTGCTGCAGCGCCAGCGAGTGCACGCCCGCGAACTGGGCGACCATCGCCGCCTTCACCCCGTCGTACATCCCGTTCCAGTCGATGCCGGCGAGATCCCCGCTCAGCCGCCACTGGGCGACGAGGGAGGTGGCCATCACCCGGTCGTCGGTCGGGGCGAGGGTCGTGTACTCGTCGACGAGGAAGTCCCGGAATGCGGAGCCCGTCGACTTGAGCAGCACGAGGTCCTTGAGGCCCTGCACCACGTGCTCGCCGCCGGGCTCGACCGTCACCGCGGCGGTGCGCACCTCCTGGCCGCTGCGCACCCAGGTGTGGTCGTGCTCGGCGCCGTCGACGACCGCGCGGGACCAGCCGAACCGCTCGATCTCGATGCGGGCCGCCTCGACCGGCTCCACCTCGCCGGTGAAGTGCCGGGCGAGCGCCAGCCCGTACTCCTCGATCGGGTCAACGGGGGTCGTCTTCGCCCACACGTACGCGGAGTTCTTCTGGGTGTCGGTCGGCAGCACCGTCGTCTGGTCGCCGACCAGGTGCGCGGCGCTGAAGTCCCCGCGCAGCGCCGTCGTCACGTTGAGGTCGACGATCTGGTGGCGGGGCGAGTCGCGGGTGAAGCGGACGAGCCGCGTCTCGGCCTTGCCGTACTGATGGGGTCCGAGCACGATCGCCATTCCCGGAGTCTCCCAGAGGCGTGTGTCGGGGGTGTTACCGCGCCCGGTCCGCCCATTCGCGGTCGAGCATCGCGTACAGCAGGCTGTCGGTCCACTCGCCCTTGCACCAGTCGTCCTCGACGAAGTGCCCTTCGCGGCGCAGGCCGAGCCGCTCGAGGACGCGGGCGGAGGGTGCGTTGCGGGCGTCGAGGCGGCCGATCACCCGGTGCATGCGCAGGTCATCGAAGGCGAGGCCGAGGAGCGCGACGCCTCGGTGGCGTAGCCGCGGCCGGCCGCCTCGGGGGCGAAGACGTAGCCGATCTCGGCGGTGCCCTCCGGCTCGGCGGGGCGCATCAGGATGACGTCGCCGACGACGCGGCCGTCGGCCTCCACCCCCAGGGTCAGGTTTCCGCCCGCCTCCGGCAGCTCGCCGGAGGCCCACATGCCCGCAAGCCGCTTGTCGATCTCGTCGGGGTCCATCGGCTGGAACGGAACGTAGCGGCACACCGCCGGGATCGACCGGTAGGCGTGCAGGTCGTGCCGGTCGGCTGGCGTCAACGGCCGCAGCAGGAGCCGCTCGGTGCGGATCGGGTACTCCGGCGCGGTCATCGGGGCCGCTCCAGCAGCCGTCCGGTGCGCGCGTCCGGGTCGACGAGAACCCCGGCGAGGTACGTCTGCCGCACGCGCCCGGTCAGGGTCCGACCGTCGTAGGCGCTCACCGGGTTGCGGTGCAGCAGCTCCGCCGCCCGCACCGCGAACCTCTCGTCGGGCGCGAACACCGCGAGGTCGGCGTCGGCGCCCGGAGCGATGCGGCCTTTCCGGTCCAGGCCCGCGAACCGCGCGGGTGCCTCGGCCATCCAACCGACCACGCGCTCGAGCGGCACGCCCCGCCGGCCGGCCTCCGTCCACACCGCGGGGAGGCCCAGCTGCAGGCCGGCGATGCCGCCCCAGGCGACGGCGAAGTCGCCGTCCCCGGCGAACTTCCGCTCGGGGGTGCTGGGCGAGTGATCGGAGACGACGAGGTCGATGGTCCCGTCGGCGAGAGCCGCCCAGAGCGCATCCCGGTTCGCGGCGTCGCGGATCGGCGGGCAGCACTTGTACTCGGTGGCGCCATCCGGGATGGAGCCGGCGTCGAGGGTGAGGTAGTGCGGGCAGGTCTCGGCAGTGATCGGCAGGCCCTCCGTCTTCGCGGCCGCGATCAGCGGCAGGGCATCCGCCGCCGAGAGGTGCAGGATGTGGGCCCGCGCGCCCGTGCGGCGCACGCCGTCGATCACCGCGGCGATGGCCGTCGTCTCGGCGGCGGGCGGGCGGGACGCGACGAAGCGGGCGTAGTCCCGACCGCCGCCGTTGACGCTCGCGTCGAGCACCCCCGGGTCCTCTGCGTGCACGATCAGCAGCCCGCCGAACCCGGCGATCTCCTCGAGCGCCCGGTTCAGCTGCTCCCGGTCGAGGTGCGGGAACTCATCGACGCCGCTGGGCGCCAGGAACGCCTTGAACCCGAACACCCCGGCGTCGTGCAGCTCGGCGAGCCGTCCCAGGTTCGACGGGATCGCGCCGCCCCAGAAGCCGACGTCCACCACCACCGCCGAGCCGGCGGCGAGGCGCTTCGCCTCGAGCGCGCCCGGGTCGATGGTCGGCGGGATGGAGTTCAGCGGCATGTCGAGGAGGGTGGTGACGCCTCCGGCGGCGGCCGCCCGGGTGGCCGCCGCGAAGCCCTCCCACTCGGTGCGGCCCGGCTCGTTGATGTGCACGTGGGTGTCGACAAGTCCGGGCAGCAGCAGCTCGTCGTCGCCGAGGACCAGCAGGTCGTGGCCGTCGAGGCCGGCGCCGAGCGCTTCCACCGCGACGATCCGGCCCTCGGCGATGCCGACCTCCGCCTCGCGCAGGGCGCCGTCGACGAGGACGCGGCGGCCCGCGATGACGAGGTCGAGCCGGGGCACGCGGAACCTTCTTCCTGCGGGTCTGCCCGCTCCGCACAGCCGTGCGCCTTCGCATTCAATCAGCGCCGGGGCGGTGCCGCGCAACCCGGCGGCCGTGCGCGAGGCCGTTCCCGGAACCTCCTGGAAACATGCGGCGTCTAGCGTGACCTGCACGCGCGTCGCCGAGAGAGCGCCGCTATCGGAGGGACGGCCCATGCTCGAGATCGCCGACCGGCTGCTCGCGGCGCTCGACGCGGGCGGTCCCGTCGCGGTGGCGACCGTCTCGGCCGTCACCGGCAGCGCGCCGCGCACGGTCGGCACCTCGATGGCGCTCGCCCACGGCCGGGTCCTCGGCAGCATCTCGGGCGGCTGCGTCGAAGGCGCCGCCGTCGAGGCGTGCGAGCGGGTGCTGAGCACCGGGGCGGCGGAGTCCGCGCGGTTCGGCTTCTCCGACGACGACGCGTTCGCCGTTGGCCTGTCCTGCGGCGGCGTGCTCGACGTGGTGATCGCCGAGCTCGCTGGGGAGGCGGTCCGCGCCGAGCTGCGGGCGGCGCTCGCCGGGCGGTCGGCCGGCATCGCGACCGTCGCCGCCGGTCCCCGCGGGCTGCTCGGCAGGAGCGCCGCAGCCGGCGAGGGGTGCGGGCTTCCCGGTGACCTGGAGCAGATCGAGCTCGGCGCAGCGGGTTTCGCAGAGCTGACTCTGGACCGGGTGCGCGCCGAGGTCGACGGCTGGTTCACGGCCGGCCGCACGGGCGAGCTGCACCTCGCGTGCGGGGCCGAGACGCTGACGCTGCTCGTCGAGACGAGCCGGCCCGCGCCGCGGATGGTGCTCATCGGCGCTGTCGAGTACGCCGCAGCGCTCTCCGCAGCCGCGCGTTCGCTCGGCTACTCCGTGACGGTCTGCGACGCCCGCCCGGTGTTCGCGACGGCGGAGCGGTTCCCCGCCGCGCACGAGGTGGTGGTCGAGTGGCCGCAGCTCTACCTCGCGGGCCTCGCCCTCGACGCCCGAGCCGTTGTCTGCGTGCTGAGCCACGACGACCGCTTCGATGTGCCGGTGCTCCGGGAGGCGCTCGACTCGCCCGCCGGCTTCGTCGGCGCTCTCGGGTCCCGCCGCACGCACGAGCGTCGTCTCGCGGGGCTGCGGGCGGCGGGTGTGGACGAGGACGCGCTGGCCCGCCTGCATTCCCCGATCGGCCTCGATCTCGGGGCGAGCACGCCCGAGGAGACGGCGGTGGCGATTCTCGCCGAGGTGCTCGCCGCCCGGCGGGGCGCGAGCGCGCGACCGCTCCGCGAGCTCGACGGACCCATCCACTCCACGCGCCGGGAGGCGCTCCGATGACGACGCTGATCGATGCCGGCTACGTCGCCACCGTCGACCCGGCGGGCACCGAGCACGACGTCGGCCACGTGCTGATCGACGGCTCCCGGATCGTCGCTGTCGGTCCCGGCGCCGCCCCTGACGCTCTGCGCGCCGGTGCGACCGTCGTGGACGCACGAGGCTGCCTCGTCACCCCGGGTCTGATCAACACCCACCACCACCTCTACCAGTGGCTCACCCGAGGCTGGGCGCAGGACGCCATCCTGTTCGACTGGCTGGTCGCGCTTTACCCGACGTGGGCCCGCATCGACGCCGATCTGGTGCGCTCCGCTGCGGCCGCGGCGATGGCGGTCCTCGCCCGCTCCGGCTGCACCCTCGTCGCCGACCACCACTACGTGTTCCCGCAAGGCGGCGGCGACATCCTCGGCGGCATCGTGGCGGCGGCCGGCGAGGTGGGCGTCCGCCTGCACGCGACGCGGGGCTCGATGGATCTCGGCCGCTCGCAGGGCGGGCTGCCCCCGGACTTCGCGGTCGAGACGACCGATGCGATCCTCGCCGCGAGTGCGGACGCGGTCGCCCGCTTCCACGACCCGTCGGCGGAGTCGCGTGTGCAGGTGGCGCTCGCGCCCTGCTCGCCGTTCTCGGTCACCGGCGACCTCCTGCGCGAGTCGGCGGCGCTCGCGCGCGACCTCGGCGTGCGGCTGCACACGCACGGCGCGGAGACCGTCGAGGAGGAGGCGTTCTGCCGGGAGCGCTTCGGCTCCGGGCCGACGGACTACCTGGAGGGCCTCGGCTGGCTGGGCGACGACGTCTGGATGGCGCACTGCGTGCACCTCGACGGCTCGGACATCGCCAAGTTCGCCGCGACCGGCACCGGCGTGGCGCACTGCCCGTCGTCGAACGGTCGGCTCGCCGCCGGCATCGCGCCGGTCCCCGCGATGCTCGCCGCGGGGGTGCCGGTCGGCCTCGGCGTGGACGGCGCCGCCTCCAACGAGTCGGGTCAGCTCGGCAGCGAGCTGCGGCAGGCGGTGCTGATGAACCGGCTGGGCGCCGGCGCCGACCGGATGTCCGGCCGCGACGCGCTGCGCATCGCGACCGCGGGCGGCGCGCGCCTCCTCGGCCGGCAGGCGGAACTCGGCTCGCTGGAGGTGGGCAAGCTCGCCGACATCGCGGTGTGGCGCGTGGACGGCGTCGAGCACGCCGGCATCGCCGACCCCGTCGCCGCCCTCACGCTCGGCTCGCAGCCGCCCGTCGAGCTGCTGCTCGTCGGCGGCGAGGCGGTCGTGCGGGAGGGCGCGCTCACCCGGGCGGACAGCCGCGGGATCGCCCGGCGTGGGGCGGCCGCCGCGCGGTCTCTCGCCGAGCGCGGCTGAGGGGCACCCCCGCCCGTGTCCACTGACCCCACCCCCGGCCAGGAGGGCCCTTGGACCTGACCACCATCCGCTCGTTCCGCAGCGCGCGGGCCCGGGCCGACCTGGCGCTGGCACCCGGCGAGAAGCTCCTCGGCGGCGGCACGTGGCTCTTCTCCGAGCCGCAGCCCGCGACCACCGGCTTCGTCGACCTCACCACCATGGGCTGGCCGGACCTGGAGTACCCGGACTCCGGCGGACTCGTCGTCGGGGCCACCTGCACGATCGCCCGACTCGCCGCCCTGCCAGACCGGGTCGGCTGGCAGGCGCTGCCCCTCTTCTTCTCGTGCGCCACGGCGCTGCTGGCGTCGTTCAAGGTGTGGAACGTCGCCACCGTGGGCGGCAATATCTGCCAGTCTTTCGCGGCGGCGGGGATGGTGTCGCTCGGTGCTGCGCTCGACGCGACCGCGCTCGTTTGGACGCCGGACGGCGGCGAATACCGGACGCACGTCGCCGCGCTGATGGCCGGCGACGGCAGCAACGCGCTGCGCGTCGGCGAGGTGCTCCGGTCGATCGAGTTCCCCGAGCACGCGCTCCGGTCGCGCACCGCCTACCGCAAGATCGCGCTCGCCGAACTGGGCCGCAGCGGCGCCGTGCTCACCGGGCGCATCGACCCGGACGGCTCCGCGCTCCTCGCGGTGACGGCCGCCACCCGCACCCCGACTCTGTTCCGCTACCCGGCGTTGCCGGACGGGGCGACGCTGCGCGCCGACGTGCTCGCGGCGAGCGGCTGGTACACCGACCCGATGGGCGGCGCCGACTGGCGTCGCGGCGTCTCGGCGGTGCTGCTGGAGGAGGTCCGGACGGAGCTGGAGGGGGACCGGTGAGATTCGAGGTCAACGGCGAGCCGGTCGACGCGGATCCGCGTCCCGGCCAGGTGCTGCGAACGCTCCTGCGGGAGAGCGGGCACGTCGAGGTCAAGAAGGGCTGCGACGCGGGAGACTGCGGCGCCTGCACGGTCCTCGTCGACGGCGAGCCGGTGCACTCCTGCATCTTCCCGGCGCCGCGCATCGCGGGCCGAGCGGTCAGCACCGTGCGGGGCCTCGGCGACGTCGACGGGCTGCACCCGATGCAGGAGGCGTTCGTCGAGGGGTTCGGCTTCCAGTGCGGCTTCTGCACCCCCGGCATGATCGTCACCGCGTCGACTCTCGGCGAGGACGACCTCGAGGACCTGCCCCGGCTGATGAAGGGCAGCCTCTGCCGGTGCACCGGCTACCGCTCGATCGAGCAGTCGATCCGGTCCGGGGTGCGCGCGGCGGGCGCTCGGAACATGGGGTCGACGGGGCTCGCCGGCCGGCCGGCCGGTGGCGGTCACGGGCACCCCGGCCCCGGCGCGGTCGGCACCTCGGCGCACCCGCCCGCTGCGCGGCGCGTCGTGACCGGCACCGAGCCGTTCACGTTCGACACCGACGTCGCCGGCGTGTTGCATCTGCGGGTGCTCGGCAGCCCGCACCCGCACGCGCGCATCCGTGCGATCGACACGGCCGCGGCATGCGCCGTGGAGGGCGTCGAGCTGGTGCTGACGCACGCCGACGTGCCCGGCAGCCGGTACTCGACCGCCCGCCACGAGCACCGCGACGACGACCCGGACGACACCCGGATGCTCGATGACGTGGTGCGCTTCCGCGGTCAGCGGGTCGCGGCGGTCGTCGCCAGCACCGCGGCGGCCGCCGAGGAGGCCTGCCGCCGGATCGTTGTCGACTACGAGGTCCTGCCCGCCGTGTTCGACCCCGAGGAGGCGCGCAGCCCCGGCGCGCCCGTCCTGCACGGCGACCGCACCGCCGACGACCGGGTCGACGACGCCGCGCGGAACGTGATCGCCGCGCTGCACACCGGCTTCGGCGACCTGGACGCTGCGCTCGCCGAGGCGGACACCGTCGTCAGCGGTACGTGGCAGACGCAGCGGGTGTCGCACGCCCAGCTGGAGACGCACGGCTCGATCGGCTGGTTGGATGACGACGGCCGCCTCGTGATCCGCACGAGCACGCAGGTGCCCTTCCTCGTCCGCGACGAGCTGTGCACCCTGCTCGGCCTGCCGCGGGAGCGGGTGCGCGTGTTCACGGCCCGTGTCGGCGGGGGCTTCGGCGGGAAGCAGGAGATGTTCACCGAGGACCTCGTCGCGTTCGCCGTGCTCCGCCTGGGCCGCCCGGTCGCCTGGGAGCTGAGCCGCGCCGAGGAGTTCACCCGGACGAGCGTCCGCCACCCCATGCGGGTCGGCGTCACCCTCGCCGCGACCCGGGACGGCCGACTCACCGCGATGAAGGTGGAGGTGCTGAGCGACACGGGCGCCTACGGCAACCACTCGCGCGGGGTCCTCTTCCACGGCTGCGCCGAGTCGATCAGCCTCTACCGCTCCCCGGTCAAGCGCGTCGACGCCGAGGTCGTCTACACCAACAACGTGCCGTCGGGCGCTTTCCGCGGTTACGGGCTCGGCCAGGTGATCCTCGGCGTCGAATCGGCGATGGACGAGCTGGCTATCCGGCTCGGCATCGACCCGTTCGAGCTGCGCCGGATCAACGCCCTGCGGGAGGGCGACCCCGTGCTCGCGGGTCACGGCGAGGCGGAGCACGACATCGTCTGGGGCAGCTACGGCCTTGATCAGTGCCTCGACCTGGCCCAGGCCGCTCTCGAGCGCGGCAACGGCGCGGCCGCCCCGGCCGGGGAGCGGTGGCGGGTCGGCGAGGGAATGGCCGCAGCGATGATCGCGACGCTGGCGCCGGCCGGGCACCTGTCGAAGGTGACCGTGACGCTGGGCCCGGACGGGACGTACGAGCTGGGAGTGGGCACAACCGAGTTCGGCAACGGCACGACGACCGGGCACGCGCAGATCGTCTCGACCGTGCTGGGCACGACGATGGACCGCATCCGCATCCGGCAGTCGGACACCGACGCGGCCGAGTACGACACGGGAGCGTTCGCGTCGGCGGGCACGACGGTCGCCGGGAAGGCGCTGCACGCTGCGGCATCGGCGCTGCGGGACGTGCTGATCGGCGCCGCGACGGCCGCCACCGGCGCCGACCCCGACCAGTGCGCGCCCGAGCGGGACGGCGTGCGCATCGGCGGCCACCGGCTCCTGCCGTTCGGGGAGCTGATCGCGGCGGCGCCCGCCGACCGCCGACGCGGGGACGGGCTGGTCGCGAACGGCAGCGAATCCGGGGATGTGCGCTCGCTGGCGTTCAACGTGCAGGCCTTCCGGGTCGCGGTGGACACCCTGACCGGCACGGTGCGCATCCTGCAGTCGGTGCAGGCGGCGGACGCCGGCACGGTGATCAACCCGGAGCAGTGCCGCGGTCAGGTCGAGGGCGGGGTGGCGCAGGCGATCGGCGGGGCCCTCTACGAGGAGGTCTTCGTCGAGGAAGGAACGGTGCAGAACCCCGCGTTCCGCAGGTACCGGGTGCCGCAGCTGGCCGATGTGCCGGTCACCGAGGTGTACTTCGCCGAGACGAGCGACGACCTCGGGCCGTTCGGGGCGAAGTCGATGAGCGAGTCGCCGTACAACCCGGTGGCCGCGGCGCTCGGCAACGCCATCCGGCGCGCCATCGGCGTCCGGCCGACCGAGACGCCGTTCTCCCGCGACCGCGTCTGGCGGCTGCTCCAGGACTAGCGACGCAGAGGGAGGGCTCCGGTGTCGCACCGAAGCCCTCCTCCTGGCACTGGCGAGTCAGGCGGGGAGTTCGACCCCGTTCGCGGCGGCGTAGTCGCGCACGCTCGCGATGAAGGTTGCGCGACGGCCGGCGGGGAGCCAGGACGCCTCGAACGAGTTGATCGCCAGTTGGGCCAGGTCGGCGGGGGCGAGGCCCGCCTGCTCGGCGAGGGCGACGTAGTTGTCGGCGACGTACGCGCCGAAGTAGGCGGGGTCGTCCGAGTTGAGCATGACCCGGACGCCGCGGCGCAGCAGGCCGACGATCTCGTCCGCCTTCAGCTGCCCGGTGACGAACGAGTTCGACACCGGGCAGCAGGTGAGCCCAAGACCCTTCTCCTTCACGAGCTCCACCAGAGCGTCGTTCTCGACGATGTTGGTGCCGTGGTCGATCCGGTCGACCCCGATCTCCTCGATCACCTGGCGGATGTTGTCGACCGAGCCGGCCTGGTCGATGTCGCAGTGCATCGTCAGGAAGAAGCCCTCCGCCGCCGCCCGCGCGAACACCGCGGCGAACTTGGCCGGCGGGTTGTCGCGCTCGTCCGAGTCGAGGCCGACGCCGACGATCCACTGCCTGTAGGGGAGCGCCTCCATCAGCGTCGCCATCGCGTACTCGGCGGAGAAGTCGCGCAGGAAGCAGAGGATCAGCTCGGCGGAGATGCCCAGCTCGTCCTGCGCCCGCACCGCCGCCCGCCGGTAGCCGGTGATCACGTTCTCGAACGGCACGCCGCGGCTGGTGTGCGCCTGCGGGTCGAAGAACATCTCGGCGTGCACGACGCCGTTCTCCTGCGCGCGCGCCAGGTAGGCCCAGGCGAGGTCGAAGAAGTCCTCGGCCGTCCGCAGGACGTTCATCGCGGGATAGTAGACGGCGAGGAAGCTGGTCAGGTCGGTGAAGTCGTAGGTGGCGCGGACCTCCTCCACGGTCTTCTCGGCGAGCTCCATGCCGTTGCGCGCGGCGAGGGCGAACTTCAGCTCCGGCTCGAGGGTGCCCTCGAGGTGCAGGTGCAGCTCCGCCTTCGGCAGGCCGTAGGCGAAGATCGTCAGGTCGGTCGTCATAGTCGGTGCTTTCGTTTTTTCTCGAGGGTGGTGCGCGGTTCAGGTGCGGCCGGTCATGCCCATTCGGGTGAGGACCACGGCCTCGATCACCTGCACGACCTGGTAGAGCGCCAGGGAGAGGACGGTGACCACGACGACCGCCGCCCACAGGTCCGGGAACTTCGCCTGGGTGGCGAACTCGACGCCCGCCCGGCCGATGCCGTCGCCGGTGGAGAGGATCTCGGCGAGCAGCGCACCCGTGATGGCGCCGGGCACCGAGACGCGGACCGCCGCGAACAGGGAGGGCAGCGCCCCCGGCAGCGCGACCTTGCGGATCGCGGTCCAGGTGCCGCCGCCGTAGACGGACACGACATCGAGGATCTCCGGGGACGCGTTCTTCAACCCGAAGACGATCGTCACGAGCGCGGGGAACAGCACGACGATGCCGCCGATGACGGCGACGGAGGCGTCGGTGCCGAAGCCGAACATCAGGATGATGACCGGCGCGAGCGCGACAAGCGGCACCGAGCGGAGCAGCGTCGCCACCGGCATCAGCGCCGACTCGATGGTCCGCGACAGGCGGAAGAGGATCGCGCCGACCAGCGCGACGCCGAGGCCAGCGGCGAAGCCGGTCGCCGAGTGCCGCAGCGTGACCGCCAGGTTGGCGCCGAGCTCCGCCCGGTTCGCCACCGCGTCCTCGTCGAGGAACAGGAAGTCCCCGACGTCGAGCGGACCTTTGGCCACGTACGGTGAGACCCCCGTCAGGTAGATGATCGCGAGCCACAGGGCGACCACGATCAGGAAGGTGCCGAGGGCCACGAGCGAGCTGCGCCCGACGGCGAGCAGGACAGCGCGGGATGTCGAGGACCGGGTCCGGGGAAGGGGCTCGGCGGCAGGTGGGGCGAGGAGGTCGCTCACGCGCTGGCGCTCCGTCCGGACGACCAGGGGGCCACGAGCCGGGCGACGAGGCCGACGATGGCGAAGCCGGCGATGGCGACGAGCGCGCAGAGCAGGAACAGCGCCCACACCCGGGGAGAGTTCAGCGACACCTGCGAGGCGACGAGCATCGGACCGACGCCCCGGTCGATCTTGCCGAAGTACTCGCCCAGGATGGCGCCGAGGAATGCGGCGGGCACGGCGATCTGCAGGGAGTTGAGGATGCTCGGCAGCGCCGCGATGAGCCGCACCTTGCGCAGTTGGGTCAGCCGCGAGCCGCCGTACACCGTGACCACGTCGAGCGCGGCGCGGTCCGCCGCCCGAAGGCCGAGGAGGGCGCCGACGACCGTTGTGAACACCACGGACAGGGCCGCGAAGAACACCGCGGTCGCCGAGGTGTCGCCCGCCTGACGCGCGCCACCGAGGATCACGATGGCGAGCGGCCCGATCGCCACGATCGGCACGCAGTAGGTGACGACGGCGAGCTGGCTGATGACCCCGTCGAGAGCGGGCACGACGAGCACCACGGCCGCGAGGACGAGCGCGAGAAGGTTGCCCCAGAAGTAGCCGATGCCGGCCTCGCTCACGGTGACCAGGAAGTTCGAGAAGTACAGCTCGAACCCGTCGGAGAGGAGCACGCCCACGACCGCGGGCGGCGAGGGGACGGGGGCGTATCGTCCCGCCGCGGGGACGAGGAGGGCCGCCACCCACCAGACGGCGACGACCGCCACCGCGCCGGCGAGCGCCGAGGCCCACCCGGGCAGCGCAAACCGCCTCACGGCAGGGCCGGCGTCGCGGCGACGACCCGGGGCTCCGCGGGGGCGCGCCCGAACTCCGGGGCCGCGTCTGTGTCGCTGCCGAAGAGCAGGTCGGACGCGTGGTCGACGTAGGCGTGGAACTCGGGTGTGCGCATCATCTCGGGCGTGCGCGGGCGGGGGAGGTCGATCTCGAGGACCTCCTTGACCCGGCCGGGGCGCGGCGACATCACCGCCACCTGGTCGGAGAGGAAGATCGCCTCGGAGATGCCGTGCGTGACCATGAGGGTGGTGGCCGGCTTCTCCGTCCAGATGCGCAGCAGTTCCAGGTTGAGTCGCTGCCGCGTCATGTCGTCGAGGGCGCCGAACGGCTCGTCGAGCAGTAGCACCGACGGCTTCAGCACGAGCGAGCGCGCGATGGACACGCGCTGGCGCATGCCGCCGGAGAGTTGGGCCGGCCTGGCCTTGTCGAAGCCGCGGAGTCCCACGAGGTCGATGAGCTCGTCGATGTACTCAGTGTCGGGGCGCCTGCCCGCGATCTCGAAGGGCAGCCGGATGTTGCTGAGCACGCTGCGCCAGGGCAGCAGGGCGTGCTCCTGGAAAGCGATGCCGAGCTGACTGTCGCGGCGGAGCTCCTTCGGGCTCTTGCCGTCCACGCGGGTCGTGCCCGAGGTGGGCGTCTCCAGCCCGGCGAGGATGCGCAGGATCGTCGACTTGCCGCACCCGGAGGGCCCGAGCAGCGAGAGGAATGTGCCCTGCTCGGTGTGCAGGTTCGCGTCCTGCAGGGCGACGACGCTGCGCGAGCCGACCCGGAACTCCTTGTGCAGGCCGCTGATGTGCAGGCCGGTGCCCGAGGCCTGAGGGCCCCGGGCACCGGTGGTGGAGCTGGTGGTCACGAGGTCAGCCCGCGTAGTCGATCAGGTCGGGGTTCTCCTCGTAGACCTCGGCGAGCAGCGAGAGGTCGAAGAGTTCGGCGGTCTCGAGGTTGAGGCCCACCGCCTGCAGCGTCGCGATGGTCCGCTCCTGCAGCTCCTCGGTGATGATGAAGAGCCCGTGCTCCTCGGTGTCGGCCGAGACGACGAGCTCGTTCTGCTCCTCCGAGCCGAGGATCGCCTTCTCCATGTCGAGGTCGAGGTCCTTGCCGTACTCCTCCACGGCGAGCCGGGCGCCCTCCTCCGGGTCGGCCAGCTGGTCGGCCCAGCCCTTGATCTCGGCGACCAGGAACGCCTTCAGCATCTCGCGGTCTTCGGCGATCGTCTGGCCGGTCACCGTGATGGTCTCGGCGACGAACGGCAGGCCGTTCTCGGCGAAGTTCAGGGTGGTGGTCTCGAGGCCCTGCAGATCGACGGTGATCACCTCGTTGGTGATGTACGCGACGAAGCCGTCGACGTCGCCGTTGACGAGCACCGAGGGGTCGTAGTCGACGGGGACCACGGTGACCTCCGACGGGTCGATGTCATTCGCCGCGAGCAGCGCCTCGAACAGCGAGGTGTTCGAGGCCTGCACGCCGATCCGCTTGCCGACCAGGTCGTCCGGGGTGGCGATGTTGCCCTTGTCGGCGAGGGACAGGATGGTGAACGGGTTCGCCTGGAACGTCGCGCCGATGATCTTGAGCGGCGCGTCCTCGTTGGCGACGACGGTGCCCACGGCGATCGAGTCGGACAGTGCGATGTCGGCGCTGCCGGACAGCAGCTCAGCGGTTCCCGTGGACGGGCCCGCGGTCATCACGACCTCCGAGAAGCCCGCCTCGTCGAAGTAGCCTTTGCTGTCGGCGAAGAACTCGCCCGCGAATTCCTCGTTCTTGATCCAGGAGAGCTGGAGGTTCAGGTCGCCGTAGTCCGCGGACTCGCCGCCCTCTCCCGCCGACGCGGCACCGCCGTCGCCACCCGAGCAGGCGGCGAGGGTCAGGGCAAGCGAGCCGGCGGCGAGGAGGACGGCCGCGGTGCGGCCGGATCGGGCGGGGGATCGAAGTGCCATGGGCGGGGTCTCCACTCTCTGGGTGCTGGCCGGAGTCGACGCAGCCGCCGACGGACAGCCGCGGGGAGCTGTGGCGTCTTCGCCGGGTTGGACAACAGTGCGAGAGTAGGGAGGTCACGTTACGGGGGAAGTCGGGCTTGTTTCCCGCGTGTAAAACCTCGCCGGACAGCCGCTCGGCCCCTCGGTTTGCTCCTCGTGGCCCGCCCGCGTATGCTCGACGGAGCCAAAGACCGTCGGTTGTCGGCGTGCCCGGGATCGGGACCGTCGCCTAAGGCTCGCGGAAGCGAGGGCCTGCGCAGGTGTATCGAAGTGCCTCCGAAAGGGGAATCGCTCCGTGCGCGTGCGCCGGGGCCTTTTTTCTGCCCGCTCGACGGTCACACGAT
>JAODAX010000046.1 GCA_025463675.1 Naasia sp. | reverse complement strand
CGCGCCGGTGATCTTCCCCATGATGTATTGCCCCCTGTTCCCCAGTGTGTTGCAAAATGCCTGATCGGGCCTGCCCCTTTAGGAGGGGCAGGCCCGATCCGGTTGTTACTTCTGCGCGAGCGTGAAGGTCATCGCATCCGGGTTCAGCATGCTGTTGGCGCCATCCTGACCCGTCACGTTGCTGCGGAAGTAGGCAGTGACGGTCGCGGTCACGGTGTAGGTGCCCGGCTTCTTGATGTCGAGGACGGTATTGCCGTTGAGAACGGCGGAGTCGATGTCGGTGCTGTTCTCGACGACGGTGACGGTGGTGTCCACGAAGGAAGCGAGGCCGCCGTTCTCTACGATCGGCGTGTACTTGAGTTCGGCGGTCAGGTCGTTGCCGACCGCGTCGATGACGAGGTCCTGGGTGAAGACGACCGTCTTGCCCGGGATGATCTTGTAGTCGGTCGGGAGCGCAGCTGCGGCACCCGACTCCTTCCAGGTCCCAGTGCCAGAGGCGGTCAGGGTGAGGTGGCCGGAGTTGATGATCGTGGAGTCGACCTGGGCCTGCGAGGACCAGAGAGCGAAGGTACCTGCACCACCGACGAGGAGGGCGATACCGACCGTGCCGGCGATCGCGCCGGTGATGAGCTTCTTCATGTGAGTTCTTCCTTGTGTTTGGTGATGCCCGGGTGGAGAGGCGGCGACCGACTCCCCGTCGATCTGACTTCCGCCTGCACTTCCGGCAGACCCTCCCAGGTCCCCCTTCTGTACCCCACAAACAATGCCGTGTCCTCATCGCGGAGGACAAGAGGCGCGATGTGCCCAGTGTGCGGGGCACCCGAAGTGGTGGAAAATGGCGCCAGGTGTGAGGATAAAACCTGATCAGGACCCGATTGCCACTTGTCCGCACTTTGGGGGACCAGATGGGGACCGCTCGAGGCCGATGTGTCCAGTTCGGGGGACGAGGAGTACTGACCTGTCTGTAATTGCCCCGATCATGAAGCGCATGGGGGATCCGGGTCGGGTCTAGAGAGCTCCGCCGAGTCCCCAGCCGCAGGCCGCGAGCGCGGTGCAGGCCAGGAGCATCCCGGCTGCGTGGACCATGGCGGCGCCGTATCGGCGCGCGCGAAGCAGGATGACGACCTCGACGGCCGCCGCGGAGAAGGTGGTGTAGCCGCCGAGGAAGCCAGCACCGACCACGGTGCGCCATGCATCGGGCAGGGCGGAGGCGGCGATCAAGCCCGCCAGCAGCCCGAGCAGGAACGAACCGGAGGCGTTCACCACGAAGATGCCGAGCGGGTAGCGGCCGTGGGTGCGCGACTGGACCAGCCCGTCCAGCAGGAACCGTGCGGCGGCGCCCAGCCCGCCTGCGACTGCTGCGAGGAGCCCGATCACCGGGGAGCCTCCGGCCCGGAGTGCCGGCCCCGCGCGAGGAGCATCCCTGCCGCCGCGGCTCCGATGCCCAGCGCGAGGGTGGCCGCGGCGTAGAGGAGTGCTAGGCCGCCCCGCCCGTCGAAGAGCAGGTTGGCGGCATCGAGCGCCAGCTGGCTGTAGGTGGTGAAGCCGCCGAGGAAGCCGCTGCCGAGCAGTAGGCGGGACGCGCGGCGGGGCCCAGTATCCGAGCTGCTCCCGCCCAGTGCGGCCAGGAGCAGTCCCAGGGCGAACGCTCCCGTGACGTTGACGAGGAGGGTGGCGAAAGGCAGGTCCCAGACAGGAATCGCGTTGGTGATGCCCATTCGCGCCGCGGTCCCGGCAGCGCCGCCGACGGCCACCGCGGCCAGCAGCACGGGGTCGAGGTGCGCGGCGCGAGGCGGCGACTGCCGGGCGGTCATCGCCCCGCCTCTGCCGATCCTCGCACCGGCTCAGTCTGTCAGCGCCGCTGGCGGCAACCGAAGAGCCCGGCCGCGAGGGACGCGACCGGGCTCCCGAGAGGGCGGGAGTGCCCTGCGAGGGATCAGCCGGCGGAGACGTCTCCGCGCCAGGCGCCTTCCTCGACACCGCGCTTCTCGATGAACTCCTTGAAGCTCTTCAGGTCCTTCTTGACGGCGTGGTCGTCGATGCCGAGTGCGGCGCCCGCCGCCTCGACGATGTTCTCCGGCTTCCAGTCGATCTGAACGGTGACACGCGACTGGGTGTCGCTCAGACGGTGGAAGGTGACGACGCCCGCGTGGGCGTCCTTGCCGGTGATGCTGTTCCAGGCGACACGCTCGTCGGGGTGCTGCTCGGTGATCTCGGCGTCGAACTCGCGCTCAACACCGCCGATGTTGACCGTCCAGTGGTTGTGCGTGTCGTCGATCTGCCGGATCTCCTTGACGAAGGAGAGGAACTTCGGGAACGACTCGAACTGCGTCCACTGGTTGTAGGAGGTGCTGACGGGCACGTCGACGTCGATGCTCTCGAGAATCTGGGCCATCGGATTCCTTTCTCCGTTTCGGGGGCTCTCGAAACGCTACGCGGGCGCGTTCGACGGTCGGCAGTCTCACCGTCAGCTCCCAGGGAGGGTTGACAATGCTCCCGATCCGGCCCTAGCGGGGCCGTCTCAGACCTCCGGGAACTCCGCGGGGTCGCGGTCATCGATCTCCGCCCCGGCACCCCGGTCGTCGTCCGAGTCGTCCGGGCCGGCGTCGAGCGGGGCCTCCGAATCCTCCACCGCTTCGCGGAGCGGCCGCTCGTCGTCGGGCTTCGACTCCCAGCCGCGCCGGTACTCCTCGGTCTTGTCCTCGGCCGGGACGGGGTCGAACGGGTCGCTGGGCTCGCTCATGCGGCACCTCCTGCACCCACGCTAGAGCGCGCGCCGGGCTCGGGAAAGGGGGAGCGGGCCCATGGCGGCCACGGCGCTGCGCGCGCCGACGTGGTGGCCGGTGAGACTGTGCTCGCCACGGCGGTGGCCGAGGTGGTGGCCGCCGCGCGATCCGGTGACGCCGAGGCGGCGCGTACTCCGGGTTCGTCCGGCGGCAGGGTGCGGGCCACGCGCGCAGCCACCCCACGGGCGACCAGCTCGTCGTAGAGCGGGGCGCCGGAGGGCTCGCCTGGCTGGATCCGCCAGCCCTGGGCGAGGAGCCGGAGGACGCTCAGTCGAGCCATCTCGAACAGCACGTCCTGCGCGACGGACGCCTCGTCCGTCGCGTGCTGTTGCCCGACATGCCGGCCCACGGCTCTCCCGTCCGCGCGGATGCCTCCCAGAGTGGAGGGCGCCGGCGGGCGCGGCCGCGGGACACGCCGCAGCTACCGGAGGGGCGCCTCCCCGTAGGTCTCCACCTGGGGATCGCGGTGCAGGCCGCAGACCGCGAACACGATCGGCCCCAGCAGGTAGAGCACTGCGATGGCGATGATGGCGGGCAGGAACGTGGGGTTCAGCAGGAACCCGAGGAAGATCAGCAGTGCGATCACGCGAGTCGCGACGGCACCCGAGATGCCCACGGGGGAGCGGTACGGGCGGGCCGCCGTCGGGAACCTCCGGCGGGGCACGGCGAACGAGATCATCTGCAGCACATCGGCCAGCACCGCGCCCCACCGCGATGTTGATGACGATCGTGCCGGCGATGGCACCGCCGGTGTCGACGAGGACGAGGGCGACGAGGCCGATGACGGCGCCCACCACCAGAGCGACCTACGGCCCGCCCGCTCTCCCCGTCAGACTCCCGTTCCCGCCGCATCAGATTGCGCTCAACAGGCGAGCTTGCCGTCAACAGGCGGAATGGGCAGGTTCTGGCCTGCTGGCCGCATGGCGGCCTGTCGAGGGCAACGGGAGTCCGCGTCGCCGCGCCGCAACCGGAGAGAAGTACCGCTTGTGGGAACGATGCCAGTAGGCTTTTTCCATGCCCTCGACCAGCGCTGATCCGGGCCTCCTCGCCGACGCCGACCCGCTGCCGATCCCGTCGCGCTTCGAGCCGTCACCGCCGCTGCACCCGTCCGAGACCGGGGTCACCGTCACCCGCTCGGCGCGCTGGCTCACCGTCTCGGGCACCTGGTATTCGCTGTCCTTCCCCGCCGACGCGTTGCTCGTGAATCGGTCCCCGTCGGCGGTGCTGCTCGGCGTCGACGGCAACAACTGGACCGACCTCAGCCTGCTCGCGTCCGTCGACCGGATCGGGGCCGCCGACGAGACCTACGCGCTCGAGGCGCCACACGTCGAGGACTCCACCGGCGACGAGGTCACCGTCGTGATCGCCGCGTCGAGCACCGCGTGGGACGCCCGCGAGACCCGGGTGCGCTGCACCGCGGAGACGATCGAGGTCACGGTGACCGTCCGCGGCGACGGCCTGCTCGACGAGGTCGTGCTGCTGGGCGGCCGGGCGACGCTCGTCACCGGCGCGTGCGGCGAGTTCCGTTCGGCGATCGGCTTCCGCAGCGTGTTCGTGCCCGTGCCCACCGAGCCGGTCGCGTTCGTCCGGCCCGCACGGTCCGCCGCGGCGCTCGGCGTGGTCGGCGACGCCGAGCCGGGCCGGCTGAACGGCATCTTCTCCCCGCCGCCCCTCGCTCTCGGCTTCGGCCGGCGCGACCCCGCCGGGCCCACCGATCTGCCGGGCGGTGACTGGCTCGGCCTCTCCGTGCGCGCTCCCGTCGAGAGCCTCACCTTCACGACCTTCCGCTACGAGCCGCTGGACGCGGGCTACTGGCTCCGCCTCGCCTACGAGGGCCACACCCGGGTGGCGGGCGGTTGGACGTCGCCGACGCTCGTGCTGCGGCCCGCCGTGGACGCCATCGGAGTTCTCGAGAACCACCGCGAGGACCTTCGGGCGGCGGGCTTCGCCGCCGGCGACCCGGCGCCCGGCCCTGGCTGGTGGGAGGAGCCGATGTTCTGCGGCTGGGGCGCCCAATGCGCCCGCAGCGCCCACGCGCTGCACGGCACCGCCGACCCGTCCGCCGCGACCGCGCCGGAGACCCCGCTCGAGGAGGCGTTCGTGGTGCTCCTCGCACCGCAGCTGGCACGGCAGAGCGCCTACGACGAGTTCCTGGCCACCCTCGATGACGCCAACCTGACGCCCGGCACCATCGTCATCGACGACCGCTGGCAGGCGGAGTACGGCACCGGCACCCCGGATCTCGGGCACTGGCCGGACCTCAAGGGCTGGATCGCGGCTAAGCACGCGGCCGGCCAGCGGGTGCTGCTCTGGTGGAAGGCGTGGGATCCCGCCGGGCTGCCCGCCGAGGAGTGCGTGCTGGACGCCGGCGGTCGGCCGGTCGCGGCCGACCCGGCGAACCCCGCCTACCTCGCCCGCCTCGCCCGCATCGTCGCGGACCTGCTGTCCCCGGACGGGCTCGACGCGGACGGCTTCAAGGTCGACTTCACCCAGCGCGCCCCGAGCGGCCGATCGCTGCGCGGAGCCGAGGGGGTGTGGGGCATCGCGGCGCTGCACCGCCTGCTCGGCACCCTGCACGACGCCGCGAAGGCCGCGAAGCCGGACGCGCTCCTCATCACCCACGCACTGCACCCCTCATTCGGTCCGGTCGGCGACATGGTCCGGCTGAACGATGTGCTGCGCTTCGACGCCGGCGGCACCCCCGTCCCGGTCGCGGAGCAGCTCGCGGTGCGCGCGCGGATCGCCGGTGCGAGCCTGCCCGGCCTGCCGGTGGACACCGACCAGTGGCCGATGCCGAACCGCGGCGAGTGGCTCGCCTACGCGGGCGCCCAGCACCGGCTGGGGGTGCCGGCCCTGTACTACGTCGAGGCGATCGACCGCTCCGGCGAGCCGATCGGGCCCGAGCATCTGGCGGTCGTGCGCGACACCTGGGACGAGTACCGGGCCCGCAGCGGAGCGCGGCGACGATGAGCGCATCGAGGGTCGTCGAGGAGGTGGCGCGCGGCGTCTACCGCGTCCGCGACACCTGCAACGTGTACGTCGTCGTGGCCGACCGCGGAGGCGAGCGCACGGGCATCGCCATCGACTTCGGCTCGGGGGCGGTGCTCGACCTGCTGCCGGAACTCGGCATCACGCGCATCACCGACGTGCTGATGACCCATCATCACCGCGACCAGGGGCAGGGGCTGCCGCGCGCGGTGGCGCTCGGCATCCCCATCCACGTGCCGCCCGTCGAGGTGGACCTGTTCGCCAATGTCGACGAGATGTGGCGCACCCGGCAGCTCGACAACGACTACAACCTCCGCCAGGACCGGTTCTCGCTGCTGGAGCCGGTGCCGGTCGCCTCGACCGTGCCGGAGTACCGCAGCGCCGAATACGGCGGCGTGCGGCTCGGCGTCCGCCCGACCCCCGGGCACACCATCGGCAGCGTCACCTACCTCCTCGATCGGGACGGCGAGCGGATCGCGTTCACCGGCGACTTCATCTACGCGCCGGGCAAGGTGTGGTCCCTCGCGGCGACCCAGTGGTCGTACACCGCGCACGAGGGCCCGGCGATGACCGTGCTCAGCTGCCACCTGCTGCTTGACGAGCGGCCCGATCTCCTGCTGCCCTCCCACGGCGACCCGATGGGCGAGCCGCAGCGCGCGCTCCAACTGCTCGCCGACCGCATGCAGTACCTCGTCGACTCCCGCCGCTGGCACCCCTGGAATCTGGAGGACCGGCTGCGGAACCCGTACGAACGCATCACCGAGCACCTCCTCTACAACTACTCGGCGATGTCCTACTCCTACGTGCTGCTGTCCCGCACCGGGGAGGCGCTCGTCATCGACTACGGCTACGACATGACCACCGGCCTGCCGACCGGCACCGAGCGTGCCGCACGGCGGCCGTGGCTCGCGTCGCTGCCCGCGCTCAAGCAGCAGTTCGGGGTCACCCGCATCTCCGTCGCCCTCGTCACCCACTACCACGACGACCACGTCGCGGGCCTGCCGATGCTGCGCGACGTGGAGGGCACCGCGATCTGGACCCCCGAGAACGTGGCGCCGATCCTCGACGACCCGTGGAAGCACGACCTGCCGTGCCAGTGGTTCGAGCCGATCCGCTCGGATCGTGTGCTCCGGCTGGGGGTTCCCTTCACCTGGCACGAGTACACGATCACCCCGCACGAGCAGCCCGGCCACACGCTGTTCCAGGCGGCATACGAGGTGGAGGTCGACGGGGTCACCGTGCTGTTCACGGGCGACCAGCAGGAGAACCTCGGCGTGCCCGGCGAGCGGCACGAGATCCTCAACTACCAGTACCGCAACCGGTTCCGCATCGACGACTACCGCAAGAGCGCCCAGCTCTACCAGCGGCTGCGGCCCGGCCTGTTCGCGACCGGCCATTGGCAGCCCCGCTGGGTGGAGCCCGGCTACCTCGACTACCTCGGCTACGCCGGCGACGACCTCGTCGAGATCCACCAGGCCCTGCTGCCGCTCGACGAGCTGGACCTCGGCGCCGACGGCGTGCTGGCCCGCATCGTCCCGTACCGCGCCAAGGCCACCGCGGGCGGCGAGCTGCGGCTGTCGGTGACGGTGCGCAACCCGCACCGGCACGCCGCCGACGCGACGATCACGCCGGTCCTCCCCGACGGCTGGCGCCTGCTCACGCCCACCGGACGGCTGCGGCTGCGCGCCCACGAGGAGAAGGAGCTCGCGTTGCGCATCGCGGTGGGGCCCGCGCAGATGCGCCGCGCACGTGTCGCAATCGATGTCACAATTGGCGAACTCCGCCTCGGCCAGCACGCCGAGGCCCTCGTCGACGTCCAAGTGAGGGCCGATGCGCTCCGCACCACCTGACCCGGTGACCCTGGGGCGACGCGCGACCATCAAGGAGGTCGCCGAGCTCGCTGGCGTCTCCCGCTCCACCGCATCGCGGGCGCTGACCGGCAACGGCTATGTCGCCGAGCCGGTGCGGCTGCGGGTGCGTCAGGCGGCGAGCGACCTCGGCTACGTCGTCGATGCGATGGCCCGCAGCCTCAAGCAGCAGTCCACCCGCTCGATCGGGGTCCTCGTCTCCGACCTCCGCAACGAGTTCTACGCCAACCTCGCAGCGGGGGCGAGCCGCCAGGCCACCCGGCTCGGCTACACGACGATGCTGATCGACGACCAGGGCAGCGCGGAGGACGAGATGGCGGCCGTGGAGGCGTTCGTCGCGATGCGCGTCGCCGGGGTCGTCGCGACCACCGTCACCCCCGACACCACGCGGTTCCTGCTGCGCCAGCGCATCCCCGTCGTCGAAGTGGACCGGCGCTTCAGCGACGGCGACTGCGACGCGGTGGTCATCGATAACCGCGGCTCGGCGCGTGCTGCCACCCGGCACCTGCTGGAGCTCGGCCATCGCCGGATCGCCCTGCTGATCGACGAGGACGACTGGACGACCGGGCGCGAGCGGCGGGAGGGCTACGTCGACGCGCTCGAGGCTGCCGGCATCCCGCACGAGGAGTCCCTCGTCGTGCCCACGGGGTGGGATGTGGACGCCGCACGGCACGCCGCCCGCGAGGTGCTGCGCGGAGCGCATCGGCCGACCGCGGTGTTCGCCGCGAACAACGTGCTCGCCGAGGGCACCTGGCGGGCCGCCGCCGAGCTCGGGCTGCGCATCCCCGAGAACCTCAGCCTGGTCGCCTTCGACGACGTCCCGTGGATGAGCATGGTCACGCCGGGCGTCACGGCCGTCGCGCAGGACGCCGGCGCGATGGGCCGCGCTGCCGTGCAGTCGCTGCTCGACCGGATCGCCGACCCGGACGCGGGAACGCGCACCGTGGTGCTCTCGGCCTCCCTGCGCCGCCGGGGCTCCACCGCGCCGCCCGCCGACACGGTGCTCTGATCGGTTGCCTTTGACCTGACCCGCCCCTATGCTCTGTGGGATCGATGCCACATGACCGGGGTGTCGTTTCTAGTCGCATCGGGAGCACTGCATGGCAGCAGCGGGACGTCCGGTCCTCGGCCTCGACATCGGCGGAACCAAGCTGGCCGTCGGCGTCGTCGCCTCCGACGGCACCGTCTCGGGCTTCCTCGTCGAGCCGACCCGCCGCGAGGAGGGCCACGAGATCGTCCTCCGCCGGCTGTTCGACCTCGGCCGCCGATCGGTCGCCGCCGCACGCGCCGAGGGTGCGCTGGGCGCCGGCGAGGACATCGCCGCGGTGGGCATCGCCTGCGGGGGCCCGCTCGACTCCCGCCGCGGCGTGCTGACCGGGCCGCTGCACCTGCCCGGCTGGATCGACGTGCCCGTCGTCGACCTCGCTCGGCGCGAGTTCGGCGTGCCGGCCGCACTCGACAACGACGCGACCGCGGCCGCCTACGGCGAGTACCGTTTCGGCGCCGGCCGTGGCACCGAGACGATGGTCTACCTGACCGTGTCCACCGGCGTCGGCGGCGGCGCCGTCATCAACGGCCGGCTGCACCGGGGCGCGGCGGGCAACGGCGGCGAGTACGGCCACATCGCGGTGCAGCCCGGCGGTCGGCCGGGCTTCGGCAACCGTGCGGGCACTCTCGAGGCGTACGCTTCCGGCACCGCGATCGCCCAGCGGGCCACGGAGGTGGTCGCCGCCCTCGGCAGCACCGGACGCTCCAGTGTCCTCGCGGCGCTCCCGGTGATCCGGGCCGAGGACGTCTCGTCGGCGGCGCGCGACGGCGATCCGGTCGCGCGCGAGATCTGGGACGAGACGGTCGAGATCCTCGCGAGCGCGGTCGCCGACCTCGTCAACATCCTCGAGCCGAACCTCGTCGTGCTCGGCGGCGGGGTCACCCGCTCGGGCGCCCTCCTCCTCGACCCGTTGCGCCGGCACGTGTACGCGCAGGCCATGCCGCCTGCGGCGGCCGCCGTGCGCATCGAACTCGCCGAGCTCGGCGACACCGTCGGCGTCGTCGGCGCCGGTGCCGTCGCCCTCGACCTCGCCGGCAGCGGCGCCCCGATCACCCTGGATGCCCATGTCTGAATCCGACTGGATGAGCACGCACCTCGGCGACCATGTCGCAACGGCCCAGGCGATGCACGCAGTGCTGCCCGCCGTCCGCGACGCCGCCGCCGCGCTCATCGCGGCCTACGGGGCCGACCGGGTGCTCTGGACCTTCGGCAACGGCGGCAGCGCCGCCGACGCGCAACACTTCACGGGCGAGCTGATCGGGCACTACAAGCGCGATCGGCGGCCGCTCGCCGCGGTCACGCTCACCACCGACCCCACCGTCAGTACCTGCATCGCCAACGACTACTCGTTCGACGACGTCTTCTCCCGCCAGGTCAGCGCGCTCGCCCGGCCCGGCGACCTGGTCGCGGCATTCACCACCAGCGGCAAGTCGCCCAACGTCGTGAACGGCCTGCGCGCCGCCCGCGAGCGCGGCGCGACCACCGTCCTGTTCGGCGGCGGCGACGGCGGACCGGCCGCCGAACACGCCGACCACCTGCTGCTCGTGCCCTCGACGGCGACCCCCCGGATCCAGGAGATGCACACCTTCATGCTCCACGCCATCAGCGAAGCCGTCGACGCCTGGGCCTCCGGGGAGGCTCCCGAGTGAGCGCACCCGCCGGCGCGCGCCCGCACGGCGGCGCGCCGCTCACCAGCGCGGATACCGCGGGCGC
>JAODAX010000017.1 GCA_025463675.1 Naasia sp. | reverse complement strand
TCTGGTTCGCCTGCGCGAGCATCGCTGCGCCGGACTGGCTCAGGATGTTGGCGCGGGTGTAGTTCACCATCTCGGACGCCATGTCGACGTCGGTGAGGCGGCTCTTCGACGCGGACAGGTTCTCGATCGACACGTTGATCGTGTTGACCGCGCTCTCGAACCGGTTCTGCAGAGCACCGAAGCCCGAGCGGGCCTTGGAGATCGTGCCGATCGCGGTGTCGATCGCCTTGATCGACGCCTGCGCCGTGGCGGTGCTGGTGAAGTCGATCTTGGCCGCCGTGGAGGGCGCTGCCACACCGGCGGTGATCTTGGCCGCACCGGCCGTGTCGAGGTTGACCGCCGAGCCGTTCAGCGCCACCACCGAGATGCCGGTGCTGTTGCCCGTGGTGGTGTCGCGAACGACCTCCGCGCGGAAGTTGGCGGCGAAGTCGGCGTTGGCGTTGAGTTCGTCAGCGAACGCCTTGTGGCTCGCCGCGCCTCCCGCGGTCGTCGTGACGCTGACGCTCTGGGTCACGTTGCCGGAGGCGGTCGAGAACACATAGGCGCCGGCGGTTGCGGCGCTGGCGGCGTAGGTGAACGACTTGCCGGTGCTCAGCGTGCCGGTGCTGAGCGAGGTCGCGATCGCCTTCAGGTTCGCGTCGGCCAGCGAGATGTTCACCTTGCTGGCGTCGTCGCCGTTGGCACCGATCTGGAAGTTGAGCGACGACTGGGTGCCGTCGAGCAGCTTGATGCCGTTGAAGTTGGTCGACGTGCCGATGCGCTCGAGCTCCGCGACGAGGCTGGTGGCCTCGGTCTTGAGAGCGTCGCGGGCGCTGGCGCTGTTCGAGTCGTTCGCGGCCTGCACAGACAGGTCGCGCAGGCGCTGCAGGATGGACTGCGACTCGGAGAGCGCTCCTTCAGCGGTCTGCACGACCGAGATACCGTCCTGGGCGTTGCGAGCGGCGACGTTGAGGCCGCCGATCTGCGACTTGAGGCCCTCGGCGATCGTCAGACCAGCCGCGTCGTCCGACGCGCGGTTGATCCGCAGACCGCTCGACAGCTTCTCGAGCGACTTGCTCAGGCTGTTCTGCGTGCTCGTCAGGTTGCGGTACGTGTTGAGCGCACTGACGTTGGTGTTGATCTGCATCCCCATTGCAATTCCTCCATGAGTTGGGTGGTGTTCGCCGGTCCATCCGTGGTCCGACAGGGTTCTCTATCGGCGGGAAGTCCCCGTCCGTTAGAAGAACGTCTGGTGGCGGGTCAGCTCGCGACCGAGCCGGCGACGACGGGGGTGCCGACGCTCCTGCTCATGGCCGCGGTGGCATTCTCCGCGAGTCGTGCGAGGTAGGCGCTGCGCCTCGCCGGGGCGATGCGCGAGTGCACCTCGGTGGGCGCCGCGTCGTCCGCGTAGTGCTCCTCGAGCCCGTCGCGCATCAGGCGGACCGCCTCCGCGCGCTGCTGCGAGATCGCGGAATGCGTCATGCCGAGTTCCTCGGCGAGTTCCTTGACACTGCGGTCCTCGAAGTAGACCTGCTGCACGATGTAGCGCATCTTCTCCGGCAGCGCCTCCACGGCGGCCAGCACGTACGAGGTCCGCTCGGTCTCGAGCAGGCTGTCCTCCGGGCTCGCCAGCTCGCCGGCCATCACATCGGCGATTGTCTCGTCGAGCGCCGAGACGGTGCGGGACGCGTCGGCGAGCGCCTCGGCGGCGCTCGCGCGGTCCACGCCCAGCGAGGTGGCGACCTCGTCGACGGTCGGGGTGCGGCCGAGCGCGGCGGTCAACTTCTCGGAGACGACGAGCGACTCCTTGATCCGCTTGCGCGCGCCGCGGGTGGCCCAGTCCGATGCACGCATCTCGTCGGCGATCGCCCCGAGAATGCGGCGGCGCGCGAACGCGCCGAACGGCACGCCGAGCGAGGCGTCGAAGGAGTCGGCGGCGAGGATCAGGCCCACGGCGCCCGCCGAGGCGAGGTCGTCGCGGGACAGGTGCGTCGCTCGGGAGCACACGTCGTTCACCAGGTAGCCGACGATCGCGAGGTTGTCCTCGACGAGTCGGTTGCGCTCAGAACGGTTCAACGGTGCTCCCCCATGCAGTGCGGCATGCGGTTGCGCATGCCCGGGTCCTGTTCCGCCGCCCCCGCGGGAGAAGAAGACCCGTCGCCATTCTGGGGAGAGCGCGGGGGGCGAGACAGTCCCCACTAGTGGAGGCGCCAGCCTGCCGTGTCATCGACACGAGGGACGCTACGATCCCCGGGCCGGGAAAGGCCGTCGACCAGGTCGTGCTTCCTTACCTATCGGCAGGCGGTGCCGATTGTGAAAGCAGAAGCGGGAGGGAATTTCCCGCGGCCCGTCCGGGCCCGCAGACGAGGAGGAGAACGCGATGGGCGCCAATGAACTCTCCACGCTCCTCTGGCGGGAGCGCGAGCTGCTCGAGCTGCTGCTGTTCAAGCTCGAAGAGGAGCAGCTGCTCCTCACCGCCGGCAAAGGGAAGTGGCTGCCCTTCGCCACACGCGAGGTCGAGCAGGTGCTCGTCCGCCTGCGCAAGGCCGGGATGGAGCGCACGGTAGAGTCCGCCGCGGTCGCCCACGAATGGGGCGCGAAGGACGACGCCACGCTCCGCGACCTGGTCGCCGCCGCCCCCGGTGACGCATGGCGGGACATCCTCCAGTCGCACCTCACGGCCCTCACCGGACTCACCGCGCAGATCGCGGACATCCGCGACACCAACCTCACCTACCTGCGGGCCGCGTCGCGGTCCACGCAGGAGACGCTCGCCGGCATGAGCCCCGCAGCGGGCGGCTACAACGGCGCGGGCTCCCCCGCGATGGCAGGCACCGGCGCCCACCTGTTCGATCGGCGCGCGTGACGCCGTGAGCACCTTCGGATCGCTGAACACCGCATACAGCGGACTCCAGGCGGCGCGCGCCGCGATGGACGTCGTCGGCCAGAACATCGCCAACGCCACCACCGAGGGATACACCCGGCAGCGCGTGACGCAGTCCCCAGTCGGGTCAGTCGCCGCGCAAGGGGTGTTCCGCACCGGGGTGAACATCGGCCAGGGCGTTCAGCTCACCGGCATCGCACGACTCGGCGACTCGATCCTCGACACCCGCGTGCGCAACGCCGCCTCGACAATGGGGTACTGGGAAGTCGCCTCCGCGGCCCTCACCACCATTGAGGTCGCGCTCAACGAGCCGGGCGAGAACGGCCTATCGAGCACCCTCGCGGACTTCTGGTCGGCGTGGCAGAACGTCGCGAACAATGCCGGCGACCCGGGTCGCAGCGCGACGCTCCTCGCCCAGGCCCAGCAGCTCACCTCGCGCATCGCGGAAGGGTATACGCAGGCGGCCAACGGCTGGTCGAACGCGCGACTCTCCGCGGAGGCGACAGTGCAGACCGTCAACGACGCCGCCGCGAAGATCGCGGACCTCAACGCGCAGATCCGCAGCACCAGGGCGTCCGGAGGCTCAGCGAACGAGCTGATCGACCAGCGTTCCGTGCTTGCGACGTCGCTCGCGAACTCCACCGGCGCGACGGTGCGGGAGAACACCGACAACACCATCGACCTGGTGCTCGGGGGCAACGCTCTCGTCTCGGGGACCTCGGCGCGCACCCTGCACGTCGGCGGCGCCACCGCGGTGACCGATGATGCTCCCGTGGTCATCACCTGGGACAGCAAGGTCGGCGCGACCGTCGACGTCAACGGCGGCAAGCTCGCCGGCTACCTCGCGACGCTCGCCCCCGCGGACGATGCGGGGAACGGCACCGGCGGACCGTGGGCGGAATCCGCCGCTCTCTACAACTCGCTGGCCGCCAAGCTACACGAGACGGTCAACGCCGCGCACGAGACGGGCACGCTGCCGGGGGGCGGCACCGGCGCCTTCTTCGCACTCACCCCCGGGGTGCCGTTCGCACGCGGCCTCACCGTGCTGCCCACCGACGCCTCCGGCATCGCGGCCGGCACCGGCGGACGGGACGGCAGCGTCGCCGACACGATCGCCGCCCTCGCCGCCTCCCCGGACGGGGCCGATGCTCGGTGGTCCCGCTACGTCATTCAGGTCGGTGTGCTCTCCAGCACCGCGATCCAGCAGTCCACGCTCAGCGTGCAGGCGACGACCGTCGCCAGCACGGCGCAGAGCTCGCAGTCCGCGGTGGACATGGATGAGGAGACCACCAACCTGCTCATGTACCAGCACGCGTATCAGGGCGCCGCCCGGGTGATGACCGCGATCGACGAGATGCTCGACGTGCTCATCAACCGGACAGGCCTGGTCGGAAGGTAGTCATGACGATCGGACGCATCACCAGCCAGCAGCAGCTGGCGACGGCTCAACGCAGCATCCAGACGGGCCGGGCGAACCTGGCGCGCCTGCAGGAGCAGGCCAGCACGGGGCGAGCGCTGCAGAAGCCATCCGATGACCCATCCGCGACAGGCGCTGCTCTCCGGGTGCGAGCCGATGCCCGTGCCACCCAGCAGTACGCCATCAACATCAGCGATG
>JAODAX010000008.1 GCA_025463675.1 Naasia sp. | reverse complement strand
GGCTCACCCTGGTGGCGGTCACGTTCGTCGCGCTGCTCCTCATCCCCGTGGACTTCGCCTATCCGGTCTTCGCCGTCATCACCTTCCTCAATGGCGTCGGGTCCGGCATGTTCGCGGCCCCCAACCGCACGGCGATCATGAACTCCGTTCCCGCGGACCAGCGCGGCGCCGCATCGGGGATGACCGGCACGTTCCAGAACGCGGGCAACTCTCTCTCGATCGGCATCTTCTTCTCGCTGATGATCGCCGGACTCGCGAACACGCTGCCAACGGCCCTGCGGTCCGGGCTGACCGACCATGGAGTGAACGCAACCGTCGCCGACCAGGTTGCCGCCACCCCACCCGTCGGTAGCCTGTTCGCCGCCTTCCTCGGCTACAACCCGATCGAGAGCATCCTCGGGCCCACCGGGGCTCTGTCGTCCCTGTCCGACGCGAACGCCGCAGCGCTGACCGGCAAGACATTCTTCCCTCAGCTGATCTCCGAGCCCTTCCACGCGGGCCTGATCATCGTCTTCCTCGCCGCAGCGATCATGTCGCTCATCGGGGCCGGGGCATCGATAGCCGCGGGTGGCAAGTACATTCATGGCGAGAGCGTGCCTGCGGATCCGACGATCGAGAGTTCGACGCCTCCCGATTCGACGCCTGCCGACACGCCCGCCAGCGCTATGAGCGACGTGTGACGACGAGGGGAGCCGCGATGCAGACAGACACGCTCAAGACTCTGGAAGGCCGACTTGCGTACGTCGTCGGCCGACTGAACCGGCGCCTGATGCCCGCGACAGGCGGGCTCAGTCACGGGCTGCTCTCAGCCCTCAGTACCGTCGTCCGGCGGGGCCCTCTGCGTCCTGCCGATCTCGCCGCCGCGGAGCAGGTGTCTCCTCCGAGCATCACGCGAGTCATCGCCGACCTCGAAGCCCGCGGCCTCGTCCAACGGGAGCCGGATCCGCTCGACGGGCGTGCGTTCCTGCTCCAGGTGACGGCGGAGGGCCACGCCGCCATTCAGCGGGCACGCGAGGCGCGCGCTGCCGCCATGGGGGACATCCTGGCGGGCCTGGACGAGCAGCACCGCGCGGCGATAGTGGCTGCCCTGCCCGCGCTGGAGATCGTGACCGAATCCGTCTGAGTAGCGCCTTGCGGCTGGCGCGTGCCGCTTCTGCACGCGGAAAGTCGGCCGGCAGGCGATGTTCTGCGGGCGCGGTGACCTCTCGCGTGCCTCGGGATGCGGGAACGCGCCGACGCCGGGTTTGGCCGATGGCGTGCCAGCCCGGAAGATCGAACCGTGAAGCTCCTCTGCACGGCCCGCGTCCTGCTGAGGAGCGCGGAGTGACCGCGTACATGCTCCAGCTGTTCCCCGAGCTGACGAACGTCAACGGGGATGCGGAGAACGCGCTCGTCCTTGCCCAGAGGGCCAGGTGGGCGGGGATGGACGCCGAGGTGTATGCCCTGGCGGCGGACGCGCCTGCTCCCGCGATCACGCCTGCCGCGATAGTCCTCGGATCGGGTGTCGACGCCAACCTCGCCCGCACACGGGAGGCGCTCGGCCGGATCGTGGGCCCCCTCGGCGACTGGATCGCGGAGGGTGTGCCGGTGCTCGCGGTCGGCACCGGGATGGAACTTCTGGGCCGATCCATCCCGCTTGCGGGAGAGACCATCCAGGGGCTCGGCGCGATCCCCGGGCAAGCCGTGCCCCTCGAGAACCGGGCTACCGGTGAGCTCGTCGTCCACTCCCCATGGGGTCCGCTGGTCGGCTACGAGAACCACGCGCGCGGCTACGACACCCGCGACCCGGGCATCACGACGCTGGGAGGAGTCGGCTACGGGGTCGGCAATGGCGACGGCAGTGAGGGCGTCCACTCCGGCTTCATCTTCGGCACCCACCTGCACGGCCCCGTCCTGGCGCGCAATCCGACGCTCGCGATCGCCATCTCCGCCCTCGCTTTCGGCGAGGCCGAGGACGTCTACGGACGGGCCCGAGCGGACGGCATTGCCGACGCCATCAACTCGGACGCGCTCCGACGACTGGGAGTCCTCGCGCCGGGAGCGAAGTGAGCGCCGAGCGACCCGGCTCCGAGGCTCCCTGCCCCTGCGGTTCGGGTGCGACCTACGGATCGTGCTGCGGGCCCATCCATGACGGCGAGCCGGCTCCGACGGCCGTGCGGCTCATGCGGTCGCGGTTCTCGGCATTCGCGCTCGAGCTCGCCGCGCACCTGCTGCGCACCTGGCATCCGGATACTCGGCCACCCCGGGTGGATTTCGAGCCCGGCTTCAGCTGGAAGCGGCTGCAGATCGTGGACACCGTCACGGGCGGCGAGTCGGATGACGCCGGGATCGTCGAATTCCGTGCGATCTACAGCGGGCCCGACGGCCGGGGCCTCATCCACGAGCGCAGCAGCTTCGTCCGGATCGACGGCTGGTGGCTGTACATCGAGGGCACCGTCCTCGACGAGTGAGAGCCCGGGCGTCTCGGGCACATCCAAACCCTTCAGGCACGCCATGCAAGGTGTGCCCGGACCGTTTCGGTGTGCCTGAGCGCGCCGCTGTCGTCCCGAGCCGCTAGCGCAGGTCGGTAGCGTGACGGGGTGACCCTCCCCACCTCGCCCACGGTCGTCGACTTCCCCTCTGGCGCTGTCACGAGCATCGCTCCACCGCGAGACGCACGGGGATCAGGCTGTGCTCCTGCTCGATCGCACCCCCGCACACCCCGTCGACGTGGCCTGGCCCGACCAGGGTGCTGACCGGGGCAGGCTCTCATCCGCGGGTGTCGAAGCGGTGCTGCTCGACTGCGTCGTCGCCGCGACCGACGGCGACTCGCTCTTCCTCGGAGCTGACGTGCCCGTCCGAAAGGGCACCGAGGGATGGACCTTCCTCGTCGCGCACGTCGTCGACGAAACCGCCCCTTCCGAGAAGGCGACAGTGTGCGGGTCGACATCGACGCGGCGTACCGAACGGCCCTTTCCGCCGGTCACACGGGATGTCACCTCGCCTCGCTCGCGCTGAATCGCGCGCTGGCCACCGCCTGGACGAAGGAGGTGCCGTCCGATTCTCTCCGCGCCCCGAACTTCGACGCGCTCGCGATCGAGACCTCGACCATCCTGGAGAACGGCTCCCGGGATGAGTATCGGATCGGCAAGTCGCTGCGCCGTAAGGGCTTCTCGACCGCTGCCCTGGACGATCTCGCTGCGGTTGAGGGCGCCGTCCGTGCGACGCTCGACGCCTGGATCGGCACCGCGGCGGCCGTTCGTATCGAGCGTCAGGGCGAGGCCATCACCGACCGGCGGGATTGGCTGTGCGATATCGAGAGCGGTGCGCGCATCCCGTGCGGTGGCACGCACCTCGTATCCCTCGCGGACCTCGCCGGTCTCGCGGTGCGCCTCGAGCGCCGCGAGCTCGAGGGCGCCATCGGACTGACCATGTGGACGACCACTTCGGGTAGCGCCGCCAGCGCCGCCAGCTAGTACTGCTTGGTCTCGGCCTCGCGCGGTACAGGGGGCTTCGCGCGGTAGGTATACGACCCGCGCGA
>JAODAX010000099.1 GCA_025463675.1 Naasia sp. | reverse complement strand
GTCGAATTCGGCCTCTCCATCGGCGTCGCCTTCCAGCTCATCGACGACGTCATCGATCTGTCTCCCAACGTGTCGGAGACCGGCAAACGGGCCGGGACCGACCTGCGTGCCGGCGTCCCCACCCTTCCGCTCCTCTACCTGCGCAAGCAAGCTCTCGACGATCCGGCGGCTGCGCGCCTGCTCGACCGGATCGACGGCAACCTCGGCGACGACGATTCGCCCGAGCTGTCGCTGGCCATCGAGGAGCTGCGCGAGCATGAGGTCACGGCGATCACCATCGCCGAGGCCCACCGTTACGCCGAACGGGCCGTCGAAGCGCTCGCTCCTCTGCCGGACGGCAGTGTGAAGTCCGCGCTCATCCGCTTCGCCGACGTGATGGTCGAACGCTCCAGCTGACGTTCGCCACCCGGCATCCATCTGGACAGCGCAGGAACGGCCGTCCCCTCCTCGAAGGAAGCACTCCTATGACCAAGCTTCGGCTGGCCATCGTCGGCGCGGGCCCGGCGGGCATCTACGCCGCCGACCTCGCGATCAAGGCCGAGAAGGCGTTCGACATCTCCATCGACCTGTTCGAGCGTCTGCCCGCTCCGTACGGCCTCGTCCGCTACGGCGTCGCGCCCGACCACCCGCGCATCAAGGGGATCATCTCCGCGTTGCGGGATGTCCTCGACCGGGGCGACATCCGACTCTTCGGCAATGTCAACTACGGCACCGACATCACGCTCGATGACCTCAAGAAGCACTACAACGCGGTGATCTTCTCGACCGGCTCGATGCTGGACGCACCCCTGGACATCCCGGGCATCGACCTCGATGGCTCCTACGGCGCCGCCGAGTTCGTCAGCTGGTACGACGGCCATCCCGACGTGCCGCGCACCTGGCCGCTCGAGGCCCGCGAGGTGGCGGTCATCGGCAACGGGAACGTCGCCCTCGATGTGGCCCGCGTTCTCGCCAAGCACGCTGACGACATGCTGCCCACCGAGATCCCGGGCAACGTGTACGACGGACTCGCTGCATCGCCCATCACCGACGTGCACGTCTTCGGCCGGCGCGGCCCCGCCCAGGTCAAGTTCACCCCGCTTGAGCTGCGCGAGCTCGGCGAGATGCGTGACGTCGACATGATCCTGCACGACGAGGACTTCCACTACGACGAGGCGTCGAAGACGGCCATCGCCACCAACAAGCAGGTCTTCGTCATCGACAAGGTGTTGAATCAGTGGCGCCAGCGCCCGGTCGGCAATGCCAGTCGCCGCCTGCACCTGCACTTCTACGCGCGACCGGTCGAGGTTGTGGGCGAGAACGGCAAGGTGGCTGGCTTCCGCTGGGAGCGCACGGAACCGGATGGCGAGGGCGGGGTGCGCGGCACGGGCGAGTTCCGCGAGGTGCCGATCCAGGCCCTGTACCGGGCGGTCGGCTACTACGGCTCCCCGCTCGCCGACCTCCCCTTCGACGAGCTGCGCGGCGTTCTCCCCAATCGCGAGGGCCAGGTGCTTAAGGGCGACGAGGTGCTCCCCGGGGTCTTCGCGACAGGATGGATCAAGCGCGGCCCGGTCGGACTGATCGGCCACACCAAGAGCGATGCCATGGAGACCGTAGGGCATGTGCTCCGCAGTCAGGCGGACTGGTGGGCCCCCGAACATGCCGACGAGGCGTCTGTGCCTGAGCTGCTCGCGTCCCGCGGTGTGCCGTTCACGACCATCGATGGTTGGCACGCAATCGACGCGCACGAGCTGGCGCTGGGGGAGGCCGTCGGCCGAACCCGCATCAAGGTCGTCCCGCGCGAGGAGATGACGGCGATCTCCCGCGCCTGAGAGCCCCCGGCGGCTGCTCTGACCCGCCGAGATGCCAGTTTCCGTCCCTATTCCGCCGTTTTGGGGACGGAAAGTGGATCTCGAGGGGATCGCGAGGTCAGCGGAAGTTGAGGAACTGGATGTCGATGTCCAGGTCCGCGCGCTTCAGGAGCGCAATCGTCTCCTGGAGGTCGTCGCGGCTCTTGCTCTGCACCCGCAGCTCGTCGCCCTGGATCTGACTCTTGACGGACTTGGGACCCTCGTCACGGATGATCTTGCCGATCTTCTTCGCCTGGTCCTGCTCGATGCCGTTCTTGAGCGTGGCTTCGAGCCGGTATTCCTTGCCGCTGGCGTAGGGCTCGCCCGCGTCCAGGCTCTTCAGGGAGATGCCGCGCTTGATGAGCTTGGACTCGAAGACGTCCAGGATGGCCTTCACCCGCTCCTCCGTGTTGGCCTTGATGAGGATCTTCTCGCCGCTCCATTCGATGGATGCGCCGACGTTCTTGAAGTCGTAGCGCTGCTCGACCTCTTTGTGCGCCTGGTTGAGGGCGTTGTCCGCCTCCATCTTGTCGACCTTGCTGACGATGTCGAACGAGGAATCTGCCATCCAACGAGTCTAAGAGCGCAACCAAACCGTGATTCGCGCGATTTCCCAGCGCCCCCGCCGAGACCGTATCCTGGACGCGCGCCTCCGGCTCGATTGCACAATCGGGCCGGAGCAGCCAGGCGAGTTACCCAAGTGGCCAAAGGGATCTGACTGTAAATCAGCCGTCGTAGACTTCGGGGGTTCGAATCCCTCACTCGCCACCACGCCGATAGGCCGCCCCCCGGGGCGGCCTATCGGCGTTTAGGCGAAGT
>JAODAX010000088.1 GCA_025463675.1 Naasia sp. | reverse complement strand
GGGGCTCTTCGAGGTGGAGGCGCTGCACCGGGTGATCCGGGATGTTCCGAAGCCCGTCATCGCGGCGGTCAACGGGTTCGCGATCGGTGGCGGCCACGTGCTGCACATGCTCTGCGATCTCACTATCGCCTCCGACACCGCGATCTTCGGCCAGAACGGACCGCGCGTCGGGTCGTTCGACGCCGGCTTCGGCACCGGCTACATGGCCCGAATCATCGGCGAGAAGCGCGCACGGGAGATCTGGTTCCTCTGCCGCAAGTACACGGCCGCGCAGGCCGAGGACTGGGGCCTCATCAACAAGGCGGTGCCCGCCGACCAGTTGAGGGCCGAGGTGCGCCAGTGGGCGGACGAGATCCTCGCCCTCTCCCCCACCTCGCTCAAGGTGATCAAGCAGTCGTTCAACACCGACACGGAGCAGTTCGCGGCCGTCGGCCAGATGGCGATCACGACGCTCAAGATGTTCGGCAGCTCCGACGAGGCCAAGGAGGGCGTCGCGGCCTTCAACGAGAAGCGCACTCCCGACTTCGCGCCCTATCGGGGCAACTAGGCAGCACCTCCATCACCAGAAAGGGTCAGACAATGTCAACGACGACAACGGCAGGCACGCAGGGCATCGGGCGCTACAGCGCCGAGCAGGTGGCCGGGTTCCGACGATCGGGTGAGTGGGAGTCGGGCAGTCTCGCCGCGACCGCCGCGTCGTTCGCCTCCACGGACCCCGACCACCTCGCCGTCTCCGATGGCTACGGTTCGCTGACCCGCGGCGCGCTGCACGGCCAGGCCATGCGCCTCGCACTCTCGCTGCGGAAGCTCGGCATCTCGGCGGGCGACCGGGTGCAGGTTCAGCTGCCGAACTGGAACGAGTACGTGGTGATCTACCTGGCACTCGCCCGGCTCGGCGCCGTGCTCGTGCCGACGATGCCGGTCTACCGCGGTGACGAGGTGAAATTCGTGATCGACAACTCCGGCGCGCGGGTATCGATCGTCACCCCTGACTTCCGGCACTTCGACTACGCCGCGATGATCGACGAGATCCGCGAGACGACCCCGGGCATCGAGCACGTGATCGTCGTGCGCGGGGCCGCCGCGGGCGACCACCTCTCCTACGACGACCTCGTCGCGGGCTCCACCGTGCCCTCCGACGACGAGCTCGGGCCGTACCCGTCACCGGACGCCACCCACGCCGTTATCTACACCTCGGGCACCGAGTCCCGGCCGAAGGGCTGCGAGCACTCGTTCGCCACGATGGCGTTCACCGCCAGGCGCCTGGCGGAAGACGTCTTCCGGCTCACCGAGGACGACGTGATGTTCATGCCGACCCCGATCACCCACGCGACCGGGCTCGCCGCCGGGGTGATGATGCCGCTGCTGTGGGGTGCGGCCATCCACCTCATCGACGTCTGGGAGCCGCACGCCGGCCTGCGCCGCATCGCCGAGCACCGCACGACCGTGAGTATCGCTGCCACCCCGTTCCTGCAGATGGCGCTCGGCGCACTGCAGGCCGACCCGACCCACGACATCTCGTCGATGCGGGTCTGGGCGAGCGCTGGCGCACCGATCCCCGAGACGCTGCTGCGGGACTGGCGTGCGCTGATCCCCGGATGCCTGGCCCTGCCCGTCTACGGCAACAGCGAGGCCCTCATCGTGACGGCCATGCAGTTCGACGACCCGGAGGAGAAGGCGCTGACATCCGACGGCCGCCCCGCGCGCGGTGTGGTGTTGGAGATCCGCGACGAGAACCGCCAGGCGGTGCCGGACGGCACGGAGGGCGAGATCACGTTCACGAGTCCCGGCATGCTGCTGCGCTACTGGAAGAACCCGGAGAAGACCGACGAGACCATCGGGCCGGACGGCTTCTTCGCCACCGGCGACCTCGGAAAGATGGTGGACGGGTTTCTGAGAGTCACCGGGCGGATCAAGGACCTGATCATCCGCGGCGGCCTCAACATCTCCGCGCGCGAGGTGGAGGAGAACGCGGCGCACCACCCGGCGATCACCGCGATCGCGGCGGTGTCGATGCCCGATGAGCGACTCGGCGAGAAGGTGTGCGCGTTCATCGTGCCCTCCGGCGAGGCACGGATCACGGTCGCGGAGCTCGCCGACTTCCTCCAGAACGAGCGGCACATCGCGCCGCCCAAGTGCCCGGAACGCATCCACTTCATCGACGAGCTGCCGGCGACGGCCACCGGCAAGATCAAGAAGTTCGAGCTGCGGACGTTGGCGGCGGCCGCAATGCACTGACGCCCTCCTGCGTTCCGACGAGCTCAGCGGCCGAATCGGTCGGTGAGCTCGTCGAACCGCACTGCGCTCACACGCGCCGAAGACCCGCTCTCACCGCGCGTCCACGAGCGGCGCGTCGAGGTTGGCGGCAAGCCGACGCAGGATGTTCGCCGCCTCCTCCGCCATCGCGGGCACGAACTCCGCGACGCGGATGAGTCCGCTGATCGCCGAGGCCACCTGCCCGGCGAGCACGAGACCGTTCGTCACATCGCCCTCGGTCTGGGCGCGCTGCATCGACTCGATCTTCCACCGCACGAGCTCGACCTCGCCCATCGGCTCGTCGCCGTCACCCGCGGTGTGGTCGAGCAGGCTCTGGGATGCGGCGTTCCGCAACCCGCGGCACGGACCGTAGACGCCGTCGAACGCGACGTCGTCGCCCTCCTCGGCGTCGAGCAGGGCCTGGATGTAGGCGGGGTGCCAGTCGGAGTTGTCGACGCTCGTGATGAAGCGGGTGCCCATGGCGACCCCGTCCGCGCCCATCGCGAGGGCGGCGGCGAGCCCCCGACCGTCGCGTGCACCGCCGGTGAGGAGCACGGGAACATCCACCGCCTCGGTGACGCTCGGGATCAGTACGAACGTGTGTACCGCCTTGCTCGGCGCGTGGCCGCCCATCTCGAAGCCGGCAGCGATGACGACGTCGGTGCCGCCCTCCTCGGCGCGGACGGCCTGGTGGGTCGAGCCGACCTTGTGCTGGTGGATCATGCCAGCGTCTTTCACGAGTTGCACATACCTGCCGGGGAAGCCGGCGGAGGTCGTCATCACCCGGAGTTGCGCGGCGATGCCGGAGTCGGCCGCTCGTGCCTCGAGCACGGTGCGGATGTAGACGTCGGTGAACGGCAGCACGACGCCGTCCCGGTCGACGCCGACCGGGATGTTGACGGCGAACGGCTTGTCGGTGAGCGCTGCGCACTCCTCGATGTGCTCGCGGAAGGTGCGCGCGCCCGCCTCGATATCGACCGGCATCCCGGGCATCGAGACCGTGCCGAGCCCACCGGCGGACGACACCGCAGCCGCGAGCTTCGGGGTGCGGAAGGGACCGAGTCCCTCCTGCACGATGGGGTGCTCGATGCCGATGAGTCGCGTGTAGCGGTTGCTGATGAAGGCCATGAATTCACCCTACACATGCGGTGTTTCGATTTCAAGAAATGTAGAATGAATGGACGCAGACCGTAGACTCGGAGGCAGCCCCGGTCGAACGTCGGGCGTGATCGGGAAGATCTTATGCAGCAGACGCCCCTCTCCCTGACTGCCGCCATCATCTACGGGCGGCCGGAGCGACTCCTGCGCGTCGGCTCCGTCAGCGGCAACGGCGCTGCGACGAGCGGCGTGATGACCACCGGCCCGTGGATGCTCGGCCCCGAGGGGACGCCATCGGCAGGGTCGCTCGGTGTGCTCGTGGACGACGTGTTCGGCTACGCGGTCATGGCGGCGAAACCGGAGGGGCTGTGGGGCGTGTCGACGGACATCTTCGTCGAATTCTGCGCACCGCTGCCCACCGACGGTTCACCGCTTCGCGCCGAAGGCGAGCTCGTGCAGCTCGACCAGCACGGCGGGCTGGGGCGCGGGCGGGTGTTCGACGCCGACGGCACTGTCGTCGCGATCGGCACGGAACGCCTGCGCTTCGTACCGGGAACCCCGATGCTGGGTGCGGGCCAGCCCGACGACGAACCGCTCGGCCTCGCCGACGGCGCACTCGACCTCTTCGCGGGCGAGGTTCGCGCGACCGACGCCGGCGTCGTGCTCGAGTTCGACGTCGTCCGCCGGCTGGCCAATCCACTCGGCAATGTCCACGGCGGGCTGCTCTTCTACGCCTCCGAGGTGGCCGGCCTCCTCGCCCTCCGCGCCGGAGGGACACCATTCATCACGACTTCGGTGCACATCTCCTACCTCCGGCCCGCTGGCCCGAGTCAGCGGATGAGCGTCGAGGCCACCATCGACCACCGCGGCCGCACCGTGGGCATCGCCTCCGTCGTCGCCCGCAACGCAGCCGGCAAGCCGTGCACGATAGCGACGGTCACCGGGCACGCGGTCGGCTAGCCGGGCATCTGCCCACGCACCAGCGTTTGCCCCTGCGAGACGAGATCTCAGTGATCGGTGGCGTTCGGGCAACGAGAACGACGCTGAGCCACGTGAACGGTCAAGAGGCACGCCGGCGGCCGCCCGACACCACGCGACCGGACGCGGGGCGCCGG
>JAODAX010000087.1 GCA_025463675.1 Naasia sp. | reverse complement strand
TCCAGTCGCGGCTGACGAACGCCGTCGAGCTCTGGCTCCACGCTGCCCGGTGCGGAAACGTGTAGGCGAGTTCGGCGATCCGCACCAGCGACCGCACCGTGATTCCCACCTCCTCGGCGACTTCGCGGACGGCCGCCTCCTCCGCGGTCTCGCCCGGCTCGAGCTTGCCGCCGGGACCGACGAGGCGCCCCGTCCCGATCCCGGTGAGCTTGTCGCCGAGCAGCACCTCCTCGCCTCCAGCGCCGTCCCGGACGAGGTAGGTGACGGCGACCGAGAACATGGAACGGAGGTTACCGGCTGCCGGCCCGATGCGACCCGTCCCGATGCGACCCGACCCGATGCGACCCGACCGCGACATCCGTCGCCAATGCGGTCCGCGCGCCCCATGCAGGTGTAGACCGGTGCTGGCGAGGGATCAGCGAAGGGTGCAGAGATGTCGGATGACGGGAACTCGCAGGACGCACGAGCCGAGGAATCGGAAGCCGACTCGTCGGCCAGGCGAGCCGGGTCGGGATTCCCGATCATCGTCTCCAACGACCTGTCGAAGCTGCTCGGCTTCTACCGCGACGTTCTCGGCGGACGCATCGTCTACCAGTACCCGGATGACGATCCCGCCTTCCTGACCCTCAAGATCGGTTCGGCGACGCTCGGCATCGGGTACCACCCCGATCCGCCCCGGGGCCCCAGTCAGATGTCCCTCTGGTTCTACGTCTCCGACATCGACGCCACCATCGACCTCGTCCGGCGCGCGGGCATCGTCGTACTGGAGGAGCCCGAGCTCCAGGCGTGGGGCGAGCGGATCGCGCGCGTCCTCGACCCCACCGGCATCGAGGTCATCCTGGGCGAGGACGAGGCGACCTCGACCGCACGCATCGAGAGGGGCGCAGCGGAGGACGGATCGACCAAGGCCGCTCTCGGCGGCGAGAACGCCCAAAACGATTCCAACGCAGACGACGCCAACGACGACCGTGGCGGGAATGAACTCGATTCACCCAGCGGCACGCCGCTGGCCCGGGCCGTCTGAGGCCCTGAACTTCCTCCCAGCCCGGTGCCATCTCACCGGTTCCTGAACGTCCCCGGAGTGCGCACGCCCAACCGGCCCCGAACCGTCGAATAGGGTCGAACGGTCGGGAGGGGAATCGTGCGGAGATCCGAATTGAACTCATTGCGCGCCGAGGCGCGCGACGAGCTGCAGGCCGAGATCGAGAGCAGATGTCGCCACGGAGAGGACCCCTGGCAGTTCATCCCTGACATGCCGAGCGTGGACGAGCGGGTCATCCGCATTCTGCGCACCGACACGATCGACCTGCTGGGCCTCGGCGCCGAACGTGCTCAGGCGTATCACCCCTCCGCACCGCGATCCAGGGCGGAGGAGTTCGAGTTCACGCTGCTCCGCCGGATCGCGCTCGACCACCCAGATCTGACGCGTACCGTCTGGAACATGCTCGGACGATTCGACCCCAACGCAGCATGAGCACCAAGGCAGCGACGAAGCTGCGCAGGGCCGCCGACATCGCCCGCGTCGCGGCAGACCCGTTCGGCTGGTCGGAGCTCCGGCCCGGACTGGGCACCGCGGTCGATGAGCTCCTCGCCGGAAACGACGTCGTGGCCGTCATGCCGACGGGCTACGGAACGTCGGCGGTCTACAAGATCGCCGGTGCGCTGCTCGAGGGGCTGACCGTCGTCGTGTCGCCGCTCATCGCGCTGCAGGCGGATCAAGTGGCCGGCATTCGCGCGCGGCCGGATGCACCGAACGCCGTCGCGGTGAACTCATCCCAATCGGATAAGGCCAACGCCGCCGCATGGCAGCAGCTCGCCGACGGGGAGGCGGAGTACGTCTTCCTCTCCCCTGAGCAGCTCGCTCGCGATGAGATCGTCGAGCGTCTGGCCGAGCTCAACGTCTCGCTTTTCGTCGTGGATGAGGCCCACTGCGTCTCTGCATGGGGCCACGATTTCCGACCCGACTACCTGCGGCTCCGGGACGCGATCGGCGCGATCTCCCGGACGTCGCCGCGCCCTGCTGTGCTCGCCCTCACGGCAACTGGATCCGCCCCGGTGCGCGAGGAGATCATCGAGCGCCTCGGCCTGCAGGATCCGGTCCTTCTCATTCACGGCTACGACCGCGCGAACATCCGCCTCGACGTCGTGCGCCATGTCGAGGAGGCGGACAAGCGTCGAGCGGTCATCGACGAGGTGGTCGACCTGCACGGTCCTGGGCTCGTCTACGTCGCCACCCGGCGGGCCACCGAGGAGTTCGCGGCCGAGCTCGCTGAGCGCGGTCTGCGAGCCGCCGCCTACCACGCAGGGCTCAGCGCCAAGCTGCGCAAGCAGACCCATGAGCAGTTCCACGCCGACGAGTTCGACGTGGTCGTTGCGACGTCGGCGTTTGGGATGGGCATCGACAAGCCCAACGTCCGATTCGTCGTGCATGCCGCCATCACCGAATCCCTCGACAGCTACTACCAGGAGGTCGGGCGGTGCGGCCGCGATGGCCAGCCTGCGCAGGCGACCCTGCACTACCGCCCGGAGGACCTCGGGCTGCGCAAGTTCTTCGCCTCGGGGCGACCGAAGACCGGTCACCTCGAGCGCGTCCTCACCGCGCTTCAGGCGGCGGATCGACCGGTGTCCGCCCAGCAGCTCGGCGACGCGGTCCAGCTGCCGGGCCGCTCGGTAGGCGAAGCGGTCAACCTGCTGCTCGAGGCCGGCGCCCTCTCGCAGCGTGACGCTGGTCTTCGGGCGGTCAAGGGCGTGAAGGTCGAAGATGCCGTGCAGGCCGCCATCGAGGCAGCGGAGCAGCGCGAGCGCATCGACGAATCCCGCATCGCCATGATGCGCCTCTATGCCGAGACGCTGGGTTGCCGGCGGACCTTCCTGCTGGGCTACTTCGGGGAGGCCCCGACCGTGCGGCAACTGCGACACATGCTCCTCCGGTACCGCGTACGAGGTGCTCGAGCAGGAGGCGGATGGCGCCGCCGATCCTTCCGGTGCATTCGAGGTCGATGAGGCAGTTCGGCACTCCGAGTGGGGCGAGGGCAGGGTGATGAGCGTCGAGGACGACCGGATCACCGTCTTCTTCGACACCGAGGGCTACCGCGTGCTGTCCCTTGAGGCGATCGAGAAGAACAACCTGCTGGAGCCGGTCTAGCGCCTCATGTTGGTTTCGCGGGGGAAACGGACATGCCGCGGGTGTTGTTTCGCCCGCGACATGTCCGCTTCACCCGCGACAGCCTGAGGCGTATCGTGACGACGAACCTGGAAAGAGAGCTGGGGGCCAATATGAGCGACACAATTCCCGATGGCGGAGCCTTCGATGACGCTGCGACCCGCGCGGCCGAGAGCATGAACACGGTCACCAA